>JBEKJZ010000103.1:0-22848 GCA_050010955.1 Xanthobacteraceae bacterium | reverse complement strand
ATACACACGGCGAAGATCGTCAGCGTCTGTTGCCAGCCGAACCGGTCCATGAGCACGACCGCAACCGGCGAATAGAGGAATTGCCCGAACGATCCCGCCGCGGTGCCAAATCCGAAGGCGCGGGAATGCCAGGCCGGCGGCAGCAGTTTGCCGAATGCCGCCAGCACGATCATGAACGAAGTGCCGGACAGGCCAAATCCAATCAGCGCGCCCGCCGAAACATCGAGCACCGGGGCGCTGGTCGCATGCGACATGAGCGCGAGGCCGGCGGCATACATCACGACGCCCATACAGAGCACCCGGCCGGTGCCGAAGCGGTCGGCGATAATGCCGGCGAGCGGCTGGCCGATGCCCCACAGCAGATTCTGCAGCGCTAACGCCAGGGCGAATACGTCGCGGCCCCAGTGATTGGCCACCGACATCGGCGTCAGAAAAAAGCCAAGCGAGGAGCGGGGCCCGAACGACATCAGCGAGATCAGGCAACCGAAGCCGATGATCAGCAATGGCGTGCGCCAAGCGGGCACGGGCACGACGGTGCCCGCGGTACCGGATTGCGTGGAGCTGAGCCGATAATTGATCCTGGTCATGGTCGCCTCGGCAAGGGAGTCGGCCTCGAAAGCTAGTGCAGCATAAAGCGTGCCTGCCGATAGCTCGAATGAAAAATACTAATCTCCGGAATAATTTTTCTTGTTTGTCCCGTTTTTGATCCGCTGATAGCAGCTGTCGCCAGCATCGCCGAAGCATGTGAAAAATGCTCCAGCTGGCGCCGAAGACGCCGATTGAAATGATTTGTCCGAGATGCGGAACATCGCGCAGACCGATCGGCCCGCGCATGAGGTTGGACGGCTGGGGTCGCCCATGCTTGCGTTATGCTTGCGGCGACTGCGGCTATAGCTGGAATGAGCCGACGCGGGACCAAGTGCCGCCGCCGCAGGTCGCCGACCTCCCGCGACAGCCGGCAACCGCAGGGCGGCTCTTTCTCGCGTTCATCGAAGGAGGTGCCTATGCCGGTTCGCGTCGAGCGCCGTGATCGTGTGCTCACGGTCATTCATTCGCGCCCCGAGGCGCGCAACGCCGTCGATCCCGCACATGCGCAGGCGTTGTATGAAGCGTTTGTCGCTTTCGACGACGACGAGGCGGCGGACGTTGCCGTGTTCTGGGGTGAGGGTGGCGCGTTCTGCGCCGGAGCGGACCTGAAAAGCCTTGCAATCCGCGGTATCGCCACCCGCGACAATGCCAAGACCCACACCTCCCTGGAATTTCCCGTCGGCGGCGGCCCGGTGCCGCGCGGCCCGATGGGTCCGTCGCGGCTCACGCTCGGCAAGCCGGTCATCGCCGCGATCGAGGGACCGGCGGTCGCCGGCGGCATGGAGCTCGCGCTGTGGGCCGACTGCCGCGTTATGGCCGAGGGCGCTTATATGGGCGTTTATAATCGGCGTTGGGGCGTGCCGCTGTCGGACGGCGGCACCGTGCGGCTTCCCCGTCTCGTCGGCGAGGGCCGCGCGCTTGAGCTGATCATGACCGGCCGCAAGGTGGACGCCGACGAGTGTCTGCGCATCGGCCTGTGCGAAATGGTGGTGCCCAACGGGCAGGCGCGAGAAGCCGCCGAAGCCATGGCGCGGGAGATCGCGCGATTTCCGCAAGCCGCCGGTCGCGCCGATCGGCGCTCGGTTTATTTGCAGCACGGCCTTCCCGTGCGCGCGGCGCTGGAGCGGGAATGGACCAACTGCACCGGGGTCTTCGCCGCGGAGGGTGCCGTGGGTGTCGCGCGGTTTGCCCAGGGCGCCGGCCGGCACGGAGACTTTGGCAACGTGGCGCGGCCGTGAGGCTGATTGGCCGACGGCGCTGCTATTTTCGCGATCCTGACGGCAATAAACTCTGCGTCTGTTGTCACGCCCCCGCACCGGCGGCATAAGGCTGTGTCGCAGATTTCACGCCGAGATACGGCACTCCAGGGATCAGTTGCATGAGCCAAGGTATCGTAAGACGGCAAGACAAGCTGATGAGCCGGGCCGACATTGACCGCTTCCTGGAGCGAACCGCGTTCGCGCATTTCGCCACCGTGAGCGCAAACGGCGATCCCTATGTCGTGCCCAACCTGTTCATTTACGCCGACGGAAAGATTTTCTCTCACACCAGCCTGGCTGGCCATTTCCGCAGCAATATCGAAGCGCGGCCACGCGTCTGCTTTGAGGCGGCGGAAATGGGCGCCGTTTTTCCGTACGGCGAATTCGAGTGCGACTCTTCGGTGAGTTACACCAGCGTGGTTGGCTTCGGCCCGATTCGCATCGAGGAGGAGCGGGCGGCAAAAACCCGGTTCTTCGATCGTTTAATGGCGAAATACTCCGATGCGAAACTGGACCGGCCCAAGGGCTTTTACCCGCGGCTCGACCAAATCACGCTATATGCGCTCACAATCGAAGAGATCACCGGCAAGCACCAACCTTTGCCGATGGTGAGCGAGCAATGGCCGACATTAAACCGGACGAAATCACCGGACGCGGTGCCGCCGAAGGGCGCCGAATAGAGGTCAATCGGAGAATTTTTCTCGTTCATCGGAGAATTTTTCTCGTTTGTGCCGCCCTTTGCCATCACCATTTGATAACCGCATCGCGTTTCGCCATCGTGGTGCGCCATACCCGCCCTGTTTCAAGCATTGCCTGCAATGACCCTGATACCGGATCGCTATAAAGTCCTCGGCGCCGGCATCTCCAGTCTTGTCCTGGCACTCGGCGTGGCGCGGTTTGCGTACACGCCGCTGTTGCCGCTGATGCAGCAACAGGCGGGACTGGGTGTTGCCGAGGCTGGCTGGCTGGCGGCCATCAACTATGTCGGGTACCTGAGCGGCGCCCTGGCTGCGTCGCTGATCGGCGATTTGGTGCTCAAGGATCGGCTCTATCGTCTCGGCATGATCGGGGCGGTGCTCACCACCGCGATGATGGGCATGACCACCGACCCGACGGTTTGGGCCGTCTCGCGCTACTTTGCAGGGCTGAGCAGCGCCGCCGGCTTGCTGCTCGGCACCGGGCTCATTCTCAACTGGCTCATCCGCCGCGACCACCGCAGCGAGCTGGGCATCCATTTTTCCGGCATCGGTCTGGGTATTGCCGGCAGCGCGGTCGCGGTGGAGCTCATGAACCGATGGCAGCTCGACTGGCATGAGCAATGGTATGCACTCACGGCGGCCGGGTGTGTCTTGCTGCTGCCCGCATTGGCTTGGTTGCCGGCGCCGGACCGCAGCACGGTCACCCAGTCCGGGCGAGTCATGCAGGACGCTCCGCCCAGCCCGGTTTTCCAACGCCTGTTCATGGCCGCGTACTTTTGCGCCGGCGTGGGCTACGTGGTGAGCGCCACCTTCATCGTTGCCGTCGTCGATCAGCTGCCGAGGCTGGGCGGCCACGGTACGTTGGTTTTTCTCTTTATCGGCCTGGGCGCTGCGCCCGCCAGCATGCTCTGGGATTTGATCGCGCGGCGCACCGGCGAGATCAACGCGCTTATCCTCGCGGCCGTGCTGCAGGTTGCCGGCATTCTCTTGCCGGTCCTGGGGAATGGGCTGTTCCTGGCATTGTGCGGCGCCGTTCTTTTTGGCGCAACGACCGTCGGCCTGGTGAGCCTCGTGCTGACCATGGCCGGGCGCTATTACCCGACGCGTCCAGCCAAGATGATGGGAAAGATGACGCTGTCGTATGGGATCGCGCAGGTGATCGCGCCGGCCGTCACCGGTTCGCTGGCGACGTATCTGGGCGGTTACCGGGCCGGTCTGTATCTGGCGGCGGCGGTGATGGCCGTTGGCGCCCTGCTGTTCGGATTGCTTCGCGTGGTGGATGCGCGCACGCGCGTGGGCATGCAGGCCGTTAAAGCCGGAGATTAGCGACATCGGAGGAGTCGGCGATGAGGGATTCGACACAAACGTCCGAACAATCGCCGGAGATCGAATTCTGGTTCGAGTTCGGCAGCAACTATAGCTACCTGAGCGTCATGCGGATTGAGGACGAAGCGCGGCGACGCGGCGTCCGCATTGCCTGGAAACCGTTTTTGCTGGGACCGATATTCCGCGCTCTAGGCTTCGAAAATTCGCCGTTCGTGCTGCAAAAGGAGAAGGGCGCCTATGTCTGGCAGGACATGGCGCGGCAGTGCCGTAAGTATGGGCTGCGCTGGACGCAACCCAGCAAATTCCCGCGGCTCGGCGTGCTGCCGTTGCGCGTGGCGCTGCTCGGGGCCGACCAGCCGTGGATTGGCGCCTTCTGCCGACAGGTGATGGAACTCAATTGGGCGCTGGACCAGGATATCAACCAGCCTGAGCCCTTGGCGCGTATATTGGCGGAGCTGGGGCTTCCGGCCGCCGACATTCTCGATCAGGCGCAGGCCGAGCCGACGAAGACCCTGTTGCGCGAACAAACGGAACAGGCGCGGGTCAGGGGAATATTCGGCGCTCCCACCTTCTTCGTCGGAACGGAGATGTTCTGGGGCAACGATCGCCTGGACGATGCTCTGCTATTTGCGGCGGAGGGCACGCATTTTACGAAGCCGCAAACCCTTCTGGCGTGAACAAGCTGGTTGGGCAGTGGCGCAAGTGAAAGGATATCGCCGTCGCTCGATGCCATCGCCTGCCATAAATGAGAAAGGAGCCGAACATGCCGCTGACGCGCGTCACCTTGCGGCGAGGCAAGACCGCCGCCTACCGCAAGGCCATTCTCGATGGCCTCTACCACGCTATGCGCGAGACCTTTGAGGTGCCGGAACACGATCGCTTCATGACGATATCCCAGCACGATGAGGACGAGTTCAGCTACGGGGCCAAATACCTCGGCATCGAGCGCAGCGACGATCTCGTCATCATTCAGCTGACCGTCAGCAACACGCGCACCGTCGCGCAGAAACAGGCGCTATACCGGCGCATCGTCGAGCGGCTCACCGATAGCCCCGGATTGCGCCCGGAGGACATCTTCATCAACATCGTCGAGGTGCAGCCGGAGAACTGGTCATTCGGCAATGGTATTGCCCAGTACGTTCCGGACGCAGTGCGGCGATGAGCACCGGCAGCTTTGCGCCGCGCAACGGAATCCCTGATTCCACGCGCGACGCGGGCGTTCCGCATCATTTTGAAATTTCGGCGATCGGCGGCCAGCCGACGCCGCTTGAGTGATGGATGAGGCGCGCGACGCGCAGGATCAGCGGCTCTTCGAACCGCGGCGCCACGATCTGCATGCCGACGGGTAGTCCGTCCTGCGACAAGCCGGCGGGCGCGGTGGCAGCGGGCAGGCTCATCAACGTGATCAGATAAGCCGGCGCGATCCAGTCGATGTAATTCTCGAAGCTACGGCCGTTGATGCGGTCGGGGAAGTTCTTCTCGATCGGATACGGTTTTACCGGCGCCGCCGGCGTCAGCAGGATATCGTACTGCTCAAACAGCTTGCGGAAGCGTTGGAACATTTCCTCGCGCTTGAGCTCAGCGGCGGCAAAGTCGAGCGAGGTCAGCTTCAGCCCGGCTTCGACATTGCCCCGGAGATTGGGTCCGAACTGATCTATCTGGGCGAGCCGCTCGTATTGCTGGCCGACCATCCAGAACCCGCGCCAGCTCTGATACGCGGCGCGGCCGTCGCTCGCATCGAATTCGATCTGCCCCACCTGCGCGCCGCGCTCGGCCAAGGTCGCAGCAGCGTCACGGCAGATCGAGTCAATTTCCGCCTCGACGCCGATGCCGGCGATGTCGGAAACGTAGGCGACGCGCAGCCCTTTGATGTCGTCGCGGCGCTCAAGCTCGGCGAGCGCACTCTGCCACGGCGGCGCCACCGATATCGGCGACAAGCGGCTGAAGCCGACGATCGCGTCAAGGAAAAGCGCGGCGTCTTCCGCGTCACGCGCTAACGGGCCGTGGACCTGCCCGGGATCCCAGGGCAGATGCAGCGGACGGCTCGGTGTCAATCCCGGCGTCGGCCGGATGCCGACAATGCCGCAGAACGCGGCTGGGATGCGGATGGAGCAGCCGAAGTCGGTGCCATGGGCGATCGGCAGCATGCCGGCGGCGACGGCGACCGCCGAGCCGCCGGAAGAGCCGGCCGGGCTCAACGCCGGATTCCACGGATTGCGGGTCGGGCCGAACAGCGCGTTGGTAGTGTTGGCGCCGCAACCGAATTCCGGCGTATTGGTCTTGGCGAGTACGATGGCGCCGGCGGCCTTGAGGCGGCGCACCGCTTCGGCGTCCTCCGCCGGCATATAATCCTTGAACAGCGGCGACGCGAAGGTGGTGCGGATGCCGGCGGTCGGCGTCACGTCCTTGACCCCGATCGGCAGGCCGTGCAGCGGGCCGAGCGGCTCGCCCTTCATGACGGCGTTTTCGGCGCGCTTCGCGGCGTCGCGCGCCTGGTCGGCGGCGAGCGTCACAATGGCATTGAGCTTGGGATTGAGCGCTGCGATCACCGCAAGATGCGCGTCCAGCACTTCGACCGGGCTGACCGCGCGCGCGGCAATCAGCCGCGCCAGTTCACGCGCCGATTTGCGCACCAGCGCCGCGCCGGCCGCGGCCGGTTCTTTCAGCTCGTGGCGCGTGGCCGCCGGTCGCATGCGTTACTCTCCGGCGTCGACAATGGCGATGCACGGTCCGCCGCCCTGCGGCCCCTGATGCATGGCGTCGACCGAGACGAACACCGCCGGATCGCCGATCGCCGCCGCGGCGACGCCGCCCACCGCGCCCTTGGCGTGGCGATGCCACGGCACGTCGGAATCGTCGAGCATGATCTGGCGCCGGCCGCGCAGCTTGCCGGTGCGGTCGGCCTCGCATTTCATGAAGCAGTTGACCAGCCGCCCTTTTAGATCTTCGGCGCGGGGCCGTTCCGGCAAGTCGAGCCCGGCATTGCGAATGGAATCGTAGATGCCGTCGATGTCGATAGCGTCCTTCATCACCGCGTGGCCGATGCGATAGCGGCCGCCGGCGCCATTTTTGTTGCCGAGGAGCACGATCTGCGCCTGCGTCAGCTCGACGCCCGACGAACAGGAGGCGACCGAGGAATAAAGGTCGAGGTTGCGGCAGATTTCCTCGGCCTTGGGCATTTTGATTTCGCGTAAGCCCACGGCAATGCCGAGTCCGGTCGTGCCGTTGGAGACGCCCATGGAATCGTGCACCTCACAGGCGACCTCACGCCCGCGCGCATGCGCGTCGTGCACCGCGTCGACGGTGAGCAGCGGCGTCTTGGTCTGCACATAGTGCACGTCTTTCGGATCGTCGATGCCGGCGTCGCGCATCGCGGCGCGGACCGCGTCGGCGACTTTCTCGACCATCGCCGGCCGGCCGATGTCTTCGGGCAGGATTTCGACGCTCATCGCCGTGCCGATGGTGAGCCGCGATTTGGACGCCGAGCCGGTCTTGGCAGTGCGCGCGAACACGGTCGCGTGCGGGGTGATGACGCCGTCGCAGCCGCCCGACCAGACCATCGGGATTTTTGCGATCTGTTGCTCGGAGCGGGTGCCGAGCTTGCGCAGCACCGCGCGAAACGCCTGATCGGCGAGAATGCGGGTGAAATCGTTCACGCCGCCGTTGCCTTCGGTCTTGCCGATGACGGCGATGACTTCGTCAGCCTTGAATTGGCCCCTGCCGATCAAGGCTTCCATGCCGGAAGCGTCCTGCACATTCTTCAATTCGACTTTGGCGACTTCAATGGCCATTACGCTTGGTCCTTGCTGGTGGGGTTTCTTGTCAGGCGGTCCGCGTCCACGGCTTGACCTCGCCGCGGAGCATTTTCTCAAAGCCGGCGCCGCGGTCGATCATGGAGTCCGCGCGCACCTGAGTGGCCTTGCGCGTCTCGCGCAAGGCGGAGGTCTCCTGAGCGTCGATGGTGAAGGAGTCTGCCCCGTCCGGCTTGAGTACGACGCCGTAATCGTCCCGTGCCGCCCGGAGAGAAACCTTGCCTTCGATCATGTCGCGCTGCACCAGTTCGGGCTCGCGCTCCAGCGGATCGCCCCATCCGCCGCCGCCGGTAGTCACGACGCGTACGATCTCTCCGGCCCGCACCGGCTCGCCGTCGACCAGGCCGCCGAGATCGCGCGGCGTGCCTTCGATAGCGATGGTCACGCAAAACGGCTTGCCCGCCTTGCCGCCATTGAGGCCGTAGCAGCCGAGCCGGACGCGGTCGGCGGTGACAATGGTGCGGCAATCGACTAACGCCCGGTAATGCTTGTCGTAGCCCAATCCGCCGCGGCGCTTGCCGGCGCCGCCGGAGTCGGTCCGCAGCGCCAGTTGTTCCACCAGCAGCGGAAACCGCGTCTCGGTGAATTCGGCCGGCTGATTGCGCGAATCCGGCACGATGTGGATGGCGTCGTTGCCGTCGGCGTAATAGCGGCCACCGGAGCCGCCGCCCAAAACCTCGCGCGAGAGGAACGGCTTGCCGTTGCGATCGGTGCCGTAAAATCCGGTGTAGCGGATGGTTTCCTGATCGGCCGGCATGCGCCCCTGCGCGGCTTGCGCCACCACGCCGGCAAGGAGCCCCAGGCAGCGCAGCAGCACGAACGAGCGCGCGTTGGTGGCGGCCGGCCATTCCGGCGTGATCAGCGTGCCTTTCGGCGGGAAGATCACGTCAAAAACTTCGCAGACGCCTTCGTTGACATGAATCTCCGCGGCGCGCTCGGGCGTGTCGGCGAGGTTGCGCAGGATCGGCGCGATCCATTTGATCAAGAAGGCGCCGCCGGCATAATCCGCCGGCCAGTTGATCGGGCCGCTCGATTGCGGGTCGGTGCCGGTGAAATCGAGCGTGATGTGATCGCCGTGCTTCTTCAGCGTGAGCGCCAGCTTGTGCAGTTTCGGGTCGGTGACTCCGTCGTGCTCGACATAGTCCTCCCAGCGATATTCGCCGTCGGCGATCTTCGGCAGCAATTCATTGCGGAAAATATCCCGGCAGGTGTCGAGGATGGCTTGGAAACAGGCCTCGACCGTCTCGCGGCCGAAGCGCTCGAACAGCTCCGCCATGCGGCGAGCGCCCATCACGCAGGCCTGCACCTCGCTGTCGAGATCGGCAGCGAGCGTTTCCGGGACGCGGGTGTTGCGCTTGATGATGGTGAAGACCGCGTCGTTGCGCACGCCGGCGCTATAAAACTTGATCGGCGGCACGGCGAGGCCTTCCTCGAACACCGTCGTCGCCGTGCCGGGCATCGAGCCGGGCACGCGGCCGCCGATATCGTCGTGGTGGCCGAAGGCCTGGATATAGGCGACGACCTCGCCCTGATGGAACACCGGCACCGTGCTGCACAGGTCGGGCAGATGCCCGATCGAGCCCTCGGTGAGATAGGTGTCGTTCATCAGGAACACGTCGCCGGGCTGCATGGTATGCGGCGGGAAATCGCGCACCACGGCGTTGGGCATGGCCGAGTAGGAGCGGCCGGTGAGTTTGCGGCAATAGCGGTCGAACAGGCCGACGCGATAGTCGTGGGCTTCGCGGATCATCGGTGAGCGCGCGGTGCGCTCGATGGCGTATTCGATTTCCGCCTCGATGGAATTGAGCGTGCCTTCGACGATCTGCAGGACGATCGGGTCGACCTCGCGCTTGGGCACGTCCGGCGCGGTCGGCCACGGCCATGCCTCGGCATGCACATTCATCATCGTCCGGCGCTCCGCGGCGGCTTCACGACAACGGAAAGGTCAAGGCTTATACCCGCCGCATGCCGCGTTGGCTATGTTGTCTCAGCCGCGCGCGGCCATCAATAGCCCAACGCACAGCCGTCCTTGCGCGGATCGGAGCCGCCGACCAGCGCGCCGCGGTCCCAATCGATCCGGATAGCTTGGCCGCCGCCCAACGGTTGGTCAGATCGCACGACCACGTGGCCAAGCTGTTCGAGCCCGGACACCGTCGCCGCGGGGACGCCGGATTCGAGGCGGTACACGCCGTCGTAGTGAAAGGCGCGCGGGAGATCGAAGGCGCTTTGAACGTCCATGCCGTAATCAAGGATGTTGGTCAGCACGTGGACCTGGCCGATGGGCTGGAACTGACCGCCCATCACGCCGAACGGCATGACGGCGCGGCCGCCTTTGCTGACGAGCGCCGCGATCAGCGTGTGCAGCGGGCGCTTGCCCGGCGCGATGCAATTCGGATGGCCCGGCTCGATACGGAACCCGGCACCTCTGTTCTGCAACAGGACGCCGGATTTGGCGGCAACCACGGCGGAGCCAAATCCATGCGCCAGCGAATTGACGAACGAGCAAACGTTGCGGTCGCGGTCGACCACGCAAAGGTAGACGGTGGACGGATGCATCGGCGCGTCCGCCGGCGGCAGCTCGCTGACGCGGTCGAGCTTGATCTTCTCGCGAATGGCGGCGGCAAATGGCGCCGACAGCAGCATGTCGACGTCGGTGGCGGCAAAGCGCGGATCGGCGACGTGCCGCTCCCGTGCAAGGTAGGCGTGCCGTGCTGCTTCCGCCTGCAGATGCAAGCGCTCGACGCTCAGAGGCGCGTACCGCGGCAGATCGAAGCCGCTGAGCACATTGAGCATGATCAGCATGGTGACGCCGGCAGAGTTCGGCGGGCACTGCCACACCTGATGGCCTCGATACTGCGTGCTGACGGGCGCGGCGATTTCCGTTTTGTGCCGCTCAAGATCTTCCGGGCTGTGCAGGCCGCCGGCCTCGCGCAGGGTCGTGACGATATCCTCGGCAATCTCCCCGAGGTAGAAGCCGTCGCGTCCCCGGGCCGCGATGGTGCGCAAGGCGTTGGTAAGCGCAGGTTGCCGAATAACCGTACCGACCGCGGGGGCTTCGCCGTCAAAAAGGAAATAACGCGCGGCGTTGATGCCGTTGCGCAACTTTTCGCGGTTGCGCGCCCAGTCCCACGCGGTGCGCGGACTGACCACAAACCCATCTTCGGCGGCGCGGATGGCGGGCTGCAGCGCCGCGTCGAGCCCCTTGCGGCCGTGCCGCTCCAACAGTGTGGCCCAGAGGTCGACCGCGCCGGGAACGGTGACCGCGTGCGGCCCGGTGAGCGGGATCGCCTGGAAGCCGCGCCCCAGATACCACTCGGCGCTGGCCTCGAGCGCCGCGGCGCCGGAGCCGTTATAGGCGAGGATGTTGTCGCCGCCGCTCGCGCTATAGAGCGCGAACGCATCGCCGCCGATGCCGGTTGATTGCGGCTCGACAACGCCGAGCAGTGCCGCCGCGGTGACGGCGGCATCGGCCGCGGTACCGCCCGCGCGCAGCATGTCGATGGCGGCAAGCGTGGCCAGCGGATGCGACGTCGCCGCCATACCGTTGAGCGCATGGACGGTCGATCGTCCGCCGGCCTGAAAATCCCGCATGTTCACGAGCGCGGCGCCCCGTCGCCCTGGCCGCCCGCGCGGATGATCAGAATTCCGTGCGGATCGACTGTGAGGCGCTGCCCCGGAAAGACCACGGTGGTCGAGCCGAACTCTTCGATGATGGCCGGCCCGTCGAGCGTCGATCCCGCGGCCAGCGAGGCCCGCGCAAACACCGGCGTGTCGCGATACGCGCCGTCGAAATAGACCGGCCGGGTTGCCGGCTTCGGCGGTACGCCGGACTTTTTCAGTTCGGGAATGCTTGGGCGCTCGATCATGCCGAACGCGGAGACGCAGAAATTCACCATCTCCACCTTCTGCTGGCCGGCATAGTTGTAGCCAAAGGTTTTCAGATGCGCGGCATGGAACGCATCGATCAGCGCGGCGATGAACGCCGCGTCGATCTTGCCGGACGGCGCCGGCACGCGCACTTCCATGGACTGCCCGGCGTAGCGCACGTCGGCTTCGCGGACGAGGGCGATCCGCGACGGCGCGATGCCGTCCTTCTCCAGCGTCGTGGCGGCATCCTTTTCCAGCGAAGCGTAATGGGCGGCAACGATCGGCAGCTCGATCGCTTCCTCGTGCATCACCTTGGTGATGATGTGGTCGGTGCGCCAGTCGACGGCCAATAGCCCGAACGCCGACAGATTGCCGGGGTTCGGCGGCACCAGGCAGGTGTTCATGCCCATCAATTCCATCACCGCCGGCGATTGTGCCGGCCCGGAGCCGCCGAACGACAAGAGCGCGAACGCGCTCGGATCGATGCCGCGCTGGATGGTCATTTGCCGGATGGCGTTAGCCTGGTCCCAGTTGGCGATCTCGATGATGCCTTCGGCCAATTGCTCGACGCTGAGATTGCCGGGCAGGCGCGCGGCCAGTTTTTGCAGACCTTGGCGCGCGCGAGAGACATCGAGAGCAATGCCGCCGCCGATCAGCGCCGGCGGAATGCGGCCGAGGACGAGATTGGCATCGGTGATGGTCGGCTCGTCGCCGCCGTTCGGATAGCACATCGGGCCGGGCACGGCGCCGGCGCTGCGCGGTCCCACCTTGAGTTTGCCTTCGCGCGAGAGCCAGGCGATCGAACCGCCGCCGGTGCCGATGGTCTTGATGTCGAGCATCGGGATGCGCACCGGGAAACGGCCGACGCGGCCGCCATTGGTGATCTTCGGCTTGGCGCCTTCGATGAGGCAGAGATCGGTCGAGGTGCCGCCGGCGTCGAGTGTCACCAGATCGGGATAGCCGGCGAGTTCGGCCATCACCGCAGAGCCCAGCGCCCCGGCGGCCGGCCCCGACAGCGCCGTGGTGATCGGCTTGCGCATCACCTGATCGGGACTGGCGACACCGCCGCTCGATTGCATCACCAGGAATGGCTTCTGGTTCAGCTCCGGACCGAGTTCGTCGCGGATGCGGTCGAGATAGCGACTCATATGCGGCTTGATGAACGCGTCCACCAGCGTCGTCACGGCGCGTTCGTATTCGCGGTATTCCGGCAGCACGTCGCAGGACAGCGACAGCGTGCAGTCCGGATATTCCTCGCGCACGATTTCCGCGGCGCGGCGTTCCTGCGCCGAATTGGCGTAGGAATGAATGAGGCAGATGCCGATCGCGGTGATGCCCGCCTCGCGAAAGAAGCGCGCGGCGGCGCGCACGCTTTCTTCGTCGAGCGGCCGCAGTTCTTCGCCGAGGAAGTTCAGCCGCCCGCCGACCTCGCGCACATAGCGCAGCGGCACGATGCGCTCCGGCTTTACCCAGAAATAGGAATTGCCGTAGCCCTCGGGCACCGCCTGCCGGGCAATCTCGAGGATATGGCGGAAACCGTCGGTGACGATCAGGCCAAGGCCGGCGATCTCGCCCTGAAGGAGCGCATTGGTCGCCACCGTCGTGCCGTGCGCCAGCACCGCCAGATCGTCCACGCCGGCACCCGATTCGCCGAGAATGGCGTGGACGCCGCGAACCAACGCAAGTGCGGGATTTGCCGGGGTGCTCGCGACCTTGGTCACGCGCATCGAGCCGGAACCGTCATCGACACAGACGATGTCGGTAAAGGTGCCGCCGGTATCGATGCCGATCCGCAGCTTGGCGCTGCCGCTCATTACTCTACGCTCCGTCGTCTCCGCGGGGACCGGTCGGTCGCGCCAATTATGCGCAAGCCGTTTCACCGAGTCCAAGACCGGGCTGCGCGGCGAAGCGGAGCGGCTGCGCAAGCCGGTCTGGCTCGACCCTATAGCCGAGGTTCGTTAGTCTGGCCACGGTGCCGGCTTAAATCCCGGCGCGTGGCAAAGAAGGGGAGGTCGCCGGTGGCCGCTGCACGTTCGCTGTCCGAAATGCTGCCAAAAGAGATGACTGAGCTGCGGGTGCGGCAGCTGTTCGTCCTGCTGCTCGACGTGCAGCCGGCGATCAATGTCGGCAAGACCCCCGGCGTCGATCGGCGCGTCGGCGTCATCACCGGCGGCCGCTTCGAGGGCGAACGGCTGCGCGGCACGCTGCTCCCCGGTGGCAGCGACTGGCAGGCGATCCGGCCCGGTGACGGCGCCTGGCTGCTCAATGTGCGGGTGGTGCTCAAGACCGACGACGATGCGATTATCGCCATGAGCTATCCCGGCATCCGCCACGGTCCGAAGGAGGTGCTCGATCGCATCGCCCGCGGCGAAGTGGTCAAGGCGACGGACTATTATCTGCGCATCGCCGCCTCGTTCGAAACCGCTTCGGAGAAGTATGGCTGGCTCAATAACATCATCAGCATCGGCGTCGGCCATCGGTTGCCGGAAGGACCGATCTATCAGATGTTCGAGGTTCTGTAGCGGGCGTCATTGGCAGACGTGTCCGGGAAAAACTTGGGGAACGCCATGTCAGGCTTGGCGGAAACGTTCGATATCACCAACGGCGTGGTCGTTCTGCGTCTGATCTGCGGGTTGTTTTTCATCCCGCACATCGTCGGCAAGTTCACCGAGCCGGCGACGCTGAACTTCTTCAAAACCGCCAAATTCCATCCGCCGGCGGCCTGGATGTACATTGCCGGCATCATCGAGACTTTTCTGACCATCGGCCTGGTCTTCGCCATCTACACGCCGTATGTCGCCGCGGTCGCCGCCCTCCATCTTTTCGTTGCTGGCGCGGCGACCTACAAGGTGACCCGGAAGTGGATTTGGGTGATCGGCGGTTTTGAGTACTGCCTGTTCTGGGCGTTGTGCTGCGTTGCGCTCGCCATGCTGACGTGGCCCAAATGACTTGGCCCAAATGACTTGGCCGAATTGACAACGCGGGGCAAACTCGAGCGCGCAAAAGGTCGCGGGAGCAGCCAGTGATCAAGGCGGGCATCGTCGGACTCGGTTGGTGGGGCAAGACGCTGGTCGAGGCGGCCGAGCACAGCGACGTCATCCGCTTCGTGTCCGGCACCACCCGCGCGGTGACGCCGGAAATCGAGGCGTTCGCCAAGCAAAAGGGCCTGCATCTCGCGGCCGAGTATGACGGGATGCTCCATCATGCCGGCGTCGATGCCGTGGTGCTGGCAACGCCGCATTCCATGCATGCCACGCAGGTGATGGCCGCGGCGGCCGCCGGGAAGCATGTCTACTGCGAGAAGCCGTTCACGCTGAGCAAGCACCAGGCCGAAGACGCCGTCGCGGCGGTGCGCAAGGCCGGCGTGACGCTCGCAGTCGGCTACAACCGCCGCTTCCATCCGGAAATGATTAGGCTGCGCGACATGATCCGCTCAGGCGAGCTCGGCACCATTCTGCATGTCGAATCAACGATGACGTTTCCGAATGCACTGTCGATCAATCCCGCCCACTGGCGCGCCGACAAAACCGAGACGCCGTTGGGCGGCCTGATGCCGATGGGTGTGCATGCCGTCGACGCCATGATCGATCTGTGCGGGCCGATCGACCATGTGTTCGCGCAAAGCTTCCGGCGCGCCGCGCCGATCGATGCCGACGACACCACCTCGATCCTCGTTCGCATGAAGGGCGGCATGTCGGGCTATCTCGGCACCATGACGACGACCGGACCCGGCTTCAGCTTCCAGGTGTTCGGTTCCGAGGGCTGGCTGCGGCTTGAAGGCCTCACCCATGTCGCGGGCGCCTCGTCGGAGGAGCGGCGCACGCGGCTGTTCGGCACCTGCAAGCTCCAGCCGGTGAAGGGCGAGGCCAAGGTGTGGCAGGCGGTGGCGATGGACATATCCCGCGCCGCGCTCGAAGCCTTCGCCAAGGCGGCGTCCGGCGGACCGCCTTATCCCGTTTCCTTGGACCAGGCGATCCACGGCGTCGCCGCTACCGAGGCCATTATCCGCTCCGCCGCCTCGGGTCGGGTCGAGTACGTCAACTGACGCAGCGCCAAAGAATAAAGAACAAAAAGACAGGAAACCGCACATGGATCTCGGCAATGGTCTCGGCCATTTGACCTATTCGACGCTCGTGCATCCCGGCGATGACTGGGAGCAGATGTGGCAAAGTCTCACCACCTACGTGCCGAAAGTCAAAGCGCGGATCGCCGGCAACCGGCGCTTCGGCGTGTCGCTGAGGCTGTCGGCGAATTCGGCGCGGACGCTCGCCGGCAGCGCCGCCGAGCGGGAAAAACTCAAAAGATTCCTCGGCGACAGCAATATGTATCTCTACACCGTCAATGCGTTCCCCTACGGCGCCTTCAAGGGCGCGCCGGTGAAGGAGCAGGTCTACGAGCCGGACTGGCGTTCGGAAGAGCGCACCCGCTACACTATCAACGTCGCCGATGTGCTGGCCGACGTCTGCACGCCCGACATCGCACCGTCGATCCAGAGCGCGCCGCTCGGCTTCAAGCCGCGGGTGACCGGCGACGACGTGGTGGCGAGCTACACCGAGCACGTGCTCCGCGTCGTGGCGCATCTCGTCGCGCTCGAAGCGCGCACCGGGCGCACCGTCCAGCTGGCGCTCGAACCCGAGCCGTTCTGCTTCCTCGAAACCACCGACGAGACGGTCGATTATTTCACGGGTCACCTTTATTCGGGTGCCGCGGCGGAAAAACTCGCCAGGCTCGCGCGCATGCCGATTGCGGAGGCGCATGGCGCGCTGCGCCGGCATCTCGGCGTGGTATTCGATATCTGCCATCAGGCGGTGGAATACGAGGACATCGCAGCGTCGCTGCAGAAGCTGGTCGACGCCTGCATCCCGATCTTCAAGCTGCAGGAAGCCGCGGCGCTCCACGTGCCGGAAGTGACGCAGGCGGCCGTCGATACGCTCAAGCGCTACGCCAAGACCATCTATCTCACGCAGACGATGGAAAGGCGCGACGGCAGGGTCAATCGCTTCCTCAATCTCGACGATGCCATCGCCGCCTTCGAGAAGGCGCCGGGGCCGCGCGAATGGCGCGTCCATATCCACGTCCCGGTTTTTCTCGACGATCTCGGGCCGTTTCGCACCACGCGCTTCGCCATCGCGGACGCGCTGCGCTTTCACAAGGCAAAGCCGTTGTCGCGCCAGCTCGAAATCGAGACCTATACCTGGGACATGCTGCCGGAAAACCTCAAAACCGGCGACATCGTCGACTATATCTGCCGCGAGATCGAATGGGTGCGCGGCCAACTCAGCTAGAGCATGATCCGGAAAAGTGGAATCCGGTTTTCCGAAAAGATCATGCTCCACCAGTAGGAGTAAACATCATGAAGGTCGGATTTATCGGGCTTGGCGGCATGGGCCAGGCCATGGCGCGCCGGCTCATCGACGGCGGGCACGAGGTCGGCGTCTGCAATCGCACCGCAGAAAAACTCAAACCGCTGACGGAGCATGGCGCCAAGGCGATGGCTTCGATCAAGGACACGGCGAACTACGGCGCAGTCGTCTTTACCATGCTGGCTGACGACGCCGCGGTGCTGGCGGTGGTCGGCCAACCCAGCGGGCTCAAGGACTCGCTGCCAGAAGGTGGAATTCACATCTGCGCCGGCACCCACAGCGTCGCGGCCATGCGCAAGCTTGCGGCGGTCCATGGCGACGCTGGGCAGGTTCTGCTCGCCGCGCCGATGCTCGGCCGCCCAGACGTCGTCGCCGCCGGTCAGGCCGGCATCCTCGTCGGCGGGCCGGCGGACAGCGTCGAGCACTGCCGGCCCCTGTTCGCTGCGATCGCTGCGCGCGTCGTCGAGCTCGGCCCCGATCCGGTGTCCGCCGCAGCGATCAAGATCGCCAATAATTTCGTGCTCGGCTGCGCCATCGAAGCCATGGGCGAAGGCTTTGCCCTGGTGCGCAAGTACGGCGTTGCGCCAGAAATATTCCACCGCATATTGAGCGAGGGCTTGTTCGCGTGCCCGGCTTACAAGATCTATGGCAAGATGATTACCGAGGAACGCTACCTTCCGGCTGGCTTTCGAGCCGTGAACGGGCTCAAGGACGCCAATCTCGCGCTCGGCGCCGGTGAGGCCGCGGGCGTGCCTCTGCCGAGCGGCAATGTCTGGCGCGACCGGCTCATTGGCGCTATCGCCCACGGCGAAGGCGAACACGATTGGGTGGTGATGGCGCGGGACCAGGCAAGGGCGAGCGGGCTGAGTTGAGCTTCTTCATCCGCCCCCGCTTCGCGGGCAAGGATGAGTTCAAACAAACAGCGCCTTATGATCCTCGACGAACTGCCGGGTGGTGAGCGGCGCGCGCTTGACGAGGTCGCGGATCAGTCTGGTGTTCTCGGTCGAGAACGCGCCGGCATTGCCGAGCTTGGCGATGGTGACGAGGTGCGCGACCAGCCAATCCGGCATGTTGCGCGCCCGCATCGCCTGCTCGTTCTGCTCGACCGTCACCCCGACATAAGTGATCTTGCGGCCCAGCACCTGCGAGAACACCTCGGCGAAATCGCCGTAAGTGGTCGTCGCGCCGGCGAACTCGTAGGTCTTGCCGGAGTGCGGCGCGGGATCGATGAGGACGCGCGCGCCCACCGCGCCGGTATCGCGCACATCGGTCAGCGCCAGTGGGAAATCCTTCGGATAAGGCATCACCAATTTGCTGTCGTTCTTGATCGACGCCGCCTGCGCCAAAACGTTCTGCATGAACAGGCCGGGACGCAGGATTACCCACTTGATGCCGCTGCCGCGCAATCGTTGCTCGATCGCATAATGGCCGCGGCCGACGACGGACTCGGAATCCGCGACGGCGACCGCGCGGCCGCCGGCGACCCGCACCAGATACTTGGCGCCGGCCTTTAATGCCGCGTCGAGCACATTGTTCTGCTGCTCGACCATCTGCGGATTGTGGCCGGTGACGACGAACACGCTGTCGACGCCGGCGAGCGCCTTTTCCAGCGCGGCGCGGTCGGTCAATTCGGCCACCGCGATCTTGGCGTCGGCGCCCAAAATCTCGCGCGCCTTGTCCGGGTTGCGCACCACGCAGACCGGGTTTTGCCCGAGCGCTTTGAGTTCTTTCACCACCGCCCGGCCGGTATTGCCGGTGGCGCCGACGACTGCGATCATCGTTTTCTTCCCCCGCAAATGATTTCAGACCAACTGGAGGCCGCTATCGATCTCCAGATCGTGGCCATTCATGCCCTGATTATCGAGCAGGAAGAACACGCCGTGAATGACATCGCTCACCGTCGGCAGACGCCGCGACGGCGCTTGCTTGGCGACCGCCTCGATGAAGGCGTCGACGCCGGCTCCGCCAAAGGCGCCGGTACCCTTCCTGGCCGCTTCCCATTTCGGCGAATCGGGAATGAGGCACGGCGAAATGGAGTTCACCCGGATCGGCGCCAGCTCCACTGCCATGGTCCGCATCATGCCGATAATGCCGGCGTTGACGACCGTGATCGTCGTCGCATTCGGATAAGGTTGGGCCTTGGCGAGACCGCTGAACAGCACGATCGAGGAGGTCGGCTTCAGGCGCGGCAGCACGGTGTGCACCAGCTCGATATAGCCGGTAAGCTTGACGTGGACCGCCTTGTTGGCCGCCGCAACATCGAAATTTTTGACATTGGTCGCCAGCTGATCGATCGGCACCAGCACCAGGTGATCGATGGCCGGCCCCTCGGTGAAGCCCGCGCGGATCGAGGCCGGATCGTCCAGCTCGACATGACGGCCGGCCACGCCCGGGCCGATCGATTTCGCGATCTCCGACACACGTTCCGCGCCGCGGCCGGCGACGGTGAGCTGACAGCCGAGCGCATGCGCGGCGCGCGCCAGCGACAGTCCGACCCCGGACGTGCCGCCGATGACAACGACGTGCTCATTGGCTTTCGGCATGAATCCCTCCTGGCGCCTTCACTGCCTCGACATTCATGATCCACGGCGGTCGGCCCGACTGGCCGCGGCGCAGCCCTAGCAGCTTTTTCGCTACGCTCATAACCCCCCTGTTTTGTGCACTTTAGTTTCCCGTCACCCTGAGGGGCTCGGCCGAAGGCCGAGCCTCGAAGGGCAACGACGGCGGTGGAGGGGGGCGATGGTTCGTCATTGCGAGGAGCGCAGCGACGAAGCAATCCAGAGCATCGCGTGCGCCCTGGATTGCTTCGCTCCGCTCGCAATGACGATGTACGAGCATTATTCTCGTAACTGGTAGGCGTTAGCCGAGGAGGGACGCCCGAGAAGCGCCCATAAGCGACGTCGACGGGTTTATTCAATCACGCCGTTAATCGGGTATTTCAATTGCCCGACAACCCCACAAGTGGTATGAATTTGGCACCCGGCGGTCCCGTCCGGACGGCTCCGTCGCGGCGTTTCAACATAAATTTCAGTATGTATGAAAAAACCTAGGTTTGGCCCGCTGGGGTATTCCGAGCGATAGCCGGCCCAACGAGAAAGGAGGCCGCAATGACGGTGATATTTAACGCCGCGATAGGTCGCTTGTCGATCTCAGTCGCGGTAATTCTATAAAGGAACGCCCCGACTGCTAGCGGCCGGGGCGTTTCCGATTCAGCAAGGCATAACTTACCGCATGCCATACGATCGGCGGATTGCGCTTCGCTAAGTTGCCGTACGGTCTACCCTGCGAGTCTGTCAATATTGCACGCTTGTCACAAAATGTCGTCGGCCGTCTGCGCCGGAGTTATATCGTCGAGCCTCAATATGAATTCGCTCTTTTTCAAACCGCAGGAAGTTGTATGAGTTGTCCCTCATAGCGTTTGAAAGCCTTTCAATCTTCGCCAGCGCTTCCGGCCGACAAAACCTCTAAGTCGTTAGGTTCATTAGCTTCGTTATTCCCATCTATGACGCCGCGAGAAATGCGCGCAATTCCAGGAACGTGTTGGTGTCCATGAAGCGCAAGTCTAAAAAAGCTTACAGGCTGCGGGCGATGAGCAGCTTCTTTGATTCGTTCGGTGCTTGACGCAGATCAACGAAACGTTCGAGAATTCCGAGCGCGGCTGCCGCTTTGACCAACACGAACATGAGCGGGGCGAAGGTCAGGTCATCGTCACCGTGCATCGAGAAGGCCGAAAGGCGGAGGTCCCCCTTGGAGGCTCGCATCAGATCCTCGACGCCCGGGTAGTGCGTCGGACGTGTGAAGAGCTCGGCCTTGATTGGTCGGAACTACCAGGGCCGAAGGATCGAGTCTGACCGGCTTTGGGAATTGATGATATCGTCGGTCGTTGATCGTATCGGCTCGGGGCAGTCAACGATACACCGCTCCAGGTTGAAATGGAGTTTACCATGAAAACGTATGTCGTAAGTATTGGCGGGAAAGCGGTATTGGCGTTTCGTGCTGTGGATGACGATGAAGCGCGCGCGATGATCGATGACCAAGAAGGCAGCATGCGATCTGATCTAAAGGTGCTCGTTGGCACAGACGGAAAGCCGCTATGGGACGGGAAGTCCGCCATTGAGGCGCGAGAGGCGACGGCGGCACAACATGCCGAGTGGCAGCAGTCTCGCGACCAAGCAATTAGAGACGGGGAAATTGACCTGGATGCTCGCAACGATCCAGACGAGTGGAACGTCTACTTAATGGGCATTGCTCGAACGAACAAAGTTCAGCGCAAGAACTAGCACTCGACCACGGCCATGGATTTGGCCCGCAGCGGGGACTTGAAGGCTGGTCGAGCTCGCGCCGCCGCATTGAAAGCGGCAAGGAGGCGGTGGAGCCAAAAGGGTGGCTCACAGGATTGATCCTCGAGCGAAGGCGGTCAGGCGGCTTGCCGATCGCGAGAACGCCTGCCTATTCAAAAGAGCCCGCTACCAAAAATAACAGTGTAGACCGATCGCGCCACTGCGCATGCCAGGGTCTGCGAATTCCCTCCAAAAAATCAGCGCTGTCCAACTGGTACGAGCCCTTGCGGCCTCGGGCGTAGACCTTGGCGGCGGTCGCGTAGATGCGGTCGCGGTTGATATGGAACGCCCGGAGCAGGTCAACGGGGGTCGGGTGGTAGATTCGGCTGAATCTGCTTGAGTGCACCAGTGGTCACAACGAATGAACTCTCCATGACGAATCAACTCTCCATGGAGCGGTCATATCCCCAGAAGCGAACCGCCCGCCGCGTCACATCATAGCTGGAGGTGAATTGTGACAACCACAGGGGGCAGGTGATCATTTGTTGGAAATTAAGTTCGTCGGCATTACCCAGACCAAAGGAGGCAAGTGGCCGATGGCCGCCCAATTCCCGGAATCGTGTAATCGTCGTCGTCGCAATTCGACGCGATCGTCCCCATATGCGGTCGCAACAGCCAATAACCAGACATTGCGGCACCGTCGAGCGGGAGACCGTTTGGCCCGTGTAACGGAGGGAGATTCCCATGTTCACGGCAGAGCAATTTCGCGCGAAAGCGGTAGAAAGCGCTGAATCGATAAGAAATACTGACGTTCCGAGCGAAATCCGTAAATTTCAGCGGTCAATGGAAAGCTTCAGCCTGTTGGCCCAAAACGAAGACTGGCTGGCGGACAATTACGACAAAATGATCCGTTCGCAAGACGTACTTTCCATGGACGAGGCCGTTGGGAAGCCGCGAGACAGCAAGGCTGTCGCAGAGATCGAGGAGCATATTCTGCGGTGCCTCGGGGCGGCCGTCATCATGCAGTGGAACACGATCCCCGGCGAAGCTGCAACGCGAGCTTTTCGATACCGCAGGCTCGCTGGGGGACGTACTACAAACGGTCATGCTGAGAGGCCAGATTGCTCGCTTCTTGCATGACAACAAGGACGAACAGAAACCGGCAGATTGGATTTCTAAGCCCAATATAGCGAAAGGAAAGTCTAATGGCTCATAAATTCAATATCGGTCAAATAGTCGAGCTTGAGCCGGGAGGGCTTCGATCATCAGCCCCTGGTCCCTATGAAATTCGCCATCTCGTTCCCGCCTCGGACCGAGATCCCGGCGATCCATGCTACCGCATCAAGAGCATCGCCGAAAAGCACGAACGGGTCGCACCCGAAAGCGAGCTCACGCTCTCGAAAGACGTTTTCGCTTAAAGAGATAGCTGCGCGCGTCATCAATCTCAGCTGGATTGCATCATCGCTCGCGCGGATATGATTCTCGAGAAGGACACCGGGAAACGACGCTCGTTAGCCTCATCGGTTTGTGAAATTTTGGTAGTTTGGCCGCTTGGTGGAGCAGTTGAACATCCCCGTGTGCCTCCGGAAGTTTGACTAGACAGACCCCTCTAAAGCGAGCAGTTACATATTGTTCGAGACGTCAACGCAACACGT
>JBEKJZ010000102.1:0-16777 GCA_050010955.1 Xanthobacteraceae bacterium | reverse complement strand
CTCGATGAAGAAGAAATAGAATCGCCGGCTCGGGAAGTCGATGAGAACCGCCTGGCTCGGCGCGTTCGGCCCGCGATCCCAGCGCACGAACGGCAGCAAATAATAGATGCCGAGCGTGATAAACAGCACCTGCCATTTCACGCGCCGGAAAGTACCGCTGACGCGCTGCGGATAGATCTTTTGCCGGGCGACGTAGAGCGGCCCATCGTCCGACGGGTCTGGTTCGATCGCGCCGACGGGCAGCAGCGTTCGTGCGCCATCGTCGCCAAGCGCTGCGAGCGCCGGTTGCCCGAGCTGCGGCGAACGGGCGGCCTGCATCGCGAGCGCGTTGTCGCTACCCGGATCCATCCGTCACTGCTCCCCGCCGCCAAGCGTGTGCACAAAGACCGTCAGCGCCTTGATGGTGACGTCGTCGAGCTTGCCGCCCCAGGCCGGCATGACGCCGCCGCGGCCGTTGGTGATCCCTTCCATGATGGTCTTTTTGTCCGGCGCATAAAGCCAAATCTGGTCGGTCAGATTCGCGGCACCGACCTCGCGATTGCCGTTGCCCTGTGCGCCGTGACAGACCGCGCAATTGTCGGCGAAGATTTTCGCGCCGCGGGCGAGATCGGCGTCGGGCGCGGTGGGGAGCCCGGACAACGAGCGCACGTAATCCGCCACCGTGGAGATTTCGGTCGGCTTCAGCGTTCCGTCGCGGCCGAAGGCCGGCATCGAGCCCTGATGGCCGTCATCGTCGCCGGCGCGGGCGCCGTGCCGGATCGTCTGCCCAATCTGATCGAGCGTGCCGCCCCACAGCCAATCATTGTCGACGAGATTTGGATAGCCTTTCGCGCCGCCGCCGCCGGCGCCGTGGCACGGCGCGCAATTATCGGCGAAGGCGCGGCGGCCCAGCGTGCGGGCAAAGTCGAGCAGCTCAGGCGTCGATTCGATCTGCTGCGGGGAGGCCGCCGCCAGCCGCGTCATCATCGGACCGCGTTGCATCTGCAGCGCCACCAGTTCGGCGTTGACGGCGCTCCGAGAATTCCAATCGAGCAGGCCGCTGCTGTAGGAGGAAAGGAGCGGCCATGCCGGATAGACCACCCAGTAACCCACGGACCAGATGATCGTCGCGTAGAACAGCCACAGCCACCAGCGCGGCAGCGGCGTATTCAGCTCCTGGATGCCGTCCCATTCGTGGCCCGTGGTCCCGACCTTCGGCGGCGATTTGGGGCCGTATTTTTTTCGACCGAGCATTGATCAATCCTCCCGCAGCGGTACGCGCGCAGCTTCGTCGAACTTCTTCTGACGCGACGGCCACAGCGCATAGACCAGCACCGCGATGAACAGCACGAGGAAGTAGACGAGGCCCCAGGTCTGGGCGAATTCCGCGAAAAACTGATAGCTCGGCGACACCGATGCCTCCTCAGCGGATGTTGGCTTTGTCGTCGTAGAGCTTGAAGTCGACCAGCGTTCCCATCATCTGCAGATAGGCGATCAGCGCGTCGGCTTCGGTGACGCGGCCGGGAATGCCGGCGAAATCGCGCGCCTGCGCCTTCGGATAGCGCTTCGCCAGCGCGGCGGCGTCCGACGCATCGGCGGTCGCTTGCGTGCGCACGTCGGCAAGCGCGTTGGCGATCATCTCGTCGGAATAGGGTACGCCGAGCAGCGCCTGCACCTTCATGTCCTCGGCGATATGAGAAAAATCGAGATCGGTCGTGAACAGCCAGGGATAGGCCGGCATGATCGAGCCGGGAACCACCGAGCGCGGGTCTTGCAGATGGTCGCGGTGCCAGTCCTCGGAATACTTGCCGCCGACGCGCGCAAGGTCAGGACCGTTGCGCTTGGAGCCCCATTGGAACGGATGATCATACTCGCTTTCGGCGGCGAGCGAGTAATGCCCGTAACGCTCGACCTCGTCGCGCAGCGCGCGGATCATCTGCGAATGACAGAGGTAACAACCTTCGCGCACGTAGATGTCGCGGCCGGCCAGCTCGAGCGGCGTATACGGCCGCATGCCGGGCGCGGTCTCGATCGTGCTGCGCAAATAGAACAGCGGCACGACCTCCACCAGGCCGCCGATCGCGATGACAATCAGGATGCCGATCAACAGCAGGATCGAATTGCGCTCGAGGATCCAGTGCCTCTGCCACAGCGACGTATAAGCCGACATGAAGGATCCTCCTACTCGGCCGCAGCCATGCCCACGGCGCCCGCGAGCTGTTCACGCGGATAGATCGTCCGCCAGACGTTGAAGGCCATGATCAGCGCGCCGACCAGGAACAAAGCACCGCCGATGGCGCGGATCACGTAGAACGGATGCATCGCCTCGACGGTCTCGATGAAGGAATATTCGAGGAAGCCGAGATTGGTGTAGGCGCGCCACATCAATCCCTGGAGGATGCCTGCCACCCACATCGACGTGATGTAGACAACGATGCCGATGGTGGCGATCCAGAAATGCCAGCCGACCAGCCGCAGCGAATAGAGTGGGCGATTCCACAGCCAGGGTACCAGACAGTAGATCGCGCCGAAGGAGACGAAGCCGACCCAGCCCAGCGCGCCGGAATGAACATGGCCGATGGTCCAGTCGGTGTAATGCGACAGCGAATTGACCGCCTTCACCGACATCACCGGCCCTTCGAAAGTGGCCATGCCGTAGAACGCGACCGACAGCACCATCATGCGCAGTACCGGGTCGGTGCGCAGCTTGTCCCAGGCGCCCGACAGCGTCATGATTCCGTTGATCATGCCGCCCCACGACGGCATCCACAGCATGATCGAGAACGTCATGCCGAGCGTTTGCGTCCAATCCGGCAACGCCGTGTAGTGCAGATGATGCGGACCGGCCCAGATGTAGAGGAAAATCAGCGCCCAGAAGTGAACGATCGAGAGGCGGTAGCTGTAGATCGGCCGCTCGGCGCGCTTCGGAATGAAGTAGTACATGATGCCGAGGAAGCCGGCGGTGAGGAAGAAGCCCACGGCATTGTGGCCGTACCACCATTGCACCATGGCGTCCTGAACGCCGGACCAGACGATGTAGGATTTCGGCGAGAACACCGACACCGGAACCGCGGCGTTGTTGCCGAGGTGCAGGACGGCGATGGTGAGAATGAAGGCGAGATAGAACCAGTTGGCGACGTAGATATGCGGCTCGGTCCGCCGCATCAGCGTGCCGAGATAAACCAGCAGATACGCGACCCACACGATGGTGAGCCAAAGATCGGCGTACCATTCCGGCTCGGCATATTCTTTGGATTGCGTGATGCCGACCAGATAACCGGTACCGGCGATGACGATGAAGAAATTGTAGCCGAGCACCACGAACCAGGGAGCAAGATCGCCGACCAGCCGCGCCCGGCAGGTGCGCTGGACGACATAGAAGGACGTAGCAATCAGCACGTTGCCGCCGAAGGCGAAGATGACGGCGGAGGTGTGCAGCGGGCGCAGCCGGCCGAACGAGATAAAGGAGAGGTCGAAGTTTAACGCCGGGAAAGCGAGCTCGAGCGCGATCCACAGGCCGACCGTGAACCCGGCGATGCCCCAAAACACCGCCAAAATCGTTGCCAGCTTGACCGGCCCCATATTGTAATTCGGCTTGCCGTCGATCGTAAGCGCCGGTGCTTGCGCGCCGCGGTCGAAATAGCGATTGACGATGGCGAACACCGCCGCCACGCTGCCGGCGGCGAACAGATAAGCGTGAAAGGCATATTCCGGCGTGTAGGCCTTGGCGGCGACCACGATCGAGAACATCGCAAGACCGGCAAATGCGACCGCCGAGCCGGCTTCGCCGAAGGTCATGTATTTCGCTTGTGCGTTCGATAGCGCCATAGGTTCCCCCGCGACGGCCGACCAGCTGAAACGTGCCGAGGATGCACGTCGATTCGGCACCGATGTTGATTCAAATCAATCGCGTCACGTGTTGCCGATCACGGCTCCAGCGATTTCAGGTAGGCGATGACATCGGCGACTTGGCCGGGATCGAGCCGGAACTGCGGCATCGTCGGGTGGCCGGTGATGATGCCTTCGGCGAGCGAGTCGCGCAGGCTTTCGGCCGGATAGCGCAGATGCAGCGTGCGCAACGGCGGCGCCACCTTGAGCGGGCTTTCGCTCACCTTGTCGATCGCGTGGCAGCTGGCGCAGTAGAGGCGCACGAAGACGACACCTCTTTGCGCGGCCGGCGACAGCGCCTCGTCGCTCCGGGCGAGCGGCGGCAGCAAAGCCGCGAGCACAACCGCCGTCAGAAGGCTGCGGCGCATGGTCCGGCTGTTCGCTTGAATGGCTGTGTGGGGCATCATGGTCGCCGCGTGAGGGTGTCGTGCGGAAATGTTTTCGACCGCCGCCGCGTTCAGTGCACAGCGTTGTGCGGCGGTTCCGTGCGCGGTTTGGCTTCGTCCTCCGCCGACGGAAACGCCATGCCGGACATCGGTTCGACCCAAACCAAATGGTCGTGCACCTGATGGACGCCCGCGACATTCTCGGCCGTGACGATGCAAGCTTGCCGTTCGCGTTCGTCGGTGATGGTGCCCCACAATTCCGCAACGCCGTTCTTGACCACGACGTTGACGCTCGGCGCCCAGGGCTGTTTGCCCAGCGACTTGAGAATGCCGTCGCGAATCGCGATGTCGTCGCCGACGGCGACCTGCGTACCGCGGTCGAGGCTTGCCAGAGCATGCATGAGATTGGCGCGACTGACGATACCAACCATCTTGCCGTCGCGCATGACGGGGAGGCGTTTGATGCGGCGCCGTTCCATGAGTTCGACGACCGTCTCCAGTGAATCGTCTTCGCTGACGGTGCAAGGATCGGCGGTCATGACTTCATCGACTTTTCTGCCCGAGGCATGCACATACTCGGTGGCGAGCCGGCCGGGCCCGAGCAGAAACTCGAGCCATTTCGGCCGGCGGCGGTCGGTGCCGATCTCGCCGCGGCGCAGAAAGTCGCCTTCCGTGACGATGCCGACCAGTTGGCCCGCCGCGTCGACAACCGGCAGGCCGCTTATTCTGTTCTGCAACATCAGGCGCGCCGCCTGCAGCAGCGGTTCATGCGGCCCGACGGAAATAACCTTCCGCGTCATGATATCGCGAACCTGCATGATCGCTGCCTTTCAATATCGGCCGGCAACTGCCGCTCAATCTCGCGGCGACCTCAGCCGTTCAGGCGGTTAAGCGCGGATCGGTTGCGCAGCACGATGCGCCGCGAGCTCGGCACTTCGATCGCCGCGGTGCTCTCCAGGCATGTCAAGGTGCGCGACACGGTCTCGATGGTCAGGCCGAGATAATCGGCGATGTCCTGGCGCGACATCGGTAGTTCCACGACATTCCCGGCCGCGGCGCGGTCCGCCATTTCGAGAAGGAAGCTGGCGACGCGCTCCTGTGCGCTCTTGATGAGCAGCAGGACGCGATCCTGCATGCGCCGCAATTCGCAGCTGGTCAGCGCAAAGAGCTGCCGGGCGACCGCGGCATCGCAGCTGGCGAGCGCGGTTAGCGCACTGCGCTTGATGACCAGTACCTTGGCGTCGGTTATGGCCTCGGCCGAAAAGGTGTGCGAATTGAAAGCCGAAAATGTCGCCGGGCAGATAGAATCCGCCGATCTGGCGGCGGCCGTCGCTGAGGATTTTGTAAGTGCGGACGCTGCCGCTGATGACCTTGTAGAGGTATTCGGCGGGCTCGTTTTCGCCGAAGATCTCCGCATTGCGGGGATACGACATGACGGCGCCCATCAGGTGCATGGATTGCGCGAGCGGCTCGCGCTCAGCGGCGCCGTCGAGTGCATGGCTGGCTGGCGGCGGGGGGTTGCGCGGGACCGGAACGAAGCGGCGGAATTGGTCGGGGCGGACGGCGGTTTGTGTGAGCATGGCTCTTTACCTCCGGGAGCTTCGAGAGGTATTGGTAACCCTCGCGCGGGAGGCGAAAAATTCAGATAATGTCCCTAAGGGCTATCCCGGAGGGGCAGCAGGACCCGCGGTTCCCTCCAAAATCCAAAAAGGGCAACAAAAGGCCGACACCGGCATTGCTATGGCAGAAGCCAAGCCACATTTCCGATCTTACCCCGCCAAAGCGGCGTTCAACCTCCCGGTCCCGCGCGGGACCATTGAACATTATGGCATTGCAATCATTGCGATTGCGGTGGCCTTGGTGCTTCGCCTGGCACTGGCATCGGTGCTCCAGGGCGAGGCGTCCTATCTCTTCTTCTTTCCGGCGATTCTGATCGCCTCGGCGTTCGGCGGCTGGGGCCCCGGCTCTTTGGCCACTCTTCTAGGCCTGCTGCTGGGCCTGTTTTTCGTCTCCGATTTTCGCGCGCTGTCGAGCGCCGATATCGTCAACGCGGTGGTCTTCGCCTTCGTCGGCGTCGGCGCATCGTGGCGCGGCGAGCTGTTGCGCCGCTCGCGGATCGCCGCGGCGGCCAGCGCCGAGGACGCCTTTGCCCGCGAGGCGCATGTGCAGTCGATTCTGGACACCATCCCCGACGCCATGATCGTCATCGACGAACGCGGCATCATGCAGTCGTTCAGTGCGGCGGCGGAACGGCTATTCGGCTACAGCGCCGCCGAAGTCTTGGGTAAAAACGTCAAAATGCTGATGCCGTCGCCCTATCGGCAGGACCATGACGTCTACATGCAGCGTTACCTGACCACGGGTGAACGGAGAATCATCGGCATCGGCCGGGTGGTCGTCGGCGAGCGCAAGGACGGTTCGACATTTCCCCTGGAGCTCAACGTCGGCGAGATGCGAACAAGCAATGAACGCTTCTTCACCGGCTTCATCCGCGACCTTACCGAGCGCCAGCAGACCGAGGCGCGGCTCCAGGATTTGCAGGCCGAGCTGGTCCACGTCTCGCGCTTGACCGCCATGGGCGAGATGGCTTCCGCGCTCGCCCACGAGCTCAATCAACCGCTGTCGGCGATCGCCAACTACATGAAGGGGTCCCGGCGGCTCTTGGAAGGCAGCCCCGACGAGCGCGCCCCGGTTTTGCGCGAGGCCTTGGACAAGGCGGCCGAACAGGCGTTGCGGGCCGGCCAGATCATCCGCCGCCTGCGCGACTTCGTCGCCCGCGGCGAGAGCGAGCGGCGGGTGGAGGACGTCAAGAAACTCGTGGAAGAAGCCAGCGCCCTGGCGCTGGTCGGGGCCAAAGACCGGGGCGTCCGCGTGCGCTTCGAGTACGATCCGCACACCGATTTCGTGCTCGCCGACAAGGTGCAGATTCAACAAGTTCTGCTCAATCTGATGCGCAACGCCATCGAGGCGATGGAAGAGACCGAGAAGCGCGAGCTCGTCGTCTCGACGGTTTCGACGCAGGACAACATGATCGAGATCAGCGTCGCCGATACCGGCACCGGAATCGCGCCCGAAGTCAGCGCGCAGCTGTTCCAGCCGTTCATCACCACGAAACGCCAGGGCATGGGCGTCGGCTTGTCGATCTCGCGCACCATCGTCGAGGCGCATGGCGGCTCCATCGCGCCGCGATCAAATCCCGGAGGAGGAACGGTGTTCTCATTCACGCTGCCGGCGCTGAGCAAAGAGGAAGTCGGCGATGCCGTCTGAAAAGGCCATCGTGCACGTGATCGACGACGACGAAGCGTTTCGTCAGTCGCTGGCGTTCCTGTTGCAGGCGGCCAAACTCGAGGTCAAGACCTACTCATCCGCGATGGCGTTTCTCGACGCGTTGCCCGACACCACGGCAAGCTGCGTCATCACCGACGTGCGCATGCCGGGAATGAGCGGGGTCGACCTGCTGCGCCGCTTGAAGGAGCTCAAGATCGGCGTGCCGGTGATCGTTATCACCGGTCACGGCGACGTGGCGCTCGCGGTCGAAGCGATGAAGGTCGGTGCGGTGGACTTTCTGGAAAAGCCGTTCGACGACGACGTGCTGTTGGCGAGCGTCCAGTCGGCGCTCAAGCGCCAGGACGGCGAGACCAAGCGCCACACCGAACGCCTGGAGATCGAGGGCAGGCTGGCTGGCCTCTCCAACCGCGAGCGCGATGTGCTTGGCGGATTGGTGGCCGGCCGGGCCAACAAGCAGATCGCCTTCGACCTCGGCATCAGCCCGCGCACCGTGGAGATCTACCGGGCCAATCTGATGAACAAGATGAAGGCGGGAAGCCTGTCCGATCTGGTGCGCATGGCGCTGATCGTCGGAATTGTGGGACCTGAGTGAGGCAATATCGGCTGCCGGCCGGTTGCCACGGGGGAGGGCGGTTTATTCGCGGACCGTTGCTCGCCCGCGGCCGCTCTCTGCAACGCTCCATGCAGATTCCGACGCGCGCGTCGGCTCTCGGGCCGCGGTCAGCATCACCCCACATATCCGACATTCATAGGTCCACAGCTCGGGTTGCGCGCCGGTTTGGGCAACGGCTCTGACAAGGCGCATCGATCTGCCGCAACTCGGACAGGCCGGTGTTTGCTCGGGACGATCACGATCCATGAGCCTCTTTGACCACGGCGGGGCCGATAGACATTGAGGTGGATCAACTGCGCAAGGTTGGACACGGCGTCGGGAATTAAGATCGGTCGCGATTACCGGTTCGGGCGGTTTTGCTCGGTCTCGTCGACGCGAGCGTCGGCGAATCGAAATTCGTGCTTCACGCCGCAGACCCTGCAGCGCAGATTTATTTTTGCGCCTGCGGGCAAGAGCCTCAGGTCGCCAGGGCCGGCTTGGAATCCGCTGCCGAACTCCTCGCCCGTCTTAGGGCAGCGGAAGAATACGCGACCCATGATGTTCCGCCCGTTTGCCTGGGCGCCACTGTCGCTGTTTTGCGCGCCTTCGCGTTGATGCGGATCAAGATGGAACCGCGGCGTCGCCGGGCGCATGGCGATGCGTGCAGAGCAACAAAGCCGGTCTGTCGTTACCTCGCGAGCGGTTGCCGCCGGAATTGAGCCACATCAATGCGGCTGCGCCGGCCAACCGGCATTTTAGCAAAGAATGCGAGGTTTTCGGTGCAACCGATAGCGATGCAGCCGCTGTACCCATTGACGGAGCGGCCCCCAGTCGTCGTGATCGTCGACGACGATCCGGCGGTTTGCGGCTCGCTGAAATTCGCGCTGGAATTGGAAGGGTTTACCGTGCGCGCCTATGCCGGCGCCACCGAGCTCCTGCGCGCCGGCGACCTCGGTGTTTGCGACTGCTTCGTCATCGACCAGAGAATGCCGGTGATGAGCGGAATGGAGTTGATCGCCAAATTGCGCGACCGAGACGTTTTGACGCCGACGATTCTGCTCATCAGCGACCCCAATCCCGCGCTCAGCGCGCGCGCGGTGGCGGCCGGTATTCCGATTGTCGAGAAGCCGCTACTCGGCAACGTGCTGGTTGACAGGATTCGCGAGGCCTGTCAGCGGGCTGACAGGCAGGCCGCGCGCCCCTGACGAAACGTCGCTATCGGCGCTTAAGCCTATTCCAGGACATGCAGGAGCAGCACCTCCTCGGCCGGCGTCATATGGGCGATGTCGTCGGCATCTTGGCTTTCCTTTGCGTCGGCCTTCAGCGCCAGATGAAGCGCCTTGGCGGCGTCGCAGAGGGCCGCACGGTGAGCGATATCGGCGGGCGGCAGCGAAGCGACCGTCTTGGCCAGATCGCGCAGGATTTCGGCGAACAGCGCATAATGAAAGTGCATATGGACCGATTTGCGCATATCGGCCGCGCCGTTGCGATACAGGCTGAGCGAGATTCCGGCTTCGTCAAGGTGGGCGTCGAAGCGCGCGGTCTGCTCGAAGGTGCCGATGTAAAGCTTGTCCGGATATTCCACCGCGACTTCGGCCTTGTCAGGAATTGGCTTGGTCATGACGCAACTCCCCTTTTTAGGAATTTTCTCCCCCTTTGATAGAATATTTTTTCGCGGCCGGACTTGACCTGGATCAACCGCGATAGATCGGAAGGAAGGGGGCAGGACGAGCGGGGCGAGGCTTCCGCCGTTCACTCGGCCTTATGGTTCGCAGCGCGCCCGAGGCGGTCGGCAATCGCCAGCATCAGGAGGGCGACGACGAACATCAGCGGGAAGCCGATCACCCAGCCGAGCTTGGAGGTGTCCGAAAGCTTTTCGAGGTCGAGGTACCAGGCCAGCGCGTCGACCGCGGCAATAATCACGATCGAGCCCAACAGCTTCTCCTTGAGCGCGCTGAAATCAACCACCATCAAGCCGGCGGGCCAGTCGGGATGATCGGCCGGATCGATCTTGCGAATGAAGTTATCGTATCCCGAGAAGATGACGATGAGGAGGAGATTGGCGACGAGCGACACATCGATCAGGTTGAGCACGCCGACAACGAGGTCGTGCCAAGCCAAGCGCGGCAGCTCCAGCGCCAGCGCCAGCGCGTAGAAATCGGCGACGAAGCGGTAGATCAAAAGAACCAGGCTGCAGAACAGGCCGATGAGGAATGGCGCAATCAGCCAGCGCGACAGGAAGATCGCCGCTTCAAAGCCGCGTTCGCTCCGCCGCATGTGATCCCCCACCGCGCCGCGCCGGATCACGAATGTGCCGTCAATCGAGGCGCCCGGTCAATGCGCTGCGATCAGTGCGTCGCGGCCACGCCGGTCCCTATTTGGCAGCTCACCCCGGTGCCGCCAAGCCCGCAATAGCCGTGCGGATTCTTCGCCAGGTATTGCTGGTGATAATCCTCGGCGAAATAGAACAGCGGGGCGTCGCGGATTTCGGTGGTGATGGCGCCCATGCCGGCGGCGGCGAGCGCCTTGGCATAGCTCGCGAGCGACGCCTCGGCGGCGGCACGCTGCGCCGGCGAAAACACATAGATGCCGGACCGGTATTGGGTGCCGATATCGTTGCCTTGCCGCATGCCCTGGGTCGGGTCGTGGGTCTCCCAGAACGCCTTGAGCAGCCGCTCGTAGGAGATTTTCTTCGGATCGTAGACCACGAGCACGACTTCGTTGTGGCCGGTGCGGCCGCTGCACACCTCCTCATAGATCGGATTGGGGGTGTGGCCGCCGGCATAGCCGGCCGCGGTCACGTAGATGCCGTCGCCGAGCTCCCAGAACTTGCGCTCGGCGCCCCAGAAGCAGCCCAGGCCGAACATCGCCATGGCCAGTCCTTCCGGATAGGGGCCCTTGAGCGGGCGGCCGTTGACGAAATGCTCCCGCGCGGTGGGGATGGGGGCCGTGCGCCCCGGCAAGGCGTCGGCGGCGGCCGGTATTTCGAGCTTTTTCCTGAACGTGAACATGGCGGCGTCTCCTTAGTGTCCCGATTCCGAAGTTCGTATCATTATGCGGCACCCTCGTTTGCGAATTTCGGAATCGAAGGACACTAGCAACGTATTGATCTAGTGTGGCTTTGGTTCAGAAGTCCGCATGAAGAGTTCGCGGCAAAAATGATGCGGACTTCTGAACCGCCGCACTAGGTGGCAGAGGAAATATAATCGCGGCGCCGACGCGACGCAGCGCCGCCGCGATCACGTTTCGCCGAGCCCGGCGGGTTTTCCCACTCGCGGAACAGACCGGCTTCCACCGGCGGCTTTTGCCGCTTATTGTGCGCCGCTCGCCGCTTAAGCGGTATGCCCTGCGGAGGTGGTTCAGATGTCCCGGATGCTCGCGCTCGCCTGCGCGTTGGCCGCGTTCGCCATCGCGGCCGGATCGTCCCTTGCCCCGGCCTTTGTCCAGCAGGCCTTGGCCCAGCAGCCTGCGGCGACGCCGCCCTACGGGCCGCCGATCACGCTCGACGACGCCAAGCGGGCGATGGCCGCGGCCGAGCTCGAGGCGGCGAAAAATTCCTGGCAGGTCGCGATCACCATTCTCGACAGCGGCGGCAACCTGGTGATGTTCCACAAGATCGACAACACCCAGCTCGCCTCGATCGGCGCATCGGAGGGCAAGGCGAGCACCGCGGTCCGCTTTAAGCGCCCGAGCAAGGCGCTCGACGACGCCATCGCCGCTGGCGGCGCCGGGCTGCGGCTTCTTGCCGTCAAGGACATCACCCCGCTCGAGGGCGGGCTGCCGATGCTGATCGACGACAAGATCGTCGGCGCCATCGGCGTCTCCGGCGCGCTGTCCTCGCAGGACGCCCAAGTCGCCAAGGCGGGGGCGGATGCGCTGGCGAAGTGACGCTTCGCACTCCCTCTGCCTAGCGGGGAGAGGTGAAAAAAGAAATTTGTTCTCGCGGCGCGCTCCACACGTCATCATTGCGAGGAGCCAACGGGTCCGGCCCGAAGTGGCCGGCCCGATGACAGGCTCCGCGACGAAGCAATCCAGACCTTTGCTGCTCAAAATCTGGATTGCTTCGCTTCGCTCGCAATGACGAAATAGAATCTCGTTCTCGCCACGCGCTCCGCGCCCGAGGTTTGCAAACCACAACAACGAAAAACATTTGCCTGCAAATAAAAAGGGAGGCGGAGCGCCGAAAGGTGCAAGTTCATTAGCGCCGCGCCACACATCCAAACGTCGCCGCTTGAATGTGTACCGCAGACAAGTCTACGCAGTCTGCGCAAACTCATCTGCTGCACGGCAGCGGGCTTATCGGAGCCCGCTCGCCTTCCGGCGCTCCGCGGCGGCTCTCGTCGCAGCGACCGAACGCTTCGACTCAACCCAGGCCGTGCTTCACGCGATGAAGTGCGAAGGCGTTACCTTCGCCTTTGGATCGCGCTTAAGTGGGGCGAATGGGAAAAGGCGAAGAGCATAGGGTCTGCTTACTGGTTCCATGTTTGGGATTTGCAACCGGACCCACCCGTCTTGTATGAGCGCACTGTTGCGACCGTCGTACCCCATATCCCTGCCGATTCCGAAAAAGGAAAATGGAAGACGGCTGAGATTCCCGTATCGGCCTGAGCAGCGTTTCATCAAGCGACAGCGTCACCAAAACCTGGCTCACACAATCCTTGTCTTATGCCCCTGCCAATAGCGGTCGCGCAGCTGCTGCTTATAGAGTTTGCCGGTCGGCAGCCGCGGCAGCTCGGCCTCGAAGTCGAACGAGTGCGGCCATTTTTGCGGCGCCAGATGCGCGGCGCAGAACGCCATCAGCTCCTCGGTAATTGCCGGTCCCGGCGCGACGCCGGGCATGAGCTGGACGGCGGCCTTCACCTCCTCGCCGAGGTCTTCGTTCGGTACGCCGAACACCGCGGCGTCGGCGACCTTGGGGTGGGTGATGAGCAGGTTCTCGCATTCCTGCGGATAGATGTTCACGCCGCCGGAGATGATCATGAAGCTCGCGCGATCGGTCAGATAGAGGTAGCCGTCGTTGTCGAGATAGCCGATGTCGCCGACCGTGCTCATGGCGCCGTCAGCCGAGCGGGCGCGCGCGGTTTTCTCAGGATCGTTGAAATATTCGAAGGGCGTCGCGGTCTTGAACCACAGCGTCCCCGGCGTTCCGGTCGGGCAGGGCTGCATGGTCTCGTCGAGGACGTGCAGTTCGCCGAGCAGCACTTTGCCGACCGTGCCCTTGTGCGTCAGCCACTCGGCGCTGTCGCAGGCGGTGAAGCCCAATCCTTCGGTGGCGCCGTAGTATTCCTGGATGATCGGCCCCCACCACTCGATCATCCGCTCCTTGACCGGCACCGGGCAGGGCGCCGCGGCATGGATCGCGATCTCCAGCGAGGAAACATCGTAGCGCCGCCGCACCTCCTCCGGCAGCTTGAGCATGCGCGAGAACATCGTCGGCACCAGCTGGCTGTGCGTCACCTTGTAGCTCTCGACCAGTTGCAGATACCGCTCGGCATCGAAGCGTTCCATGATGATCGCGGTGCCGCCCAGGCGGATGGTGAGGTGAACGGCCGCCTGCGGCGCCGAGTGATAGAGCGGGGCCGGCGACAGATAGATCATGCCGTCGCGATAGCGCCAAAGCTTCAGCAGGAAGCCGAACAGCGGCAGCTGCTGCGACGGCGGCTGCTCCGGCAACGGCCGCAAGATGCCTTTGGGACGGCCGGTGGTGCCGGACGAATAGAGCATGGCGGTGCCGAGCGATTCGTCGGTGATCGGCGTTGCCGGATAGGCCGCCGTCGCCTGGTCGAGATTTTGCACGTGCTCGCCGTCGCCCTTGCCGTCGACGATCAGGCAAAGCTCGATATTGGGGCAGTCCTTGAGCGCCGCCGCGGCTACGTCGCGCTTGGCCTGCGACGTGATCAGGACCCGGGATTGGCTGTTGTTGAGAATGTAGGCGAGCTCTTCGGGCGTGAGAAACGAATTGACGCACGTGAAATACAGGCCGGTGCGCTCGCCGGCGCAGCAGCTCTCGATGTAGCGCGCGTTATTTTCCATGAAGATGGCATAGTGATCGAGCCGCCGCAGGCCGTGGGCACGCAACAGGTGGGCGAGGCGATTGCTGCGCGCCTCGAGCTCGGCGTAGGTCACGACCTCGCCGCTCTGGGCCATGATGAAGGCCGGCTGCTGCGGCCGCTTGCCGGCATGCTCGGGCGCGTACATGGTAATCCCCCTGACGTGACCGGCGCTTTTGCGCCTCGTTCCGCTCCCGCCTCGGACAGATCGCGCGCAGGGACCGCAAATGGTGCGGTCCCTTTGTCCTCGCCGGGCAGGTTTACGGCCGTTTTGGCCTTGCCATCAGCGTAGAACAGGGCGCCGCGGGCCTCAACTCCGCCATGGGGTTGCCTACGCCACCCATGACCGCGGGGCTTATGCTTAACGATCTTTTGCCGATCGGCGGCAGTGCCCGCATCCGGCTTTACGAAATCTAGAGCGTTTCCCCGCTAGGCTTGTTTGCGTTGTTGCGCGAGCCTCGCGCCGCCCACCGATCATGCCTTGCAGGGACCAGAATGCCGGAGCTCAACGCGCGCGATCCAGGTAAGACCGAGGCAACAGCCGGCGAGGTGCTGGGCCACGTCCATTCGGTGACCGGCGCGCAAGCCAGCATCGGGCTGCTGAGCGCGCGCGGGCTGCATCACGCCGGCGCGACGGTCGGAAAGTTCATCAAGATCCACACCGGCAAGGCCCTCCTGATCGGCGTCATCACCGATGTCTCGCTTCTGGTTTCGCCCAACATCGGCGAACAGCGGTATTACGGCGTGGCGCACGTCGACCTGACCGGCGAGATCGGCGATCGCCGCGGCAAAATCGGCTTTCGCCGCGGCGTCACCGACTACCCCTCGATCGGCGACGCGGCGAGCGCGCTGACCAGCAACGAATTGCGGCTGGTGTTTGAAACGTCGGCCGCCAAGACGATCAAGATCGGGCAGCTGCAGCAGGACAGCACCATCACCGTTGCCATCGACGTCGACGAGATGCTGAGCAAGCACTTCGCGGTGCTCGGCACCACCGGCGTCGGCAAGTCGAGCGCGGTCGCCGTCATCCTGCAGCAGATTCTCCAGGTGCGGCCCGACGTGCGCATCCTGCTGCTCGACGTTCACAACGAGTATGGCCGATGCTTCGGCGAACGGGCTTATTTGGTCAATCCGGGAAACCTGCGGCTACCGTTCTGGCTGTTCAATTTCGAGGAGATCGTCGACGTCTTCTTCGGCGGCCGTCCGGGTCTCGACGAGGAAGTCGAGATTCTCGCCGAGGTCATTCCGCAGGCCAAGATCACCTACACCCAATACCGCTATACGATCGAACGGCCGGCGATCAAGAAGCAGGACCCCAAGAGCAGCGGCTATACGGTCGACACGCCGGTGCCGTATCGGCTGGCCGACCTGTTGGCGCAGATCGACGAGCGGATGGGAAAGCTGGAGAACCGTTCATCCCGGCTGGTCCATCACAAGCTGATGACGCGCATCGAAACCGTCAGCAACGATCCGCGCTACGCGTTCATGTTCGAGAACGCCAATGTCGGCGGCGACACCATGGCGGAATCGATCAGCCAGCTGTTTCGGCTCCCGGCCGACGGCAGGCCGATGACCATCATGCAGCTCGCCGGGTTGCCGGCGGAGGTCGTCGACGCCGTCGTCTCCGTGCTCTGCCGCATGGCCTTCGATTTCGGCATGTGGAGCGATACCGCAAGCCCGATGCTGATCGTCTGCGAAGAAGCCCATCGCTACGCCTCGGTCGACCGCACCGTCGGCTTCGGCCCGACCCGCCGGGCGATCTCCCGGCTCGCCAAAGAAGGCCGCAAGTACGGGGTATTCCTCGGCCTCGTCACTCAGCGTCCGGCGGAACTCGATCCGACGATCCTGTCCCAGTGCAGCACGCTGTTCGCCATGCGCATGTCGAACGACCGCGACCAGGCCTTGCTGCGCTCGGCGGTCTCCGACTCGGCCGCCAACCTGTTCGCCTTCGTCCCCGCGCTCGGCACCCGCGAAGCGCTTGCCTTCGGCGTCGGCACGCCGTTGCCGACCCGGCTGACATTCGCCGAATTGCCGCGCCAATTGCTGCCGCGGAGCGAAGCGTTCACCGGCGATCCGGCCAACCAAATGGGCGGCCAGGATCTCAATTTCATCGCCGCGGTCGTCGAGCGCTGGCGCGGCGCGACCATGCGGCGAAGGGTGGCCGCGGATGAGGCGGCGCGCGAAGTCAAGCCGACCGTTGGGGCGGAGGCGGTGCCGCCGCCGCCACCGGTGCCGCCGGCACCGCCACTGGCGCCCGAGCCCGGCCGCTTCAGCCTGCTGAAGAAGCCGCTGACCGATAAGCCGGATCCCTACGCCGCGCTGCGCAGCCCGGCCGCCGCGCAGGGCAACCGCTGAGCGCTTTAATCCCGCCCGAACCGGGACCCTTCCGCTTCGCGCGAGGCCAGCGGGTTTCGCCACTGCACATTGGCGCGCGACGCCTCGGCGGAGCGGCCGTCGGCCAATAGCTCTCTGGCGTCCTTGATCTCATCGAGGAAGAACGGCTTCGAGAAGTAAAATCCCTGCGCGTAGCGGATACGGCTGGTGGCCTGCAGATAGGCCAGCTCCTCGAACGTCTCGATGCCTTCGGCCACGAT
>JBEKJZ010000101.1:0-11619 GCA_050010955.1 Xanthobacteraceae bacterium | reverse complement strand
GCGGCCAACGCGCTCCTTGGAACCGGGGTGCGGGTCAATGCGATCTGCCCGGGACTGATCGAGACCGGCATGACCAAGCCGATTTTCGAGGCGGCGCGCGAACGCGGCACGCAAGGCAAGATCGGCCAGCTCAACCCGCTGCAGCGCGCCGGCGCACCGGCGGAAATAGCCGCCATGGCGCTGTTTCTCGCCAGCGACGAGTCGTCCTATGTCAACGGCCACGCCTTCCCGGTCGATGGCGGGCTGTCCAGCACCTTGCCCTTTACCCGGCCGATCCGTTGACCGCGGGCGCGACCGCCGGTACGTTGCCGCACCGCAGCATCCCGGGACCCTCGCAGCGGAAGCCGATAAAAGCCGAAACAAGCCATGAAAATTCTCGTGCCCGTGAAACGGGCGGTCGACAAGGATGTCAAAATCCGGGTCAAGTCAGACGGCTCAGGCGTCGAACTGAGCAACGTCAAAATGTCGATGAATCCCTTCGACGAGATTGCCGTTGAGGAGGCGCTCCGGCTCAAGGAGGGGGGCAAGGCCACCGAGATCATCGCGGTCTCCATCGGGCCGCCGCAGGCGGCTGAGACCATCCGTACCGCTTTGGCGATGGGCGCCGACCGCGGCATCCTGGTCAAGGCCGAGGGTGCCGTCGAGCCGCTTGCGGTGGCGAAAATCCTCAAGGCCATCGCGGCGGCGGAACAGCCCGGCCTTATCATCATGGGCAAGCAGGCGATCGATGACGATTGCAACCAGACCGGCCAGATGCTGGCGGCGCTGCTCGGCTGGCCGCAGGGCACTTTCGCCTCCAAGATGGCGATCGAGGGCGATGCGCTGATGGTGACGCGCGAGGTCGACGGCGGCTTCCAGACGGTCAAGCTCAAGATGCCGGCGGTCGTGACCGCCGATCTGCGCTTGAATGAGCCGCGCTACGCGTCGCTGCCCAATATCATGAAGGCGAAGAAGAAGCCGATCGACGACAAGAGCGCCGCCGATTACGGCGTCGATACCAAGCCGCGGCTCGACGTCGTCAAAACCAGCGAGCCGCCGGTGCGCAAAGCCGGCGTCAAGGTCAAGACCGTCGTCGAACTGCTCGATAAGCTCAAGAACGAGGCGGGGGCGATCTGATGCCGACACTTCTTCTCGCCGAGCACGACAATAAGTCGCTGAAAGATGCGACCGCTAAGGCTTTGACCGCCGCCAAGGCGCTCGGCGCCGACGTGCATATTCTCGTCGCCGGTCAAAACTGCCGGCCGGCTGCCGAGGCCGCGGCCAAGCTCGACGGCGTCAAGAAGGTCCTGCTGGCGGATGCGCCCGCCTACGAGCACATGCTCGCCGAGCCGGTTGCGGCGCTGATCGTTTCCCTGGCCGGCCCCTACGAAGCGATCATGGCGGCGGCGACGACAACGGGAAAGAACATCATGCCGCGGGTCGCCGCGCTGCTCGACCTCATGCAGATTTCCGAGGTCATCAAGGTCGTGGCGCCGGATACGTTCGAGCGGCCGATCTACGCCGGAAACGCCATCCAGACGGTGCGCTCGACCGATGCCAAGAAGGTCATCACGGTGCGCACCGCCACGTTCCAGGCGACCGCCGACGGCGCCTCTGCCGCGCCGATCGAGCCGGTGGCGGCCGCGGCCGACCCCGGCATTTCCGGCTTTGTCGGCGAGGAACTCTCGAAATCGGAACGGCCGGAACTGACCTCGGCAAAAATCATCATTTCCGGCGGCCGGGCGATGCAAAGCCGCGAGAACTTCACCAAGTATATAGAGCCGGTCGCCGACAAGCTCGGCGCGGCAGTCGGTGCCTCGCGTGCGGCGGTCGATGCCGGCTACGCGCCGAACGACTGGCAGGTCGGGCAAACCGGGAAAGTGGTGGCGCCGGACCTCTATATCGCCGTGGGCATCTCGGGTGCTATCCAGCACCTCGCCGGCATGAAGGATTCGAAAGTCATTGTCGCAATCAACAAGGACGAGGAAGCACCGATCTTCCAGGTTGCCGACTATGGACTGGTAGCGGACCTCTATCAGGCCTTGCCGGAGCTGGCCCAGGAGCTCGAAAAACGCAGCCGTTGAGCGGCTAGTGCGGATCGTCGAAGAAGGTAAGCGAAGATGGTCGAAGTGCAGGAGCGGCCGATGACGCGCGGCGGACGCGCCGAGGCGACGGCGTTTTCCATCCGCAAGGTCGGCGTCGTCGGTGCCGGCCAGATGGGCAGCGGCATCGCCCATGTCTGTGCGCTCTCGGGCTTCGACGTGCTGCTCAACGACATCGTCGCCGAGCGCATTGCCGAGGGGCTCGCCACCATTAGCGGCAATCTGGCGCGCCAGGTCAGCCGCCAGCGCATCACTGACGACCAGCGGCAGGCCGCCCTCGATCGCATCAGCGCGGCAAAAACGCTGAACGAGTTCGCCGATTGCGATCTCGTGATCGAAGCCGCGACCGAGAAGGAGGAGGTAAAGCGCAAGATCTACGGTGCGCTCTGCCCGTCGCTCAAGCCCGACACCATTGTCGGCACCTCGACGTCGTCGATTTCGATCACGCGGCTCGCGTCCGCCACCGACCGCCCCGAGCGTTTCATCGGCATTCATTTCATGAACCCGGTGCCGCTGATGGAACTGGTCGAGGTGATCCGCGGCATCGCTACCGACGACGCGACCTTCGAGACCACCAAGCAATTCATCGCCAAGCTCGGCAAGCAGATCGCGGTTTCGGAGGATTTCCCCGCCTTCATCGTCAACCGTATCCTGCTGCCGATGATCAACGAGGCGATCTACACGCTCTATGAAGGCGTCGGCAATGTCGAGGCGATCGACACCGCGATGCGGCTCGGCGCCCATCATCCGATGGGGCCGCTGGAGCTCGCCGATTTCATCGGGCTCGACACCTGCCTGTCGGTCATGCAGGTGCTGCACGAGGGCCTGGCGGACTCCAAATACCGGCCGTGTCCGCTGCTGGTGAAATACGTCGAGGCCGGCTGGCTCGGCCGCAAGACGCGGCGCGGCTTCTACGATTATCGCGGCGAGAAACCGGTGCCGACGCGGTAGCGTCCGGCCGACACCTTCAATTATCCCGTGGATTTACCTTTCGGCGCGCTGGCGCTCAGCGCGCGGCCGGATAAGATCGATCTATGATCAGTATAGATCTCCACCAGTTGAGCTCGGTCATACTGAGACAGGTGCGGGAACTCGACACCATCGACGGCCAGCGCGTGGCAGCGGCGGTGCATTATGTCATTGCCAAAGCCGCCCCCGGCAAGCTCGGGCACGTCAAGCTCAATAAAATCCTGTGGTGTGCCGATCTGGAGCATTACCGCTGGCGTGGCGTGACCATTACCGGGCTGCAGCATTATGCGCGAACGCTATACGGGCCGATGTCCCAGGACATTGTCGGGGCAGTCGGCCGACTGGCCAGCGAAGGCAAGGTCGAAGTGCGAACCGTCACGGTCACCGATTATACCCGCCGGGAGATGATCTGCTTGCAGGATCCGGATATCTCGGAGTTCACCGGCGCGCAGATCGACATTCTCGATCAGATGATCAACGCCATTGTGCCGCTGTCGGCCAGCCAACTCAGCCGCATGAATCGTGACGATCCGCTGTGGAATGAGCTTGAGAATAACGAAGACATGTCTGTGGCGACAGGATCGATCATGACGCCGCCACCGGCGCAGAAATAGTTGGGCAAGACGCGGCGCGGCTTCCACGATTATCGCGGCGACAAGGTGGTGCCGACGCGCTGATTTTGCGTATTTTCTGTCGGCTTGAACGCGCGCGTTTCTCCGCGCCTCGCAATGACGACATGAACTACTTCATCAGTTCGACGAAGAGCCCGATGACGCACACGTAGCCGAGCACGAAAATGATCGTCCGGATGAATGGAATGGCGGCCAGATAGACAACGGCGTGAGCCGCCCGCAGCCAGAAATAGCTCATCGCCCAGAAGGCCGTCATCGAATCGTTCTTGCCGGTCAGCTGGATGAGGACCACCAGCGTCGCAAAAGGTGCGAAGGTCTCAACGGCGTTAAGATAGAGACGGTCCGCACGTTTCCCCCAAAGCGGCACCGGGCGCGGCGTCGGATCGACGTAGTTTTGTGCGGCCAGAAATCCGTTGGTGATAACTTGCGCAGCGATATACGGAATCCACAGCGACGCCGTGAGCATGGCCGTGAGAGCCAGATATTTGAGTTCGGGCGACATCTGATTTTTCCTCCCCAGCAGTAGTTTCGACCTATTCAGCGGATCAGTTGTGGTCCGGATGAAGCGGCATCCGGGATCACCTTTTCGAGCGAAAACCGCATCCTTGTAATTCGCTCCGCTTTTGGGCGACTGCGCCCCTTAATCGCAGCACGAATCCGAGGTCTTCGGCTCCTTGTATGTGGCCTTAGGATCGACCACCGCGCCCGCATATTTGTCGTGGTGGCGAACCCAGGCCATGCCGTAGGCCAGGCCGTCCTCGTCGCGGCCTTTGGGGACGAGATCGAGAAAGTTGTACGCGCCGATCAGAATGTCGAGGCCGCGCCCGTAACACGAATAAGTGTGGAACAGTTCGCCGGCCGCGCTCTTGTAGAACACACTGGCGCCGGGTGCCTCCTCGCTCGGGAATTCGCCTTGCTCGTAATTGTAGGTCACTCTGCCGTTCGCCCTCTCCTCCGGCGTGAACGAGACCTCATAGTCATAGTTGAAGTCGTTGCCGAACGAGGACACCCACTTGAAATGCCAGCCCATGCGCCGCTTGAACGCCTCGATTTGCGGCAGCGGCGCGTGCGACACGACCACGAAGGCGACGTCGCGTTGCGCGAGGTGAGTGACTACCCCGTCGAAATGATCGGCGAGCAATGAGCAACTGGGGCAGCCCTCCTGCCAATTGGGACCGAACATGAAGTGGTAGACCACCAACTGGCTGTTTTTGCCGAAAAGCCCGGCCAGCGTTTCCTTGCCGTTCGGGCCATCGAACACGTAACTCTTCTCGACTTTCTCCCAGGGAAGCTCGCGACGCTTGCGGCTGAGCGCGTCTCGCGCGCGGGTAAATGCTTTTTCCTCCGCGAGATGCGCCTTGCGGGCAACGAGCCACTCCTCATGGGAGACGATTTTCTGCGGTTGCATGTTGCAGTTCCTCACTTCGGTGCTTCAGGCGTTCGCCGGCGTCATCCAGCCGATGCCGGCGCCGCCGGGTTCTGTGAGGATGACGATGCGGCCGACGCCGGGCACGTCGAAGGCCGGTTTCATGACCTTGGCGCCGGCCTTGGTCGCTTTCTTGACGCGCGCGTCGACGTCGTCGACCGCGATATAGGCCATCCAAGCTTCCGGGACGTCCTTGTACTCCGCGCCGTTGATGTCGAAGATGCCGGCGACCGGTTGTCCGTCGACCATGGCGAGGGTGTAGGCGCCGCCGACGGGCATCGGCATCGAATCGTAGCGCCAGCCCAGTGCGTCAGCATAAAACTTCTTCGCGCGCGCGACATCACGCGTCATCAGCTCGTTCCAATGAAAATGACCGTGTGACCAGTTCATGAACTGCTCCTATGGGGTGATGGGGACCCGATTGTAGTCTCGTATATTCCGGTCCTGTGTCCTTCAGGCGACGAGCTTCTCCAGTTTGTCCAAGGAGCCGTTCCAGCCCTTTTCATGACCGTCGCGCGACTCTTCGTCGAACAGCTGCTGGTGCGTCAGCGTCAGCAGCGTGCCGCCGTCGTTCGGCTTGAACAGCACCGTCACCAGCGATTCGTAGGGTTCGTCGCCCGGCGCGGCGTCCCAGGCCCAAGTGAAAACCAGCTTCTCGTTGGGCACCACCTCGCGATAGACGCCGCGAGCGACATGCTGCTCGCCGTTAGGCGCGAGCATCACGAAACGATAGCGGCCGCCGACGCGGGCGTCGCTCTCGGCCTGCGGCGTCTTGAAGTCCGCCGGGCCCATCCAGCGCATTATTTTTTCCGGATCCGTCCACGCGGCGAAGACTTTGGCGGGCGGCGCTTTGAGCCGCCGCTTGAGGGTGAGGCTTGGCTTGACGGCCGATTGGACGGACATGAGTCTTCCTCCTCCAGGAACCCGACGAGGCGGCGAAGCGCCTCGGACCAGAAGCGTTCATAGCGATTGAGCCAGGTGATCGCGTCGCGCATCGGCGCGGCATTGAGCTGGCAGGTGACGGTGCGGCCCGACTTTCGCCGCGCCAGCAATCCGGCCTCGGCGAGGACATCGAGATGTTTCATTATCGCCGGCAACGACACGCCGAACGGCTGCGCCAGCGCGCTGACCGACAGTCCGGGTTGCTCGGCGAGCCGGGTCAGCAAGGCCCGCCGCGTCGGGTCGGCAAGCGCCGCGAAGGTGCGGTCGAGAGGCACGGCATTAAACTTAACCATGTAGTTAACTATAGAAGAACCGTCGGAGCTGTCAAGCCGCATGCGTCCGACCGCTGGCTTCAAGGCGAAGAGCAATTCGGCGCCGCCTCAAGCCTCCCGCTTGGTGCGGCCATGGGAGGCTGCCCACACGCGCCGGATGCACCCGGATTTGCGGAATGATCCATCGTCGCGCCGCTACGCCGCGTATGCCTTGACAGTTCACGGTTCCATTGCCACGCTAGCGCCAATTGCAAAGAATGCACGGCCGGAACAACGGCCGCTCATCGCGCAATGTCGCGCACGGGGAGGAAACCTATGAAGCGAATAGGGACGACGATTCTGCTTGCGGGGGCGCTGGCGGTCCCGCTGGGACTTGTTGCCGTGGCGCAAGAGACCGGCGGGGGCGGCGGCGGCGGCAACGCCAAAGCCCCGGCGGCGCCGAATGTCACGCAGGCGATGCTCAACAACGCCGCGAAGGACAGCAAGAACTTCCTGGCGACCAACGGCAATTACGATCAGACGCGCTTCCATTCGGCCGGCGAAATCAACACCAAAAATGTCAAAGGGCTGCACGTCGCCTGGATTTTCCAGACCGACATCAGAGAGTCGATGGAGACCTCGCCGATCGTCGTCGACGGCGTGATGTACGTCACCACCTCGTTCGATCACGTCTATGCGCTCAATGCGCAGACCGGCGAGCAGATTTGGCACTACAAGCACGAAATGGGGCCGGTCACGGTTTATTGCTGCGGGCCCAACAATCGCGGCGCCGCGGTCTATGGCGACAAGGTGTACCTCGCCACGCTCGACGCCAAGCTCGATGCGATCGACGCCAAGACCGGCAAGCTGGTCTGGTCGCAGCCAATCGTCCCCGACCCGTCGCTCGGCTACAGCGAGACGATGGCGCCGACGGCGGTCGACGGGAAAATCCTCATCGGCACCAATGGCGGCGAGTACGGCATCCGCGGCTTCGTCAAGGCCTTCGACGCCAATGACGGCAAGCTGCTTTGGACCTTCAACACGATTCCGGAGAACTCGATCGGCGTCTGGGCGACCAAGGACGCCACCGGCCGCGACATGCACCGCGATATCGCCGCCGAGAAGGCGCAGCTCGCCAAGACCGGCGATCCCTACAAAACGCTCGGCGGCGGCGTGTGGCAAAATCCCTCGGTCGACCTCGCGACCAAGCGCATCTATTTCGTGGTCGGCAATCCGTCGCCCGATCTCGACGGTTCGCTGCGTCCCGGCGACAACCTCTATACGGATTCGCTGGTTTCGGTCGATCTCGATACCGGCAAGCTGGCCTGCTACTTCCAATACATCGCCCACGACCTCTGGGATCTCGACGCCACGAGCCCCACGGTCCTGGTCAATGTGAAAGACGCGAGCGGCAAGACGGTCCCGGGCGTCATGCACGCCGGCAAGACCGGCTACGTCTATGTGCACGATCGCAAGGATTGCAAGCTGATCCGCTTCTCCGAGCCGATGGTGTCGCAGAAGGACAGGTGGGTGCTGCCGACCGCCACCACGCCGGAAAAGGGCGCGCGGATGTTCCCGGGCGCCAATGGCGGCGTCGAGTGGTCGCCGATGGCGACCGATCCCGGCCTGCACCTCGCCTACGCGATCAATCTCGAGCAAGAGATGACCTACACGGTCGATAGCTCGCCCTATCCCAACGGCAAACTGTGGCTCGGGGGCGCCTTCACCAACGTTCCGGGCGGTATCCAGGCCGGCAACGTGACCGCGGTCGACTACGACACCGGCAAGATCAAGTGGCAGGTGAAGACGCCGCAACCCATGATCGGCGGGATTCTCGCCACCGCCGGCGGCCTGGTGTTCACCGGCGAGAGCAACGGCTGGTTCAAGGCCTATGACGCGAAGGACGGCAAGGTGCTCTGGAAGTTCCAGGCCGGCGCCGGCGTCAACGCGCCGCCCTCGTCCTACATGGTCGGCGGCAAGCAATATATTGCGGTGGCGGCCGGCGGTAACGTGCAGGTCGATTCCAGGCGCGGCGACAGCATCGTCGCCTTCACGCTGGAATAACGGAACCCGATCACTTCGGGGCGATTGCCAGGACGGGACCGGAAACGGCCCCGTCCGTTTTTTTGGCAGGGTAGTTTTGCCATGAATGAAGTTCCGGGTTACCGCTGCGGCCCACACCTTACGCTGACGCTATGGCTCGCTTTGGCGGTTTTGCTGCCGTCGGCGGCCCGCGCCGAAAGCATCGAGGAAAAGGCACAGGTCTGCGCGGCCTGCCACGGCGAGAACGGCGTGCCGGTGGAGCAGTCGTTCCCGGTGCCCGTGATCTGGGGTCAGCAGCTCGGCTACCTGTTCATCGAGTTGCGCGATTTCAAATCCGGCGCTCGCAAAAACGATGTAATGACACCGATCGCGCAAGGCCTCGAGCAAGCGGACCTCATGCCGCTGGCGCAATATTTCTCGAAGAAAGCCTGGCCCGACCTGCCGCAGCCGGCGGCGCCGGCGGCGGCCGCCGCTGATGCGCAGCGCGTCAATGCATCCGTCGTCTGCACCAGCTGCCATCAGGAAGGGTTTAAAGGCGACAGCACCCAGCCGCGCCTCGCCGGCCAAGTGAGCGCCTATCTGCAAAAGACGATGATGGACTTCCGCAGCGGCGAGCGCGCCAACAATCCAGGCATGACCGGGTTCATGAAGGGTCTCACGGACGAGGAGATCGCCGCGATGGCGGCCTGGCTGGCGGGGATGTGATGCATTGTCATTCCGGGGCGCCGCGAAGCGGCGAACCCGGAATCCATAACCACAATGCGCGCGGATATGGATTCCGGGCTCGCGGCCGTTGGCCGCGCCCCGGAATGACGGTCAACGGCTCAGCTTCGCCCGCACGTCGGAGTTCGCCGCCAAATCGAGCGCGGTCTTGCCCTGCTTGTCCTTCAACGTCCGGTCGGCCCCGCGCTGAATGAGGAGATCGACGACGGCGGCATCGCCGAGCCCGGCGGCGATCATCAGCGCGCTACGGCCGCGATTGTCGGTGTCGTCGAGCGAAGCGCCGTGCGCGACGAGGAGATCGACAACACGCCCGACCGCCGCGGCGCCCACGCCTTCGTCGTGGCCGGCCGCCCACATCAGCGCGGTGAGGTCGTTGCCGTAGCGCGCCCGCGGGTCGACGCCGGCGTCAATGAGCCGGCCCACGATATCGTCGAAGCCGCGCGAGGCGGCATAGACCATGGCCGTCTTGCCGGTCTCGTCGCGCACGTTCGGATCGGCGCCGCGTTGAAGCAGCGCGTCGCAGATGCGGCCGTTGCCTTTGAAAGCCGCGGCCATCAGCGGCGTGACGCCCTTGCGGCCGGGAAGGTTTGGATCGGCACCCTTGGTCAGCAGCAAGGCAACTGTCGAATGCTTCTCGGCTTCGGCGGCGGCGAACAGCGCCGTGCTGCAGTCGACGTTGCGGGCATCGATCGGCGCACCCTTGGCGAGGAAGAGTTCGACGAGCTTGATCTGGCCGCCGCGCGCGGCGTGCGCGAGCGGACTGGCGCCGCGGCGGTCGCGCGCCAACAGCGAAGCGCCGGCGTCGATGAGCTTGCGCGCCAGCGCCTCGCAGCCTTTGTCGGCCGCTTTGAACAGCGCCGTGTTGATCTGCACCGATACCGCCTCGGCTTTGATGAGCTCGTAATTGCGCTCGATGTCGCCACAATCTTCGTCGGGGCGCGGCTGCAGGTTTTGCCCGCGCGCCGGCGCGAGTGCGGCGAAGGCGAGCAGACAGGCGATGCTGCGGAGCGGGCGGCCGATCATCGCGTGCGTCCGTTTTGGCTGCCTTGCAGCGCGGCGCTGATGAGCTTGACGCCATCGGCGCTGGCCCATTCGGCGGGTCCGGCCATTTCGCCGATCTCGCAGCCGGAACGGTCGACGATCAGCGTCGTCGGCATGCCGAAAGCCTTGCCGGCCAATTTCAGCTCCTGGAACACCTTTGCGCTTGGATCGGAATAGTAGGCCAGCTGCGTCACGCCGATGTCCTTGAGGAACGCCACTGGCTTTGCCGGATCGCGGGTATCGATATTGATGGCGACGACCTCGAATTTCGGGCCGCCAAGGTCGGATTGGAGCGCGTCGAGCGCCGGCATCTCCTTGCGGCATGGCACGCACCAGGTAGCCCAGAGGTTGATGAGGATGGTGCGGCCGCGCCAGTCGGCCAACGTCCGCTGATGGCCTTCGGCGTCCTTGAATGCGAGGTCCGGGACGCGGAACGGCGTATGCGCCACCGTCAGCGCCGCGACTTCGCCATGCGCCAAAGGGGCGATCCGCCCGGCGGTCTCGACCGCGGACGCACAGGCCGCCGCGGCCGGATTGCTTCGCAGACGCCCAATCTCGTATACCCCCGCCAGCACGGCGATGGCGCCGCACAACGCCAGTGCGGTCATTTTACGGCGGCGGACTTTGTCATAGGGCTCGGCGGGCAGCTCGGTCATCGGCGGTAAAACCTCGGCGGACGCAACATGAGCAGCAACAAGATGTGGGGCGGACGCTTCGGGGCGGATCCCGACCCCATCATGGCGGAAATCAATGCCTCGATCGATTTCGACCGCCACCTCTACCGGCAGGACATTGCCGCGAGCAAGGCGCATGCGGCGATGCTCGCCAAAACCGGCATCATTACGGCGCAAGATGCAAAGCGCATCGCTCACGGTCTAGACACGATCCTGTCAGAGATCGAAGCCGGTAAATTCACCTTCAAGCGCGCGCTCGAGGACATCCATATGAATGTCGAGAACCGGCTCGCCGAGCTGATCGGGCCGGCCGCGGGGCGGCTGCATACCGCCCGCTCGCGCAACGATCAGGTGGCGACCGACTTGCGGCTGTGGGTGCGCGATTGGCTCGACGGGATCGACGCCGCGCTTGCCGCCTATCAGCGCGCGCTGGCCGAGAAGGCGTTGGAGCACGCCGCGACCGTGATGCCGGGCTTCACCCATTTGCAGACGGCGCAGCCGGTGACCTTCGGCCACCATCTCCTTGCCTATGTCGAGATGGTGGCGCGCGACCGCGGCCGCTTTGCCGACGCGCGGGGCCGCCTCAACGAAAGCCCGCTCGGCGCCGCAGCTCTTGCCGGTACCTCTTTCCCGATCGATCGCGCCATGACCGCGAAGGCGCTAGGTTTCGCCCGGCCGATGGCGAATTCGCTCGACGCCGTCGCCGACCGCGATTTCGTGCTGGAGACGCTGTCGGCCTGCGCCATCACCGCGGTGCATCTGTCGCGGTTCGCCGAAGAGATCGTGATCTGGTCGTCGCCGCTGGTCGGGCTGGTCAGGCTCTCCGACAAGTTCACC
>JBEKJZ010000100.1:0-11720 GCA_050010955.1 Xanthobacteraceae bacterium | reverse complement strand
GCGAAGGCCTCATTGAGCTCGATCAGATCGAAATCGCCGATCTTCAATCCCAGCCGCTCCATCAGCTTGCGCGTCGACGGCACCGGGCCGATGCCCATGATGCGCGGCGGCACCGCCGCCGACGCCATGCCGAGCACCCGCGCTCGCGGTTTCAGGCCGTGCGCCTTCACCGCGTCCTCGCAGGCGAGAATGATGGCGGCAGCGCCGTCATTGATGCCGGAGGCGTTGCCGGCAGTGATGGTGCCGGGATTGCGCACGATCGGTTTGAGCTTGGCGAGATTGTCTATCGTGGTGTCGGAACGCGGATGCTCGTCCTTGTCGACCACGATCGGTCCCGCCTTGCCGCCCGGCGCTTGCACCGGGACGATCTCTTCGGCGAAATAACCGGCGGCCGCCGCCCTGCCGGCGCGCTGCTGCGAGCGCAGCGCGAAAGCGTCCTGGTCCTTGCGCGCTACCTGGTATTCCTCGGCGACGTTCTCGGCGGTCTCCGGCATCGAATCGACGCCGTATTGCGCCTTGAGTACTGGATTGACGAAGCGCCAGCCGATCGTGGTGTCGTAGATTTCGGCGGTGCGCGAAAACGCCTCGCTCGCCTTGCCCATCACCATCGGCGCCCGCGTCATCGATTCGACGCCACCGGCAATGGCGAAATCCATATCGCCGGCGCGGATCGCGCGCGCCGCATCGCCGACGGCATTGAGCCCGGAGGCGCACAGCCGGTTGATGGTCAAACCGGGCACCGTGTCGGGCAGCCCGGCCAGCAGGATCGCCATGCGCGCGACGTTGCGGTTGTCCTCGCCGGCCTGATTGGCGCAACCGAGGAAGACTTCATCGAGCCGCGACCAGTCGGCTTGCGCATTGCGCGCGACCAGCGCCCGGATCGGAACTGCGGCGAGATCGTCGGTGCGGACCTTGGCGAGCGCGCCGCCGTAGCGGCCGATGGCGGTGCGCGCCGCGTCGCAAATGAAAACTTCTCGCATCGGGCTCTCCCTGGGCCGGCGATGGAGGCCGCCGGAGTTTCCTGGCGTCTAGATGACGACGCCGCTGTTCTTCGCGTAAAGGTTATTACGAGCCATGGCTGACACGGTCAAATGGCGGATGCGCATCGCTGCTCAGCCGAATTCGCGCAACAGCTCGAGCAGCAACATGCGGCGCTTCGGTCCGATCAATTCGACCATCTGCGCCTCGTGGCACGCGGTCAAAGCCTTGATCCGCGCCAAGGCCTTGTCGCCGGCTGCGGTAAGAAACAGCGCATGCGAGCGGCCGTCGCCGGCCGCAGCCCGCCGTTCGATCCATTTGCGCCGTTCCAGCTCATGCAACATGCGCGCAAGCCTGGCACGCTCGATGCCGAGCGCGCGGCCGATCGCGGCCTGGGAGCGGCCCGGGTTGGCGGCAATAAGGATCAGAATGGAATATTGCGCCGGACGCACGTCAACCGGCGCCAGCGTGCGGATGAAGTCCTTGAACAACGCGACCTGCAGCCGACGCAGAAAATAACCGACGTGGTCGTTCAATTCCGCGAGCTTGAGCGGCTCCGTTGGCGCGGGGGGAAGCGCCGGCGCGCGCCGAGCCTGCCTGCGTTCGGCGCCGCGTATGCCGCCCGCCCGTCCGTCCAGTGATACCACGCTCACGTCCTCCGCTTACGTTCTCTCTAGCACAATCCCGCCCGCCACAAGCCGCTTGACGCGGATTGTTGTCAATGACAACATTCGCCGCGGCGCTCGGCACGGCCGCGTCGGCCGCATTCTCAAGCGCTCCAAAACGGCGCCGCCGGCGCCAAAGCAGGGGGGGGATGGCATGCTCAAGTTTGCAATGATTACGGCTGCGCTGTTTTCCTTGATGTCATCCCCGGCCGGCGCCGAGATGAATGGCACCATCCGCATCGGCGTGCTCAACGACATGTCGAGCGTCTACGCCGCCTTCCAGGGACCGGGATCGGTGGTCGCCGCCCAATTGGCGCTCGAAGACTTTGCCAAGCATTCCAAGCGCAAGGTCGAGATCCTGTCGGCGGATCATCAAAACAAACCGGACATCGGCGCCGCCATCGCGCGGCAGTGGTTCGATGTCGACGGCGTCGACATGATCATCGACGTGCCGAATTCGGCGGTGGCGCTGGCCGTCGCCGACATCGCGCGCGAGAAGAACAAGGTTTTTATCGGATCGGGCGCCGGCACCGCATTATTGACCGGACCGAAGTGCTCGCCGAACACCGTGCACTGGACCTACGACACCTGGGCGCTCGGACACGGACTTGCTCGCGGCGTGGTGCAGCAGGGCGGCAAGACCTGGTTTTTCGTCACCGCGGATTATGCCTTCGGGCATGACCTGGAAAAACAAGGCGCCGAACAAGTCCTCGCCGACGGCGGCCGCGTGTTGGGCGGCGTTCGCCATCCGCTCGGCACCAACGATTTCTCGTCATTTTTGTTGCAAGCTCAAGCCTCCGGCGCGCAGGTGATTGCGCTCGCCAACGCCGGCGGCGACACCGTCAATACGATCAAACAAGCGGCCGAGTTCAAAATCGGCGACAAGCAGAAGATCGTCGCCTTGATCTTCGATCTGCAAAGCGTGCCGGCGCTCGGGCTTGCTACCGCGCAAGGCATTACCGCGCTCAACGCCTTCTACTGGGACATGAACGATGAGACTCGGGCCTGGTCGCGGCGCTATCAGGAGCGGTACTCCAAGAAAGAGATGCCCAATCACATGCAAGCGGGCGTCTATTCGGGCATGATGGACTATCTGCAAGCGGTCGAGCAGGTCGGCTCGCCCGCCGACGGGCGCGCGGTGGTGGCCGCGATGAAAGCGACGCCGGTCGATGACCCGCTGTTCGGCCACGTCAGTATCCGCCAGGACGGGCGCGCGATGCATCCGATGTATCTGTTGCAGGTCAAGACCCCGGCAGAGTCGACGAGCGAGTGGGACGTCTTCAAGGTCACGGGAACGATCCCGGCCGACAAGGCCTTTCGTCCGCTCAACGAAGGCGGCTGTCCGCTGGTCAATAAATAGTGCCGAGCGGCTTAAGCGCGGCGATAGTGGCAATGGCAGGCTGAACGGGTCGCTAGCTGAAGGGCAAGACCATGAACAACGCTTACGTTCCCTATGGCACCTATTGGTCGACGCCGTTCGCCAAGTGGCAGGGCTCGCTCGGTCATCTGCACAGCATGAAGCTTGCGGCCAACGTCGCGCGCGACACGCTGGCGGCCAAGCAGTTTCCCATGGACGCGATCGACCTCGGAATTCTCGGCATCACGATTCCACAGCCGAGCAGTTTCTTCGGGCTGCCGTGGGTGACGGGCATGATGGGAATTCCCGACGTGCCGGGGCCTACCGTGAGCCAGGCCTGCGCCACCAGCGCGCGCGTGTTGCAGATGGCGGCCAACGAAGTCGAACAGGGATCGGCCGATTGCGCCATCGCGGTGACGGCGGACCGCTGCTCGAACGGCGCGACGCTGGTTTATCCCAATCCGGGCGGACCGGGCGGCACCAGCCTCACCGAGGCCTGGGTGCTGGATAACTTCAGCAACGATCCCTTCGCGCTGAACGCCATGATCGACACCGCCGAAAACGTCGCCATGCGTTACCAGATCACCACGGCCGAGCAGCACGCCGTGGTGCTGCGGCGCCACCAGCAATATCAAGAGGCGCTCGCCGACGACCGCGCCTTTCAACGCCGCTACATGGTCGAGGTGCCGATCACCGACGCGAATTTCCGCAAGAAAACCGGCAAGCTCGCCGCCGACGAAGGCGTGTTCGCCGTTACCGCCGGCGGCCTGACCAAGCTGAAACCGTTGAAGGCAAACGGCACCGTCACCTTCGGCAGCCAGACCCATCCGGCCGACGGCAATGCCGGCATGATCGTGACGACGAAGGAGCGCGCCGCCGAATTGGCGCAGGATAAGTTCATCGAGGTGCGGCTGTTGGGTTTCGGCCAGGCCCGCGTCGAAAAGGGGCACATGCCGATGGCGCCGGTGCCCGCAGCGCGCGCGGCGCTCAAAGCGGCGGAGCTCGAGATCAAAGACATCGACGCCGTGAAAACCCACAACCCGTTCGCGGTGAATGATATCGTGTTCGCTCGCGATACCGGCTTCCCGGTCGAGAAGATGAACAACTACGGCTCGTCGTTGATTTTCGGGCATCCGCAGGGGCCCACGGGGATGCGCTGTGTGATAGAGCTGATCGAAGAGCTGGCGCTGCGGGGCGGCGGCAACGGCCTGTTCACCGGCTGCGCCGCCGGGGATACGGCCATGGCGGTGGTAGTCAATGTCAGCGACTTGCGTAAGCACTAGCGCGTTCTCCGTCGGCAAAATCCGCACGCGTGGCGGAGATCGCATCATGGCGTTGACCAACTAGGAGCCCGGCTCCATGTCGAACACCGATCCGCTTCGTTCGGCCGCGCCGGCACCGTTACGCCGGGTGCGGCTCGGCGCCCCGAATGTCGTGGTCGAGCGCCGACGCGACGGCTGCATCCTCATGCGCTCGCCGGACGCGCTGCCGCCTTATCCCGCAAAGTTCACCGAGCGGCTCGACTATTGGGCCAAGGCGGCGCCGCAACGCATCTTCCTGGCGCAGCGCGATAGCGCGGGCGAGTGGCGCACGCTGACCTATGCGACGGCGTTCACCAAAGTGCGCGCGATCGCCGCGGCGCTGCTCGCGCGGGACCTTTCGCCCGATCGCCCGATCGCCATTCTATCCGGCAACGATATCGAGCACGCGCTCATCGGTCTTGCCGCCATGCATGTCGGCATTCCCTATGCGCCGATCTCGGTGCCGTATTCGCTGCTGTCGCAGGATTTCAAACAGCTCAAGGCCATCATCGACATTTTGGCGCCCGGCCTGGTCTTCGCCGCCAACGGCACGGCATTCGCACGCGCCCTCGCCGCTGCCGTGCCGCCCGGCGTCGAAGTCGTGGTGACCGCAAATCCGCCGCCTGATCGGCCGGCGACGCCGTTTGCCGAATTGGCGAGCGCGCAGCCGACGCCGGCGGTCGAAACGGCGCATGCCGAAGTCGGTCCCGATACGGTGGCAAAAATCCTGTTCACCTCCGGCTCCACCGGCCAGCCGAAAGGCGTCATCAACACGCAACGCATGCTGTGCGCCAACCAGGTCATGATCCGCGCCGGCTTTTCGTTCTTTGCCGACGAACCGCCGGTCGTGGTCGATTGGCTGCCGTGGAATCACACCTTCGGCAGCAACCACAATTTCGGGCTGGTGCTCGACAATGGCGGCTCGCTCTACATCGACGAAGGCAAGCCGATGCCCGGCGCCATCGCGGCGACGGTACGCAATCTGCGCGACATTGCGCCGACCATCTATTTCAACGTGCCGAAGGGTTTTGAGATGCTGCTGCCCTATCTCGATGGGGATCAGGCGCTGCGCGAAAAATTCTTCAGCCGACTCAAAGTCCTGTTCTACGCCGGCGCCGCCCTCTCGCAGCACGTTCGCAACGAGCTGGAGCGGCTCGCCGTCGCCACAACGGGCGAGCGCATTATTTTTCTGTCGAGCCTCGGCTCGACGGAAACGGCGCCGCTGGCGGTCTCCTGCAGCTGGGAAAGCAAGCACGTCGGCAATATCGGCCTGCCCGCTGTCGGCGTGGAACTGAAACTCGTGCCGCGCGAGGGTAAGCTCGAGGCGCGGCTCAAGGGTCCCAACATCACGCCGGGCTATTGGCGCGCGCCGGCGCTGACCGCGGACGCGTTCGACGCGGAAGGATTTTACAAGATCGGCGATGCACTCAGGTTTGAAGACGCCGCCGATCCGGCCAAGGGCCTGATCTTCGACGGCCGTCTCGCCGAGGATTTCAAGCTCGCGACCGGCACCTGGGTCAGCGTCGGTCCGCTGCGCACGGCTTTTATCGGGCATTGCGCGCCGCTGGTGCGCGATGTGGTGTTGGCGGGCGCGGATCGCGACGAAGTTGCGGCGCTGGTGTTTCCCGATCTCGACGCCTGCCGCAAGCTGGCGCCCGACCTTGCCGCGGACGTGCCGGCCGCCGATTTGCTCGCCGAGCCGCGCGTGCGACAGGCGTTCGCCCGCCTGCTCCAGGCGCTGGCGGAGGGAAGCCGCGGCACTTCGACCCGCGTCTGCCGCGCCATATTGCTCGCCGAGCCGCCGTCGCTCGATGTCGGCGAGATGACCGATAAAGGATCGATCAACCAGCGCAGGGTGCTTGCCCATCGCGCGATTTTGGTCGAACAGCTTTACGCCAACCCGCCGCCGGCAAACGCGATCGTCGCCGGCGGGCCGGCGGTACCCACAGCGAAAGCGAGTTGATCATGGAAATTCGTGGACATGCAGCTATCGTCACCGGCGGCGGTTCGGGCCTGGGCGGCGCCACCGCGCGCATGCTGGCCGGAGCCGGCGCCAAAGTCGCCATCTTCGACGTCAACCAACAGGCCGCGGCCGAGGTAGCGGCCGACATCAAGGGCCTCGCGGTGCCGTGCGATGTAGCCGACAGCGCCAGCATGGAGGCGGCGTTTGCCAAGGCCACCGCGGCCCACGGTCCCGCGCGCATCCTCATCAATTGCGCCGGCATCGGCACGGCTAAGCGCATCGTCGGCAAGGAAGGACCGATGCCGCTCGCCGATTACGAGCGCATCATCCGCGTCAATCTGATCGGCACATTCAATGCGATGCGGCTTGCCGCCGCCGCCATGTCGACGCTCGATCCGCTCACCGACGGCGAGCGCGGCGTCATCGTCTCTACGGCGTCGGTCGCGGCCTTCGAGGGCCAGATCGGCCAAGCCGCCTATGCGTCGTCGAAGGGCGGCGTCGTCAGCCTGGTCATGCCGGCGGCGCGCGAGTTCGCCCAATTCGGGGTCCGCGTCAACGCCATCGCTCCCGGCATATTCCTGACGCCGATGCTGATGGGGCTCACCCCGCAGGCGCAGGAGAGTCTCGCCGCGTCGCTGCCGTTCCCGAAAAAGCTCGGCGACCCGGCGCAGTTCGCGGCACTGGTCCGCCACCTGATCGAGAACAGCTACATCAACGGCGAGGTCATCCGGATCGACGCGGCATTGCGCATGGCGCCGCGATAGCGGACGACGGAGGACAGATGACGGAGGACAGATGGACCGGCCAAAACGTTTGGGGCTTCACCATGAAGCATGATGCCCATTATTAATCCGTCCTCCGTCGTCCGTCCTCCGATCACATGCTTTCCAAGATCCGCAATACGCGCATCGAATGGTACCAGTGCGATCCCGCCGGGATCATCTTCTATCCGCGCTATTTCGAGATATTCGACACCTCGACGACCATGCTGATCGAGCGCGCGCTCGGCATGACCAAGATCGAATATCTCAAGGTCTATGACTTCGCCGGCCATCCGGTGGTGGAGACGCGCGGCCGTTTCCGCCTGCCGACGCGGTTCGGCGACGAGGTGGCAATCGAGACGGCGCTGGTCGAATGCGGTCGCTCGAGCTTCAAGATCGAACATCGGCTCACCAAGGCCGGCGTGCTCGCGGCCGAAGGCTTCGAGACGCGCGTGTGGGTGGTGCGCCACGAGGACGATCCGAAGCGCATACGGTCACAGCCGATTCCGCCCGAGGTTCTCGCGCGTTTTCATCAGCCGCGCATTTGAGTGGGGTACGCGCCATGACGACCGGCCACGTTCCTTGCCTCGTCCCGGCAGGCTTCGTATGATTCCGCATGACTGCTCCGGCGCCCCCCTCCGGCGGTGAGCCGCGCGACGACGCGGTCAATCACGAACGCTTCCGCCGCGTCATGGCGTCGTTCGTCACCGGCGTCACCGTCATCACCACGCAGGTGCGCGGCGAGGTGCGCGGCATGACCGCGAACGCCTTCATGTCGGGATCGCTCGATCCGCCGCTTTGCGTGGTCGCGGTCAGCGAGACCGCGCGTATGCACGGCTTTCTCATCGAATCCCGCCACTTCGGCGTCAGCATCCTCGCCCGCGGCCAGGAAGCCTTGATCGGGCATTTTGCCGGGCGTCCGGTCGAGGACCTCGATCTGAAATACGACTATGCCGGAGGCACGCCGCTGCTCGCTCACGCCCAAGCAACCATCGCCGCCAAGGTGGTCGCGCGGCACGCCTGCGGCGACCACTCGCTGTTCGTCGGCGAGACCCTCGCGCTGCGGCACAACGAGGGGCTTTCGCCGATCGTTCTGCATATCGGCCGGCTGGCGTCTCTCCGGCATTCACACGAGCAAAGACTGGAGCCGACGCTCGATTTCTGGTGAGGCCGCGCCATTGCCGGCCGAACCCGCGAGACCCGGCGTCTTATTTCGCCGCGCCGCGCAGGACGTGATAGCTGAGCTCGCCGGGATCGGTCAGATCCGGCACCTTCCAGCCGTTGAGATCGTACTCCGCCATGCAATCCTCGGCGAAGCCCTTGAAGCGGTCGGCATTGCCGGACGCCTGCGCGCCGAACAGGCAATAGCGGCGGATTTCTTCGGTCGAGCCGCCGTAGTTGATCTCGTAAAGCTCATGCCGGCCGCCGAATTCCGTCGCCAGGCAGTCCCAGAGAAGCTTCATCAGCTTGACGCGCTCCTCAGCCTTGTAGCCGCCGGAGCCGCGCATGTAGCGGTCGATATAGGGACGGATCTCGGCGTTCTTGAAATCGTTGGCGTGGGAATTGAGATAGATCAGCCCGGAGGCGACGGTCTGCTCGATAATGTATTTGACCTTGGTGTAGGCGATGGTGGCGATGATCTGATAGGCGTTGCCGGGGTCCATGTTGGGCAGCACGTAATCGCCGATCCAGGGCTTGGGATCGCGCACCATCGCGTCCGACAAGGCCCAGAACAGGTTGCGCCAGGCGATGACCTCGCCGACATTGGCCTGCACGCCGCGATAATCCTTGGTGCCGGCGGCTTCGACCGCCTTGAGCAGCAAGCCGGCGATGAAGTCGAGCTTCACGGCGAGCCGCGTACAGCCGTGGACGACAAAGCGCGGCAAGAAGCCGGTGCGCGGGAAGAAATTGTTGGCCTTCTCGATGTCGCCGTAGACGAAGACGTTCTCCCAAGGCACCAAAACCTTGTCGAGAATGAAAACGGCGTCATTCTCGTCGATCCGGCTCGACAGCGGATAATCGAACGGGCTGCCCATTGCCGTCGACGTCATCTCATAGGAGGTGCGGCAGATGAATTTGACGCCCGGATGGTTGGTCGGCACCATGAACACGACGGCGAAATTCTTGTCCTGAACCGGGATCAGGCCGTGATGGGCGACGAAGGTGTAATTGGTCAGCACCGATCCCGTCGCCACCACCTTGGCGCCGGACACGACGATGCCGGCGTCGGTCTCCTTTTCCACGTGGCAGCAAATATCGCCGACCTCGTTGGGCGGCCGGTCGCGGTCGACCGGCGGATGAATGATGGCATGATTGACGAAGGGAACACGCTCCTGGCTGAACTTGTACCAACGCCGCGCGTTGTCGCTGTACGGATCGTAGAACTCGGCATTGGCGCCCAGCGTCGCCAGGAACGCAGCCTTGTAGTCGGGTGAACGGCCGAGCCAGCCGTAGGTGATCTTCGCCCATGCGGCGATGGCGCTGCGTCCGGCCAACAGATCATCGAGCGATTTCGGCGCCTTGAAGAAGGCGTGGGTCTTGCCGCCGTTGCCCGTATCGGTCGGCACCAGGATCTTGGCAGCGTGTTTGGGGTCATGCAGCGCATCGTAAAGCCGTGCCACCATGCGGGCGGTGTTGCGGAAGGCCGGATGCGTGGTGACGTCTTTCACCCGCTCGCCGTAGATGAAGACGGTGCGGTCATCGCGGAGCGAGTCGAGATATTCGTTGCCGGTCTGCGGTTTGGTCGCGCCTCTCGGCGTTTTGGACTCGGACGATCCCGACTTCACGGCCGTGCTCATAGCGCTTTCCCCTTGATACGAGCCGGACTGTTCGATTATCGAACTTACGTCCGGTATCCGACCTTTGGCTGACGATACCCCGCACGATGGCTGGCAGGCAAGATGCCGATAGAGGGAAACTAAACCACCGAGGACGAGACCTGCTTCGCCACCTCGCGCAGGTGAGGGAGAAAGCGCTCGCGCATCTCGTTTCGCGTGGTGCGCGTCGAATGTGTACTGAGGTTGAGCGCGGCGACCGCTTGGCCGTTGCGGTCCACGATCGGCACTGCGATCGACCGCAGCCCGCGCTCGAGCTCTTCGTCAACAATGGAAAATCCCTGGGCGTGGTCGTCCTGCACGCGGTCGAAGAGCGCCTGTACCTCAATGATCGTCGACGGCGTGTAAGCCTCAATACGCAGCGATCGCAGACGCCGCCAAAGCTCTGCGTCGTCAACAAAGCCGAGTTGGATTCGCCCCAACGACGTATGAAAGGCCGGCAATCGCGTTCCGACCGCGAGCGCCACCGACATGATGCGGCTGGCCGGTATGCGCGCGACGTAGACAATCTCCGTTCCCTTGAGAATCGCCGCCGAGCAGGATTCGTGGAACTGCTCACTTAGCTGACGCATCAGCGGCGCGGCCTGCTCGATCCAATTCTGGGTCGCAAGATAGGCAAAGCCGAGCTTCAGAATGCCGAAAGATAACGAGAACTGCCGCCCCTCTTGCACGACATAGCCGAGCTCCGTCAGTGTTCGGAGGATGCGCCGCGCTGTCGCCCGCGACACACCAGTGGCTTGCGCGGCCTGCGACAAGGTCATGGCGGGCCGTTGCTTGTCGAACGAGCCCAACACCGCGAGGCCCTTCGCCAGCGTCGCCATGAACTCCTTGTCTTCGGTCATCGCACCGCCCCCGGAGCGGCAGCGAACGATTGACAGAAACTCGGCTCTCGGCAACAATCAGCCATATAGCGAACCCTCGTTCGATAATCGAACATAACAAGCAACAGGAAATGCTGCAAGCATTGGGTCGCTCAGGGGCAAACGCCGTGAGCACGGCCCGCCAAGGGCGATCGTGCCATCGGACAGGGAGGACGGAATGGCGCGGACATCAAATTCTACTCGCTTCAATCGGCGAAGTTTCATCAAAGCGTCGGCCGCCACCGGAGCGGTGCTGGCTGCCGGATCCGCGTTTGCGCCGGCGGCGCACGCCGCGAAGAGCATCAAGCTCGGCTATGTCAGCCCGCAGACCGGACCACTCGCCGCCTTTGCCGAGGCGGACAACTTCGTCATTTCCAACTTTCTCAACGCGGTGAAGGGCGGCATCAAAGTCGGCAACGCGACCCTTCCGGTCGAAGTCACCGTCAAGGACAGCCAGTCCAATCCCAACCGCGCCGCCGAGGTCGCCAAGCAGCTGATTGTCTCCAACAAGATTGATCTGATGCTGGTGGCCTCGACGCCCGAAACGACCAATCCGGTATCGACGCAATGCGAGAACGAGGAGGTGCCGTGCATCTCCACGGTGGCGCCCTGGCAGCCTTATTTCATCGGCCGGCAGGGCAACCCAGGCGATCCGGCGTCGTGGAAGCCGTTCAATTACACTTATCACTTCTTCTGGGGGCTCGAAGACGTCATCGCGGTTTACACCAACATGTGGGGGCAGCTCAAAACCGACAAATCCGTCGGCGGGCTGTTTCCCAATGACGGTGACGGCAATGCGTGGGGCGACAAGCACGTGGGCTTTCCGCCCGTGCTCGACAAGCTCGGCTACAAGCTTACCGATCCAGGCCGTTATCAGAATCTCACCGACGACTTCACCGCGCAGATCACCGCGTTCAAGAAGGCCGAATGCGACATCATCACCGGCGTGATGATACCGCCCGACTTCCCGACGTTCTGGAATCAGGCGCAGCAGCAGGGCT
>JBEKJZ010000099.1:0-22521 GCA_050010955.1 Xanthobacteraceae bacterium | reverse complement strand
CCCCAACCGCCGAGATAATAGCCGAGCGGGTCGACGCCTTCGGTCTTGGCGCGTTCCTGGTAAGTCTTGAAGAACGCCGCAGCCGGCGCCATCAATTTCGGCGACGGCACCCAGGTCTCGTAATTCACGATGCCGTTGAGCTTGGACTTGAGCTTCTCTTTGAACGCTGTCGCCTGCAGCCCGACCATGGCGCCGCCGAACATCTTCGGCGTAAAGCCGAGCTCATTGGCGGACAGCACAAGGCCGACCGAGCTCAGCGGATAGGAGCATACCACCACGAGGTCGGCATTGGCGGCCTGCAACGCCCGCACGATCGGCGAGAAGTCGGTCGTGTTCGGCGGGAAGGTCTTGTCGTAGATGATCGTGAAGCCGTATTTTTTCGCATTGTCGCGAGCGCCTTCGCAGGCGTTGCGTGCGAACTCGGCGTCTTCCGACGCCAGCGCCACGGTTGCCGGCTTCGGCTTCTGCGCCGCCGCGACCTGGAAGAACCCCTCGGTGAAGGAGGGTTTGGTGTCCGGGCCGGTCGGCAACATCGAAAAGTATTTGGGATAGTTGAACTCGCTGTTCAGGCCGAGCGCGAACAGGCTGATGAAGGTCTTGCCCTTCTGCATAACCACCGGCATGGCCGGCGCGTTCATGTTGGTGGCGTACGGCCCGACCACAAGGTCGACTTTGTCGACGTCGAGAAGCTTCGTGTAGATCTCCGGCACCGCGGCGGGTTTCGACTGATCGTCGTAGTAGACGAGCTTGACGGACCGGCCGAGCAGGCCGCCCTTGGCGTTGGTTTCTTCCTCCCAGATCTTGGCGCCGAGGAGGGCTTGCTTGCCATTGGGCGCCAGCGGGCCAGTGAGCGCCATGCTGAAGCCGATTTTGATCGGCTCGCCGCTTTGCGCGGAAGCCGGCGCGGTTCCCGCGGCGAATCCGGCGGCGACAAGAGCCGCGCCGATCACGCCGGTAACGCCACACCGTGTGACGCGATAATCCATGGTTTCCTCCCAAATGGCGTTTTTTCTAATTTATGCCCTGGCGGGCCGCCGCTATCGCGGCACGACGCGACAGCATCGCGCACAATGCCCTGCCTCGACATGCCTGAAAAGGGAGCGTGTCAATCTGCCCCGGCGGGGCTGCCGCCCACAGGGCCGCTCCCTGGCCGGACTGACCCCCTTGTCGAAGGGCTCGCCTCAATTTACTATGCGTCCGCTCGAGGCAGCGCGATTAGTTTTCTTGGACAGCTCCCTCGCGTATGAAAAAAGGAAACGACCATGGCCTGGACCACTCCGACCCTCGTCGAAATCTGCATCGGCCTCGAGATCAACGGCTATCTGCCGGCCGAGTTCTGATCCGCAGCTTTCGTCTACCGCAATCCCCGTGAATGGGGCGCCTGACCGCCATCGTACTCGGTGCTGCGGCAGGCGGCGGTTTTCCGCAATGGAATTGTCAGTGTCCGGTCTGCCGTCTCGCCTGGACCGGCGACCGACGCGCAAAGCCGCGCACCCAAGCAAGCCTCGCCGTCACCGCTGACGGCGAGGCTTGGATTTTGCTCAACGCCTCGCCGGACCTGCGCGCACAGCTCTTGGCAACACCTGCGCTGCAGCCGCGGCCCGGCGCGCGCGGTAGTCCGATCAGCGCCGTGGTCCTGACCGGTGCCGAGGTCGATCAGGTGGCCGGGCTGCTGACGTTGCGCGAACGCCAGGGTTTCACCGTGTTTGCCACCGCCGACACGCTTGCGGCGCTGGCCGCCAATCCGATCTTCGGGGTGCTGGCCGCCGATCTGGTGACGCGCAAGGCCGTGGCGCGGGACGAGAGCTTTTCCCTGCCGGGCGGCCTCGATGCCGAGCTGTTCGCCGTTCCCGGCAAGGTGGCGCTCTATCTCGAAGGCGACGATCCCGCGCTTGCCGCCGAGACCGGCGCCAATGTCGGCGTCGAACTGGTCTGCGGGGCGCGGCGGCTGGTTTACGTACCGGGCGCCGCCGGCATGACGGCAGCCCTGCGCGCGCGGCTCGCCCGCGCCGATGTCGTGCTGTTCGACGGCACGCTGTTCGTCGATGACGAGATGATCTCGACCGGCACCGGCAGCAAAACCGGCCGGCGCATGGGTCACATGCCGGTCGACGGCGAAGACGGCACGCTCGCCGCGCTCGCCGGTCTTCCCGGCCGTTGTATTTTGACGCATATCAACAACACCAACCAGATCCTGATCGAGGGTTCCGTCGAACGGCGCAAGGTTGAGGACGCCGGGATCGAGATCGCGGAAGACGGGATGGAGATCGTGCTGTGAACACGCTGAGCGCCGACGAACTCGAAAACCGGTTGCGCGACATCGGCGCGCGGCGCTATCACCGGCTCCACCCGTTCCACAAGCTCCTGCACGGCGGCGCCTGCGATAAAGGCCAGGTCCAGGCCTGGGCGCTCAACCGCTATTATTATCAGGCGATGATCCCGGTGAAGGATTCAAGCCTGATGGCGCGCTGTGACGATTCTGCGGTCCGCCGCGAATGGCGCAGCCGCCTGGTCGATCACGACGGCGCCCGCGAGGGTGAAGGCGGCATCGCGCGCTGGCTTAAGCTCACCGACGGGCTCGGCCTCAAGCGCGACTATGTCATGTCGCTGCGCGGCATTTTGCCGGCGACCCGCTTTGCCGTCGACGCCTACGTGCATTTCGTGCGCGAAAAGACCTTGCTCGAAGCGATCGCCTCGTCGCTGACGGAATTGTTCTCGCCGCAGATCATCGGCGAGCGCATCGAGGGCATGCTGAAGAACTACGATTTCGTGACGGCGGAGACGCTGGCCTATTTCTCGCAACGCCCGCCGCAAGCCGAGCGCGACTCGCGTTTTGCCCTCGACTACGTCAAGCGACACGCGCGCACGTCGGAAGCCCAGCACAGCGTGCTCGCCGCGCTCGAATTCAAATGCGACGTGCTGTGGGCGATGCTCGACGCGCTGTACCACGCTTATGTCGCGCCGAAGCAAGTTCCGCCCGGCGCGTTTGTTCCGCACGATTAGGCAGTGGCAGTGGCCGAGACGACACCCGAAATCGCCGCCGACGCGCGTCCGCGCCTGCCGCACGGCGTCCGGCTAGTCCACAATGAGGCGCAGGGCGGATGGGTGCTGCTTGCTCCCGAGCGGGTGTTCAAGGCCGACGCCATCGCCGCCGAGGTGGTCAAACGCTGCACCGGCGAGGCGACCTTTGCCGCCATCGTCGACGATTTGGCAAAGACCTTTGCGGCGCCGCGCGAGCGCATCCTTGCCGACGTCACCACCCTGCTGCGCGGCCTTGCCGACAAGAGGCTCCTGGATTTGTGACCACCGCCCCTCACGCCCGGCCTTGTGCCGGGCATCCACGTCTTATAACTCGCTGAGCAGGAAGACGTGGATGGCCCGGATAAACCCGGCCAGGATGGATGAGTCTTCGACATGGCCGGAAACGGTGCCAGTCTGCATGTTCCCCTCGGCCTTCTGGCCGAGCTGACGCACCGCTGTCCGCTGGGCTGTCCGTATTGCTCCAATCCCTTGGCGCTCGATCCCCGCGCCGACGAGCTCGACACGCAAACTTGGGCGCGGGTCTTCACCGAGGCGGCGGGGCTCGGCGTGCTGCAGGTGCATCTGTCGGGCGGCGAGCCGGGCGCGCGCCGGGACCTTCCCGCCATCACGGCGGCAGCGCATGCCGCCGGCCTTTACACCAATCTCATCACCTCGGCGGTCGGCATCACCGCGGAAACGTTGCGGCAGCTTGCCGAAGGCGGGCTCGATCACGTGCAGATCTCGATCCAGGACAGCGAGCCTGCTTCGGCCGATCACATCGCCGGCTACCAAGGCGCCTTCGCGCGCAAGCGCGCGCTCGCCGCCGAAGTCGTCAACCTGAAAATTCCGCTGACCATCAACGCCGTGATGCACCGCGCCAACATCGATCGCATCGAGGACATGGTGGCGTTGGCGCTGGCGCTCGGCGCCAGCCGCGTCGAGATCGCGCATGCACAATATTACGGCTGGGCGCTGAAGAACCGCGCCACGCTGATGCCGAGCGCCGAGCAGGTCAAGCACGCGGCGGCCGCGGTCGAGGACCTGCGCCGGCGGCACCACGGCGAGATCGTCATCGATGCCGTCGTCCCCGATTATTACGCGCGGCTGCCGAAGCCTTGTGTCGGCGGCTGGGGTCGGCGTTCGCTCAACGTGACGCCGGCGGGCAAGGTGCTGCCGTGCCACGCCGCCGAGTCGATACCCGGCCTCAAGTTCTGGTCGGTGCGCGAGCATTCGCTCGCCGACATCTGGGCGAATTCGCCGGCCTTCAACGCCTTCCGCGGCACCGACTGGATGCAGGAGCCGTGCCGAAGCTGCGCGCGGCGCGATATCGATTTCGGCGGCTGCCGTTGCCAGGCCTTCGCGCTGACCGGCGACGCGCGCGCCACCGACCCGGTCTGCCATCTCTCATCGCGGCATGATGAAGTCGCCGCGCTCGCGGCGGTGCGGGACGACGCGCCTTACGTCTATCGGCGGATGTGACCGGCTGGCCGGCCTGTTTCTGCCGCGCCGGCTTGGCTTTTCCTTTGTCTCCCGTCGCTCCGCGCGGATTTTCGATTTGGCTTCGCACTGCAACAGGCTAAAATCGCCTGTTGCCAGCGGGAGGTGCCACTGCGACTTTCAGCCGGCCGCGCCAACGGAACGCCGAGCATGACGGAACTGTTCATCAACGGCAAAACCTACGAGGTCGACGTCGAGCCCGATACGCCCTTGCTGTGGGTGCTGCGCGACACGATCGGGCTGACCGGCACGAAATACGGCTGCGGGATCGCCCAATGCGGCGCCTGCACCGTCCACATCAACGGCGTCGCCACGCGTTCGTGCCAGATCCCGGTCGGCACGCTGGGCGCCGAGGAGATCACAACCATCGAGGCGCTGGCGGAGCAGGGCAAACTGCATCCGGTGCAGAAGGCCTGGCTCGATTTCGACGTGCCGCAATGCGGCTACTGTCAAAGCGGAATGATGATGGCGGTGGCGGCGCTGCTTAAACAGAAGCCTAAGCCGACGGATGCCGATATCGACGCGGCGATCACCAATATCTGCCGCTGCGGCTCCTATCAGCGCGTCCGCGCCGCCATCCATGCCGCCGCCGAGGCGTGACGGCGAGGTGCGGGGATGCGCACTGTCAGAACCCTCCTGCTGCTGATCTTGGCCGGCGTCGCGGCGGTGCCAGCGGCTGCAGCAGCAGCCGAGCAAGTCGATCTCCTGCTGGTGCTGGCGGCCGACGTGTCGCGCAGCGTCGACAACGCCAAATTCCAGCTGCAACGCGAGGGCTACGCCGCCGCCATCTCCGATCCGCGCGTGCTCGATGCCATTCGCTCGGGCCGCAACGGCCGCGTCGGACTGACCTTCGTCGAGTGGTCGGGCGCCGGCTCGCAGCGGGTCCTGATCGACTGGACGACCATCGGCGATGCCGAAACGGCCAGGGGTTTCGGCGACCGCCTGTTAGAGGCGCCGCGATCGTTCGCGGATCGCACGTCGATCAGCGGCGCCATCGAATTCGCCATGGGGCAGCTCGCCCGCGCCCCCTATGAATCGGCGCGCCGCACCATCGACGTCTCCGGCGACGGCACCAACAATGCCGGCCGCGACGTGACCCTGGCGCGCGACGAAGCCGTCGCCCAAGGCATCACCATCAACGGTCTTGTCATCCTCAGCGAGACGCCATTGGCTTGGAATCCCGACCACACCAATCCGCCGGGCGGCCTGCAAAATTATTATCGCAACAATGTCATTGGCGGCCCCGGCGCCTTTGTCCTGGTGGCGGAAAACTTCAATTCGTTCGGCCAAGCCATCGTCAAGAAGATGATCGCCGAGGTGGCACAGGCCGGCGCGAGGCCATCGCTTCATGCCTCGGTGCGTTGACGGCCGGGGTCCGTCGCGAGCACCAGGCGGCTTTGGACAGCCGCCCGGCGGCGTCACGGGTGGCGGCTTTTAGCCTTTTGCAGCAATACTTTGACCCGACCCGCCGCGGCTGCGGCCACGAAAGCGACACAGATGTCGGGCATAGTTGCCCCTCACCCGCCGAACCGTCTATTCGATCGGCCCAGCGAACATCGGAAACGCATCCTGTGACCGCGGCTACTGGCTTGAAACGCCTCGCGATTGCCGTTGCTGCCGTGGTCGCGGCGGTATTCCTCACGCTGATGACGCTGTCCTTTCTCATCCCGGCCGCGTCGGTCCGCGACGCGGTCGCCAAGGAGATCCACGCGGTCACCGGCCTCGATCCGGTGCTGCGCGGCGACGTCGCGGTGTCGCTGTTTCCCTCCGGCACCGTGAGTTTCCGCAACGTGCTGCTCGGCGACGACCAAACCGGCGAGTCCGCTCTGACTGCCGACGAGTTGATCGCCCATCTGCGCTATTTTCCGCTGCTCGCCGGGCGGATCGAGATCGCCGACGTGGCGCTGGTGCGGCCGGCGATCACCGTGACGTTCTTGCCCAACGGCCAATCGAACTGGTCGGGATTGATGCGATCGCTGGCCCGCGCGCTCGAACCCAATCCCGGGCGCACCGGATCGTTCTCGGAGATCGGCATCCACGACGGCACTGTCGTGATCCACGGTCAACACGCCGGAAAGGATTTCACCGACCGGCTCGATGGCGTGGACTTCCAGCTCGCCTGGCCGTCGATCTCGCGCAGTTTCGGCGCCAACGGCCGTTTTGTGTGGCATGACAAACCGCTCGACGCGAGCCTCACCCTCGGCGATTTCCTGGCGGCGTTGAACGGCGAGCGCTCGGGCGTCAAGTTGCGGCTTTCCGGCGCGCCGGTGAAACTCGCCTTCGACGGCACCTCGAGCGATCAGCCGACGCTCAAGGTCGACGGCACGTTGAGCGTGGAAGCTCCCTCGCTGCGCGACGCTTTGCGCTGGACCGGGACCAGCGAGTTGCCGTTCGGCGGCTTCGGGCGCTTCGCGCTGCGGGCGCAGAGCAGCCTCGCCGGCGGCCTGATCTCGCTCTCCGGCGTCAATGTCGAACTCGACGGCAATGCCGCCGAAGGCGTGATCACGCTTTCGACCGACAATCGCAACGTGCAGGGCACGCTCGCGGTCGACGCGCTCGATCTGACGCCCTATGTGTCCGGAATTCGCCTCTTAGCCGCGAACGAACGCGCCTGGGATCAACTGCCGATCGCGCTCGACGGATTCGCCGACGTCGACCTCGATCTGCGGCTCTCGGCCGCCAGCGTCAAGATCGCGGACGCGCAACTGGGCCGAACGGCTGTCGCCGCCAATATCCGCCACGGCAAGCTCGACCTGACGATCGGAGAATCGCAAGCCTTCGGCGGCCTCGCCAAGGGCTCGCTCGGGCTCGCCAGCACCAATGGCGGCGTCGCGGTGGCCTCGCATTTGCAGTTCGTCGATGTCGATCTCGAAAATTGTCTCGGCCAGGTGTTCGGGATTCGCAAGCTCGCGGGCCGCGGCAATCTGGCGCTCAACATCGAGGGGTCGGGAGCCTCCGTGCTCGGCGTGACAAACTCGCTCAACGGCACGGCAAACCTCACGGCCCATAACGGCGCGCTCACCGGCATCAACGTCGAGCAATTGCTGCGCCGGCTCGAGCGCCGGCCGCTGTCCGGCAACGGCGACTTCCGCAGCGGGCGCACCCCGTTCGACCAGCTTACGCTCAGCCTCAAGATCGAACAGGGCGAGGTGTCTGTCGAAGACATGCATCTCGACGGTCCGGCCGTGCGGCTTGCGGTCGGCGGGCAAGTCTCCGTTCCCGCGCGCGATCTCGATCTCAAGGGGGTCGCGACCCTGGTCTCGAACGCAACCGCCAACGAGTTCGACTTGCCGTTCGTCGTCCAGGGGCAATGGGACGACCCGATCATGCTGCCGGACCCGCAGAGCTTGATCCGCCGCTCGGGGGCGGCCGCGCCGCTACTCGACGCCATCAAGGCCCGCGACGCCGGCGCCGCCGTCCGCTCAGTGATCGACAAGCTATTTGCGACTCCGGGGGCCGCCACCGCGCCGAAGCCGGCGGCACCCAACAGTCCGAACTAGCTCATCATCGCACTCATACCCGCGCCGACGCGCCCCGCGTGCCGCTGAGCTTGGCAAGCAGCGAAGCGGCGATCACCGCGATGCCGACCACGCCGACCATGATGCTGCACACGGCGTTGATCTCCGGCTTCACCCCGAGGCGGACCTCGGAATAGATGCGGATCGGCAGCGTGGTCGCGCCAGGCCCGGTCGTGAAGCTGGCGATGACGAGATCGTCGAGCGACAGCGCGAAGGCGAGCATCCAGCCGGCGGCAATGGCCGGCAGGATCAGCGGCAAAGTCACCGCGAGAAACGTGCGCAGCGGCGAGGCGCCGAGATCCATCGCCGCCTCTTCAAGACTCATGTCGAAGTCGATAAGCCGCGCCTGCACGATCACGGTGACGAAACACATGGCCAGCGTGGTATGCGCAATGGCGACGGTCCAGAAACCGCGATCGACGGCGACGGCGACGAACAGCAACAGCAGCGACAGCCCGGTGATCACCTCCGGCATGACCAGCGGCGCATAGACCATCGCCGCGAACGGCAGCCGGCCGCGAAAGCGCCCGAACCGCACCAGCGCCAGCGCTGCCAGCGTCCCCAAAAGCGTCGCCACGGTCGCCGAAACCAGCGCCAGGCGCAGGCTGATAAAGGCGGATTCGACGAGCGGCGCATCGTCGATCAGCGCGGTGTACCAATGCGTCGACCAGCCGCCCCACACCGTCACGAGCCGCGAGGCGTTGAACGAATAGATCACCAGAACGACGATCGGCAGATAGAGGAAGGCGACGCCGAGCAGGATCGCGAACAGATTGAAGGCGGACACCTTGCGCATTATTCCCGCTCCAAGGCCCGCACCGCCTGGTTCTGATAGACGAGGATCGGCGTGACCAGGAGGCACACCAGCACGACGGCAACCGCCGAGGCGGCCGGCCAATCCTTGTTGCTGAAGAATTCGGTCCAGATCGCCTGGCCGATCATCGGCGACTGCGAGCCGCCGAGCAGATCGGGAATGACGAACTCGCCGACGATCGGGATGAAGCATAACAGCACGCCGGCGAGCAGCCCGGACGACGACAGCGGCAGCGTCACCAGCCAGAAGATCTTCCAGCGCGGGCAGCCGAGATCGGCCGCCGCCTCGCGCAGCGATTCGTCGTGTTTCTCGAGCGTGGCGTAGAGCGGCAGCACCATGAACGGCAGATAGGAATAGACCACCCCGATATAGATCGCGGTATCGGTGGCGAGCCAGGCCTGCGGCTCCTTCACGATCGAGAGCGCCAGCAGCGCTTGGTTGAGCAGCCCGTCATGCTGCAGGATGTTCATCCAGGCATAGATGCGGATCAGCAGCGAGGTCCAAAACGGCAGCACGACCAGCACCACCAGCACTGCCTGCCAGCGCCACGGCATGCGCGCCATCGCGTAGGCGATGGGATAGCCGATGAAGACGAGAATGAGGGTGGAGAACGCGGCGATCTCCACGCTCTTCACATAAGACAAGAGGTAGAGCGGATCGGAGCCGATCAGGACGTAATTGTCGAACGACAGCGCGGCAAAAAAAGCCTGCAGGCCGGGCCAGCCCGCTGCAAGGTCGAGCACCGGCACGTAAGGCGGCTGCGCAATCGCCGTCTGCGACAGGCTGATCTTGAGCACGATCAGGAACGGCACCAGGAAGAAAGCGAGCAGCCAAAGATACGGAATCCGCACCACCAGGCTCTGCCAAAACGAGCGTCCGTGGTGTCGCTTCATGGCGTCAGATTCGTCGTCATTGCGTGAGCACGATCGCGGCCTCGGGCGGCCAGCTCAGCCACACCTGATCGTCGAAGGTGACCGCGCGCCCGCCGCCGCGGCCGACATTGGCGATCGCCGCCTTGACCAGCGAGCCGTCGCGAACCCGCACCTGATAGATCGAGGTGTCGCCGAGATAGCCGATATCGAGGACCGTCCCGGGAACGCAATTGTCGAGGCCCGGCGACGGCGGCTCGCGCGCGATGCGGACCTGTTCCGGCCGCACCGCGGCCCAGACCACCTTGCCCGGCTCGGCGTCGACCTTGGCGGCGGCGCGCACGCGGCCGGCCGCCGTGTCCTCGACGCTCTGACAATCCTCCCCGAGCCGGCCTTCGAACAGGTTGACGTCGCCGACGAAGTCGGCGACCCAGCGCGAGTTCGGCCGCTCGTAGATCGCGGCGGGCGGCGCCACCTGCATGAGCCGGCCACGATCCATCACGCCGATGCGGTCGGCGACGAGCATCGCTTCGCTCTGGTCGTGGGTGACGATGACGAAGGTGAGACCGAGCTCACGCTGCAGCTCCATCAACTCGAACTGGGTTTCGCCGCGCAGCTTCTTGTCGAGCGCCGCCATCGGCTCGTCGAGCAGCAGCACGCGCGGACGCTTGACCAGGCAACGCGCCAGCGCCACGCGCTGGCGCTGACCGCCGGAAAGCTGATGCGGCTTGCGGCCGCCATAGCGTTCGAGCTTGACCAGCGCGAGCATGTCGGCAACGCGCTGGGCGATTTCGTGCTTGGGCAGGCCTTTCTGCTTGAGGCCGAAGGCGACGTTGCCCTCGACGGTGAGGTGCGGAAACAGCGCGTAGCTCTGGAACATCATATTGACCGGCCGCCGATGCGGCGGCACGGGTGCAAGATCGGCACCGTCGAGCAGGATGCGGCCGGTGTTCGGCCGCTCGAAGCCGGCGATCAGGCGCAACAATGTGGTCTTGCCGCAGCCCGAGGGACCGAGCAGGGCGAAAAACTCGCCCTCATAAACGTCGACCGACAGATGATCGACGACCGCGATACCGCCGAAGCGTTTGGTCAGGACTTCGATGCGCAGCAGCGGACGCTGATTGGGATCGGTCCACGGCGCAAAGTCTCGTTTCGATCCGGCGCTGTGCATTCCCGCTTCAGCCGCAGCATACAGGAAAACCCCGCCGGCTTTGTAACGCGATTCCCAATGGTCGACAAACCGAGCGCCGGGCGCCTTGATTGCGTTTCGTGGAATATCAAATCCTCGTTCACGGCCTTGCCTCCGGCCCGGGATCGGCGATGATGCGGCATGGACTTTCGCGATCGTCACGTGCTGATCACGGGCGGCGCCGGCGCGCTCGGCACGGCCGTGGTCACGGCTCTGATCGAAGGCGGCGCTGTTTGCCATGTCCCCTGCCTCGATGCGGCGGAGGCGCAGCGCTTCCGGCTGCGCGAGCACAAGCAGGTCGTGCTCACCATTACCGGCAGTCTTGCCGATGAAAGGCCGATCAGGCTCCTTTACCAGGGGATCGCACCGCTCTGGGCGTCGATCCACCTCGCCGGCGGTTTTGCCGCGGCACGACTCGCCGACACCGGCGTGGCGACGCTGCAGCAGCAGATCGAGATGAACCTCGTCAGCTGCCTGCTCTGCTGCCGCGCCGCGGTCAACGCCATGACCGCTAACGCGGCAGGCGGCGGGCGCATCGTCAACGTCGCCGCCCGCGCCGCGCTCGAATGGCGAACTGGCGCCGGCATGGCCGCCTACACCGCGAGCAAGGCGGCGGTCGCGGCGCTGACCGTGGCGCTCGCCGAGGAGGTCGCCAAGGACGGCATCCTGGATGGATACGCCGGCCAATCGCGCCGCCATGCCCAAGGCCGACTACAGTTTGTGGCCGAAAGTCGAGGAAGTCGCCGCGACCATCCTGTTCCTCGCCTCGCCGGAGAACCGCGTCACCCGCGGCGCCGTCGTGCCGGTATACGGGAAGTCGTAGATTTTCGGTTGAGAATGATCTTTTCCGAAAACCGGTATCCACTTTTCATGATCATGCTCTAATACCCCGGCCACAATCCGGGCGTCGCCAGTTCGAGCAGATGGCCGTCGGGATCGCGGAAATAAACGCTTTCGCCGCCGCGCGGCCATTTGGTGCGGCCTTCGATGGCGATATCGGCCGCCGCCAGCCGCTCCTCCCATCCCGCCAGCTCGTCGGCGGCGATCGAGAACGCGATGTGCACGGGCCCATGACCGTCATGCGGCGGGATGGTGCCGCCGGGCAGCTGCACGGTTTCGAACGAGCGGCCGCGCAGGAACAACAAGAGCACGCCGCGGCCGCCGACGTCGTAAGCGCACAGCCGCTGATCGCGGTAGATGCTGTTGAGCCCGAGCACCTGCTCGTAGAACGGACAGGCGCGCTCGAACTCTTCGACATAGAGCGATGTTTCCAGAACGCCGAGCAGGTCTGGCATGGGCGACAATCTTTACCCCGAGATCGGGACCACCTCGCGCGCCGGCGAGCGCAACAGCCGGGTCACGGCGCCGGCGGCGACCACGGCGTGCTGCTGCGCATAGGCCTCGTGATTCTCCTCGATGTAATCGAGATCGTAGAGGTAATTCACCATCAGCCCGTAGGATTGCTCGAGCGCGCGGTCGGAGATGTCGGCGGGCCAGTCGAGCCGTTCCAGCCGCGCGCCGTTGCCGAGATGGAAGCGGGCGACCGCGTCGACCGGCAGGCCGCGGCCGTTGCGCGCGCGCACATAGTACCAGGCGGCGGCGCGCAAGAGCGGCGCGCGGATGGCTTCCACCAGATCCGGCTGCCGCCACCAGTTGGCGCGGTCGAGCGCATTGAGCGCGGCGCGATCCTCCTCAGCGAGCGCCGGCGAGGCGGCGTTGCCGCGCTCGCGCTTGAGCCATTCGGTGAAATTCGGCGCCGGCGACAGCGTCACGAACGAGGAGATGCGCGGAATCTCCCGCGAGACTTCCTCCACCACCTGCTTGATGAGAAAGTGACCGAAGGTCACGCCGGCCAGGCCGCGCTGGCAATTGGTGATCGAGTAGAACACCGCCGTATTGGCCCGCTCCGGCACGACGGCCTCGCGCTTGTCGGAGAGGATCGGCGCGATCGCCGCCGGAATCTCGCGGGTCAGCGCCACCTCGACGAAGATCAGCGGCTCGTCGACCAGCGCCGGGTGGAAGAAGGCATAACAACGGCGGTCGGGCGGGTCGATGCGGCGGCGCAGATCGTCCCAGTCGCGGATCTTGTGGACGCCTTCGTAGCGGATGATCTTTTCCAGGATCGAAGCCGGCGTCGACCAGTCGATGCGGCGCAGCACCAGGAAGCCGCGGTTGAACCAGGACAAGAACAAATGAACAAAGTCGGCGTCGACGACAGCCAGATCGTCGCGATGATCGAGCGCGTCGAGCAGCTGCTCGCGCATGCGCACCAGCGCCGCGGTGCCGCCGGGCGCCAGATTGAGCCGGCGAAACAGTTCCAGCCGGCGCGGCTCGGTTGAGCGATGCAGTTCGTTCGCGGTGTCGGAGGACGGCGACTGCCGCCAGGCGGCAATGGCGGCATCGATCCGGGCGGGATCGTGGCCGAAGGTTTTCGCCAGCGCCTCGAAGAAGGCGATGCGCGGCCCCGTGGTCAGCGCCGCGTAGTTCGCCAGAATCTCGTTGGCCAGCGCCACGCCGGAGGCCTCGCCGCGGACCGAAAGCAGCGCCTCGCACAGCTCGGCCAAACCGTCGGAGCGTCCGCGCGTCGGCTCGCGCCGGATCAAGGCACGGCTGCGGTCCGCAATGCTCTGCAACAACTCGCCGAAGAACGACGTATTCAGCGCAACCATCCCATTCAGCCCTTCCGCCCGGTAGGAAACAGCTAATGATCGGCGGCGGCCAAGGCAAGTCGTGGCAAGTCCCGGTCCAACCCGCCCAGCATGCGGGGCTGGATCGCAGGAGTGTCGGTAGACAAATTGGCGCTGCTTTGTCAGTTAACGGACGCGCGGCAAGCGGCCGCGAAGCGTTGAGGAGCCGTCCATGCCGGGTCCATTGGCCGGTCTGCGAGTATTAGAGCTTGCCCGTATCCTCGCGGGGCCGTGGGCCGGGCAAATCCTGGCCGATCTCGGCGCCGACGTGATCAAGGTCGAGCGCACCGGCGCCGGCGACGATACCCGTGGCTGGGGCCCGCCCTTCGTTCCCGCCGCCGACGGCGGCCATCTCGGCGCCGCCTATTTCCACGGCACCAACCGCGGCAAGCGTTCGATCGAGCTCGACTTCGAGAGCGAAGACGGCCGCCGCATCGTCAGGAAACTCGCAGCGCGCTCCGACGTGCTGCTGGAGAATTTCAAGGTCGGCAATCTCGCCAAGTTCGGCCTCGATTACGCAAGCCTGGCGCCGGAAAACCCGCGGCTGATCTATTGCTCGGTGACCGGTTTCGGCCAGACCGGTCCCTATGCGACGCGCCCCGGCTACGATCTGATGGCGCAGGGTATGGGCGGCTTCATGGATCTGACCGGCAACCCCGACGGCGAGCCGCTGCGCGCCGGTGTGCCGGTGTCCGATATCTTCACCGGTGTCTATTCGGTGATCGGCATCCTGGCGGCGCTGGCGCGCCGGGAAAAGACCGACCGCGGCGGCTACGTCGATACCGCGCTGATCGACTCGACCGTCGGCGTGCTGGCCAACCAGGCGCTCAACTATCTCATTTCCGGCAAGGTGCCGCACCGCATGGGCAACGCCCACCCGAACATCACGCCCTATCAGGTGTTTCCGGTCGCCGACGGCCACATCATCATCGCCAGCGGCAACGACAGCCAGTTCGCCAAACTCTGCGCCGTCCTTGGCGAGCCCGACCTTGCCAAGGACCCGGCCTATATCGACAACACGGCGCGGCTCGCGCACCGCGCCGTGTTGGTCGAGCGCATCTGCAAGCTGACCGCGCGGATGTCGCGCACCGAGCTTCTGGACAAGCTCGAAGCCGTCGGCGTGCCGGCCGGCCCGATCAACGATCTCGCCCAGGTCTTCGCCGATCCTCAGGTGATCCATCGCGGCATGAAGCTCGAGGTGCCGAGCGCGGCCGCCAAGGCCGGGACCATCCCCGGCGTGCGCACGCCGATCATGATCGACGGCGCGCCGATGGCGGCGGAACGGCCAACGCCGCGGCTCGGCGAGCACACCGACGAAATTTTGCGCGAGATCGGCGAGGGGTAACGCGCGGCTACGCAATCGTCGGCAGCCGATAGACGCGCTTGGCGGTATTGAAGAAAAGCGCCGCCTTGTCGTCGGCGCTGCAGGCCGCCGTCAGCTTCTTGAACGCGTTCCACAGGATACCGTAGCTGCAGTAAACCTTGTCGACCGGAAAGTTGCTCTCGAACATCGCCCGCTGCGGCCCGAACGTCTCGATGCAGGTGTCGACGTAGGGCCGCCACGCCTTGGCGAGATCGTCGGAGGACGGCGGCAGCGGCTGTTCCTCGAATCCGAATCCGAAAATGCGCATGCCCATGCCGCCGAGCTTGACGCTGACGTTCGGGCATTCGGCGAGGCCGCGGATGCTCCGCCGCCAATCTGCGAACACCTCGTCGCGCCGGCCGGCATAGACGCCGATACTGAGCGGCGCGCCGATATGGTTGAGCACGATCGTCGTTTGCGGAAAAGCGCGGGCGAGATCGGCCAGCTCCGCGATTTGCGTGTGGTAATTCCAGGAATCGAAGGACAGGCCGTAGCGCGACAGGCGCGCAAAGCCGGCGCGGAATTTCGCGTCGAGCAAAAGCCCTTGCGGGTACTTCACCTGCGTCGTTCGGATCGAGGGGTCGGCATCCCACACGGAAGGGTGACGCACGCCCTTGAAACGCTCGCCCGCGGCCCGCAGGTGCGCCTCCAGCACAGCGTCCACCGCGGCGCCGAGCAACAGATCGGCGAAGCCGACGATGCCGGCGCAAAGACGCACCGGCCCATACAGATCGCTGGCGCTCATCGCCGCCACGCCGTTGACGAATTCCGTCTCGCCGACGGGCGCCAACTTCGGATCGCCCTCGGCGCGGTACATAGAGCCGCACTGCAAATAAACAGTGGCGCGGATATTGTGACCGCCGGTGTCGATATCGTCTTTGAGCTCGTCGAACAGATAGCGTAAGCCGCGATCCCAGAGATGATGGTGCGGATCGATGATCGGCGGGTTAGGGTCGATCGGCTCCTCGCGCCGCAACGCCAGCCAATCCTCATTGACCTGGTAGATGAACTTCTTTTCGGTCGGCTTTGCCGCGGTCTTGTCGTTCACTGTTGGCCCTCCCCGCACGGCTTTCCGCGTCGTGCTGCAGCATGGATTGCCGGGGCAAATCCGGCAACGGCGAAATAGAAAACGCGCTTTTCGGGCGCGCCTGTGGAGACGAAAATCTTCGGTCAGTTGTTCTCGCGCGCGCCGCCTGCCGCTTTGCCTGACGGCGGGTCGTTGCCGATCAGCCGCTCGCGCAGCGCGGTGGCGACGGCCTGCGTGCGGTTGACGGCGCCGAGCTTGTGCATAGCGTTTTGGGTGTGCTGGTCGACCGTCCGCTTGGTGATATGAAGAATTTAACCGATTTCCCAGGCCGACTTACCCTGCGCCGCCCACCACAGAACTTCGCGCTCGCGGAATGTGAGCGAATGGGTTGGTGTCGCCGCCGCTGCCGGCACCGGTTCGATTAGCTGCCAATCGCCGTGTCGCCGCGCCACGGCGAGCTGATGGGCCCGCGCCACCTCCAGCACCTCCGCAGCTCCGCTCGCGACCATCGGATAGGTGCACAAGACCGTCATCGGCTTGCCCTCAAGTGAGTTATTGAGCTGGCGCTCGTAGTCGCAAAAGTCCTGCCAATGTTTGGTGTGAAGCCAGAACGCGTTGCCACTCACGCGCATTCCGTCATAACCTTTGGCCAACGCGCCGCGCAATTTCTCGTCCCAGCCTCTGATAATTCTTGCGCGGCTGAACCGATCTCCTTCGAGATACCACTCGCGCCCCGGAACGATTTCCATGTTGCCGGCCGCCAGGTGGCGATGGAAATCCGGGATGCGCCGGCTCAGCGCTAAGTGAGCTTCCTCCACCGTGACCGGTTCGGAAGGAGCCCACAGGCAGAATTCGTTGCTTTCCAATCCGGCCTTGAAATAGGGACCCACGGTATCAAGCAGATCTTCTTTCGATTCATAAAACATGCAGACATGCGACCCCCACGGCATGTCGCCGAGAACGTTGACGCCACTCTTTCTCAAGGCGGTATTCATAGGGCACCCTCCCGAAAAACAGGTTGGCAGCGCCCCGCTCGATTTCGCTCCTAAAGCGCCTCGCCTTAGGTGCTTGCCCTAATTTTTTGATTGCATGCCGGCAACTGCCGCATCGCCAACGCCTCGATGCGACGCCCACTACACCAATACGTTGAAACCATACATCAATACGATCGGTGTCACAAGTTTGTCATCCAATCCCGCTGCCATCGCGCGGCGCCAACAGCGCGAATGATCGGGTGGAAGTGCTTCAGTTTGAATTTCTGCAACAGTGCCAATAGAGTTAGCATCTGTCGTCCTGCGATCGGACCGGCTTGCTCATGTGGACCACCACGCCGTCCTTGAACGCTTCTTCTCGATCAACCCGGTAACCGAGCGTGCCGTAGAGCTGCACGTTCTCCGCGAACAGCTTGTTGGTATAGAGCTTGATTTCGTCATAGCCCAGCGACGCGGCGATTTGCTCGGCATGCGACAACAGCTTTCGGCCGAAGCCCCGCCCCTGCAACGCTGGCGAAACGGCCACATTCTCGATGACGAAATAATCGGCTGCCGGGATCATCTCGATCAGAGCCGCCAGTTCGCCATCCAGATAGAGGAGGTCGATGCGATGCTTTTGCACTGCCTCCGCATAGTCGGCCATCATCGGTTTGGGTTCGCGGCCGATGACCGGCACCCATTTGGCGTATGCCTCACGGGTCAGCGCGCGAATGGTTGACGCATCTGCCAGTGTCGCCGACCGTAGCAGCAACGCCTCGTCCACCTTTCGGCCCTTCCATCGTGGCAGCCATCGAGCCGCAGAATGACGCGGATCGGCCCTGGCTGCAAACGGCTACCTCGCAAAGCGGCCATAGGCGGGGCGTCCGATCCGGGATACGCTTGTCGCGGATCGGAAAGGCCGCGCAATGATGTTCACCATCGAGTTCTTTCGTATCCGCGAAAAGGACAAGGCGCGCGCCACGCTCGATCGGATCACACATATCGCCGCCGATCTGGACAGCGCCAAGGTCAAGGCCCTGTCCTTGTTCGCGACCGTGAACCTGGCGCAGAACCCCGATGGCTTGCGGATTTTGGACCAGAACGGCGAACAGGTATTCTTTTGGACTCCGGGGGCGAACAGGGGGGAGGCTTAAAATGATCGACTGGTATCGCGAGCTGGGCACCGCCGAGCGCCGGACCTTCTGGGCCTGCTTCGGCGGCTGGGCGCTCGATGCGCTCGACGTGCAGATCTACAGCTTCGTCGTGCCGGCGCTGATCGCGCTGTGGCATATCACCAATGCCCAGGCCGGATTGCTGGCGACCAGCGCGCTGGTGATCTCCGCCTTCGGCGGCTGGCTCGCCGGTATGCTCGCCGACCGCATCGGCCGCGCCCGGCTGTTGATGATCACGGTGGCGTGGTTCGCCTTTTTCACCTTCCTGTCGGGCTTCACCCAAAACTTCGAGCAGCTCCTGGTCGTGCGCGGCTTGCAGGGCCTCGGCTTCGGCGGCGAATGGGCCGCCGGGTCGGTGCTGATCGGGGAAGTCATCCGCGCCAGCGATCGCGGCAAAGCCGTCGGCACGGTGCAAAGCGCCTGGGCCTGGGGCTGGGGCGCGGCGGCGATCCTCGCCACCATCATCTTCCAGGTCTTGCCGCAGGAGATCGCCTGGCGCGCGCTGTTCTTCGTCGGCATCCTGCCGGCGGTGCTGGTGTTTTATATCCGCAGCAAAGTGTCCGAGCCGAAAGTCTTCAAGGAATCGATCGGCGCGGCGTCGCGGCGCGGCACCTTCGACATTTTCCGCGGCGACCTGCTGCCGACCACCATCCTCGGCGCCGTCCTGGCCACCGGCGCGCAGGGCGGCTATTACGCCATCACCACCTTCCTGCCGACCTTCCTGCGCACCCAGCGCCATCTCACCGTGCTCGGCACCGGCGGCTACCTGGCGGTGATCATCGTCGGCTCCTGGCTCGGCTATGTCACCAGCGCCTATCTCAGCGACGCCATCGGGCGGCGGAAAAACTTCTTCATCTTCGCCATCGGCTCTTTGTTGATCGCGATCGCTTACACCCAGACCGAGATTTCGGACTCGATGATGCTGGCGCTGGGATTCCCGCTCGGCTTCTTCGCCTCGGGCATTTTCAGCGGCATGGGGCCGGTGCTGACCGAGCTGTTTCCCACCAGCGTGCGCGGCGCCGGCCAGGGTTTTTGCTACAATTTCGGCCGCGGCATCGCCGCGTTCTTCCCGACGCTGGTCGGCATGCTGTCGGCCTCGGTAACCTTGGGGACCGCGATCGGCATTTTCGCTGCCTTTGCCTACGCCATCGTCATCCTGGCTGCGGTCGTGCTGCCGGAGACGCGCGGCCGCGAATTGGTGGCGAACTGAGCCGCTCAGCCGGCGCGCCGGCACAACGCCGCCGGACCCTTGATTCAAATCAAGGCGGTGCCGGCCAAGACGCTTATGGTGCCATCTGGCTCAGCGGGGTGTTGGCGGAGCCGAGCGGCCTTGACCGAACCTTTACCGGCTCCGGTCCTGGCCGCTTCTGGTTTTGCTCTAGGGCGCAATCGCTTCAAGTTGAATCGATTGGCGCTCTAGACTCCTTGGTGGAGCATGATCTTTTTCGGAAAACCGGCTTCCACCCTCGGATCAAGTCCGAGGGCAGGCTTTTTCCGGATCATGCTCCAGCCTGACATCATCCCGCGGCGCGGCGCGGCGCCGCATCGGCATCCGTGACGGTCATGTTGGCGGACTTGCGGGCGGCGCGCAGCGCGCGTTCGAGCGCCGCCAGGTCGTAGGGCTTTTGCAGCACCTGGAAACCTTGCCGCACGGCGTCCTGCGCGCTCGAACTGTAGCCCGTCGTCAGCAGCACCACGATATTCGGGAAGCGCCGGCGCACCGCCTTCGCCAGATCGAGACCGTTCATGCCGCCCGGCATCAATATGTCGGAGAAGATGAGATCGATGTCGCCTTCGCCGGCGATGAGATCGAGGCCCGCTTGCACGCTCGCAGCTACGGCGATGCCGTAGCCGAGCTCGGTGAAATAAGCGCGGGCAACCTCGACCACGTCCGCGTTGTCCTCGACCAGCAGCACCTTGCCGCCGGGCGGCGCCGCCGCGGCGGCGATCGTTGCCTCGCGCTCCTTGGTCGGCGTTTCGAAGCTCCGCGGCAGCAACAGCGTGATCGCGGTGCCGCACCGCAACGTGCTGGTAATGGTGGCGGCGCCGCCCGATTGTCGGGCGAAGCCGTAGACCTGGGACAGCCCGAGCCCGGTGCCCTTGCCGACGTCCTTGGTGGTGAAGAACGGCTCGAACACCCGCGGCAGCACGTCGGGCGCGACGCCCTCCCCGGTATCGGCGACCCTGATGGTGATGAATTCGCCGCTCAACCCCTCCTCGCCGGCTTTGCCGCGCAGCACGACGGGCTTCGCGGTGATGGTCAGCGTGCCGCCGGAGGGCATCGCGTCGCGGGCGTTGACGGCTAGATTGAGCAACGCCAGTTCGAGCTCGCTGGCATCCACCTTGACGCGGCACGGCCGCTTCGAAACCAGCACGCGGATTTCGATGTCGCCGCGCAGTGAGCGGCCGAGCATGTCCTTGAGTTCGGGCAGCCGCTCGGCCAAATCGATCACGGTCGGCTGTAGCATCTGCCGCCGCGAGAAGGCGAGCAACTGCCGGGTGAGGCTCTCGCCGCGTTGCGTGGCTTTGGTGATGGCGTCGAGCAGTTGCAATTGCTTCTGGTCGGTAGCGTCGCGCCGCAGCCGGTGCACGCTGCCGCTGACGATCATCAGCAGATTGTTGAAGTCGTGGGCGACGCCGCCGGTCAATTGGCCGATCGCTTCGAGCCGCTGCACCTGTCGCAGCGCACCTTCCGCCACCTCGCGGCGGTCGGCTTCCTGGTAGAGCCGCCGGGTGCGCCGCAGCGCGATCCAGAGCAGGGTCAGGATCAGCAAAGTCGCGGGCAAGCCGAAGATCAAGTGCACTCCCATGGTCGAGAGCCATTCGGCCCGAATCGCTGCGCTGCTCACGCCGGCGAGGGCGTAGACCGGAAAGCCCGGGAGCTTGCGAAAGCCAACGCGGCGGGAAACGCCGTCGATCTCGGAGTCGACCGTGAACAGACCGTGGTCGAGGCCCTGGCCGACGGTGGTGCGCAACATGCTCGCCGGGCTGAGCCGGCGCAAACGGTCACCGGGTACCGGATAGCGCGCGAGGTAGGCGCCGTCGGCGCGCACCAGCGCGAAGAAGTTGCCGGGCGTTTGCCCGATCAGCGCATAGAAGTCTTCGAAATAGCTCGGCCGCACCGCTACCGCGATGACGCCGTTGAAGGAATCATCGGGCGATTCCAGGCGATGCGAGAGATCGAAGAAATCGGTGGAGATGCCGGGCAGCCGCGGCGAGCGCATATCGCTGACATAGGTCCCGGCATCGCGCTCGAGCTGGGCTGAAAATAATCGCGATCGCCGAAGTTGACGCCGTCCGGCACGGCGGCCAGCGTGCTCGCCGCCAGCGGCCTGCCGTCGCGGCCGACCAGAAGGATGGCGTGAAGTTGCGGCATTGTCGCGACGATGCTGGCGAGACGCTGATGCAGCCGCGGCTCGGCGGCGTGGATCTCCTCGTCCGACATGCCGTGCACGATCTCGTTGACTTCCGCGAAGGTGCGATCGACCGTCTCGAACACCTTCAGCGACTGCTCCTGCATGACGTCTAGCGAGCGAAAGATGCGCTCGTCGGCAACCGCGCTGATGTCGCGGTAGCTGACCCAGGAGGCGTAAGCGAACAGCGCCGTCGGCAACACCACCGACGCGATCATCATCAATTGCAGCAGGCGGACGGCCGATTCCCGTGCGGTTCTCATCGACGCGCAAGGTCCGGCGGGTATTCGGCGATTATCGGGCAATTATGCGGCGATTCAGCAGCGCATGATGCACGGCTTATCGGGCATGAAAGCGGCATGATTGCCGCGGGATGCTGCGCGATCGTGGCCGCGGCGCGGCATTTGCGCCAAAATCCGGCATTGCGACCGGCGCGAGATGCCGCAGTCCGGTTGACCGCTTATTCGGGCTTAAAGTTCATCGCCACGCCGTTGATGCAGTAGCGCAGATGCGTCGGCGGCGGGCCATCCTCGAAGACGTGGCCGAGATGGCTGCCGCAGCGGCTGCAATGCACCTCGGTGCGCGCCATGCTGTAGCTGCGATCGGTCGAGGTCTCGACCGCGCCGGGCACCGGATCGTTGAAGCTCGGCCAGCCGGTGCCGCTCTCGAATTTCTGCTTGGCGGCGAACAAAGGCTGACCGCAGCCGGCGCAGGAAAACGTGCCGGCGCGTTTCTCGGAATTGAGCGCGCAGCTCCCCGGCGGCTCGGTGCCGTGCCCGCGCATGACCCGGAACTGTTCCGGCGTCAAAAGCTTGCGCCATTCCGCCTCGGTGTGCGTCACCGGATATTGTTTGATGTCCATGGCGGCGTTCGCCCCGTTTCATGTGACCTAGTGTCCTGATTCCGAAGTTCGCATCATTATGCGGCACCCTCGTTTGCGAACTTCGGAATCGAAGGACACTAGCAACGTATTGATCTAG
>JBEKJZ010000098.1:0-11792 GCA_050010955.1 Xanthobacteraceae bacterium | reverse complement strand
ACCCCATGATGGAAGGGCCCTGGTGCCGATTCCGAAGAGAAGCACGAGCCCGTGAGCGACATCGACACCGCAGCGGCGGACAGTCTGAAAGCGCTTGACCCCGAACGGCCGATTAGAGAAGCGGACATGTGTAGCGTCCGGCGGCGCTCTCCATCACCAGACTCGAGTCTTCTAATCGCAGCCGAAAAATGCCAGCATCCCGCTTCGTTATCCGGATTTCCTACACTACGCCAACAGCGAGTTTGCCATGACACGTCGCGTAGCGGTAATCGGCGCTGGCACCATCGGCGCCAGCTGGGCAGCCATCTTCCTCGCCCGCGGTTTCGAGGTGGCCGCCACCGATCCGGCGGCCGGTGCGGAAGACTTTGCCCGCCACTTCATCAACAATGCCTGGCCGGCACTGCAAAAGCTCGGGCTGGTCGTGCCCGGCGCAAGCGCCCAACGTATGAGTTTCCACCGCGGCGTGGCCGCGGCCGTCAACGGTGCAGAGTTCGTCCAGGAAAACGGGCCGGAGCGCGAGGATTTGAAAATCGAGTTGTTCGCCGAGATTGATGCCGCCCTGCCGGGCGACACGGTGATTGCGTCAAGCTCGTCGGGCCTGATGATCAGCCGCGTGAGCGCCAAATGCAAGCATCCACAACGCTGCGTGATCGGCCATCCCTTCAATCCGCCGCATCTCATCCCGCTGGTCGAGGTGGTCGGCGGCGCAAAAACATCAGCGCAAGCACTCGCTGCGGCAATGGATTTCTACCGCGAGCTCGGCAAGCGCCCTATCCACATCAGGAAGGAAGTGCGCGGCCATGTCGCCAACCGGTTGCAGGCGGCGCTGTGGCGCGAAGCAATTCACCTGGTGGCGGAAGGCGTGGTCTCGGTCGCCGATGCCGATGCCGCAATTGCCTTCGGCCCCGGCCTACGCTGGGCGCTGATGGGGCCCCACCTGACGTTTCATCTTGGCGGAGGCGAAGGCGGCATGACTCATTTCTTGGCGCATCTCGGTGGCGCATTTCAGAGCCAGATGGACGATCTCGGTGCGACGCGACTCACCGAGCCCGTGCGCCAATTAATCGTCGACGGTGTGGCCGCGGAGGCCGGGCCGCGCAGCATCGGCGATCTGCAACGCTGGCGTGACCGCAAGCTGATCGAAATACTGAAGGTGTCAGGAACGCCCTAGACTGGAAATTCACTGAGTTTCGCCAAGATCAAGCCCTTAAGGGTGCAGCAAGCGCCACATTTCTTCGATAAAGAGTGCGACACCAGTGATCGCTGCCAGAATTACGACAATCTTGATCGCCCTGCTTCGCTCGATACCCTGCACTACCTTGTCTAGACGTTCCCCCAAGTTAGCAGTGCCGGGCAGCGAGCCCCGAACGAGAGGATCACCAAGAAAAGACTGCATCAAAGAACTGCCGATTGGCCGGTTCGTCACCCATGATCATATGATTTCGGCTTTCGAGCGTAACAAATTTTGCCCCAGGAATCCCCGCAGCAAATTCTTGACCAAAATTGAATGGAATGCGCACGTCGCCGCGAGCGTGCAAGACAAGTGTTGGCACGTGTATGGCCTGCAAGATGCCAGTAACATCAAAGTCAGCATTCATGCATAGAAGCCGTTCGGCGAACCATCAGTCCCACCGCGTCATTTTCCCTGTAGAAATCCGTCTCTTGCGCACTCGGGGTCGGGATACGTATAGAAGCCCTTTCCGGTCTTAAGGCCCAATTCTCCGCGTCCGATTTTTTCCTTAAGCGCAAGCGGCGGCTCGTCGCGCGGATCGCCCGATTCTAAAAAATAGACCTTTTCAATAGCAAATATGACGTCGAGGCCCACGAGATCCATGAGGAAAAAAGGGCCGTACGTCATTCCGGTGAACACCATCCAAGCCCGGTCGATGTCGCGGAAATCCACAAAACCGCCCGCCCACATGTAGAGACTCTGCCGTTTAACGGCACGCCACACGCTATTGAAGCAAAATCCAAGGATTTCCTTCTGAACCGGCAACGGTACGCAGGCGACGGAGCGGACGAAGGCGCGCGCTGCCGATAGTGACTCTGGAGAGGTACGAGTTCCGCCCATGATGTCGGCCATGTTCATGCCGACCGCTGGCTGATAGAAGTGGATGTTGAGGCACTTCTCCGGTCGTTGCGTCGCGCTTTCGATTCGGGAAATGGGTATTGAGGAGCTGTTGGTCGCGAGGAGCGCATGGCGGGGGGCGAGCCGATCCAACTCGGCGAAGACCTTGCGTTTGGTCTCTAGCTCTTCTGGCACTACTTCGATGACTAGGTCCGCCGCGCCAATAGCGCGGGCGAGGTCATCATAAACCTGCACCTTGCGCGCGTGCTCTTCCCATTGGGCGATGGGAAACGTGGGCCCTTTGCCGGTCATCTGCATTGCACCGCGCACCTTGGTCTGCATCTTTGCGAACGTAGAAGGTTCCGGATCAAAACCACATACGGCGTAGCCATATGCCGCCGCCTGGATCGCAATCTGCGTTCCCAAGGTACCCAAGCCTACGACGCTGATTTTTTCGATTGGTTTCATTTCTTTTCAGTCCGCCTTATGGTTCGGAGGGGTGTCCTTCGAGCCGCTCGCTCCGTACATCCAAGATAACTTGAAAAGGGCTCTCCATCCATAGATATGTCCGCTTGTGTGATGCTGTGGCACATCGTGTCATTCGCGGCACCGCAACATCATCTCTGAAATTGGGGGAAGAACGAACTCATCGCGGACATCGCATTTCGTTGGAAAGTCATCCTGAACAGACATCGCGTAAGAAAATTTCATTCCGCCAATCAAGGCACCCGCAAGCCTCCGTGCAGCTAAGATACGTCCGCCAAAAAGTCTTTCAGTTCCTCGAAGAAGCGGGGCAGGCCGGGGTCTTGCTCCAACAGGACATGATTCTTCCCCGGTAGCGCCACGAAGCGTGCACCCGTTATTCCCGCCGCCAGTTCGCGGCCCAGATCGCTCGGAACCCTCGGGTCGTCGCGAACATGCATGACGAGTGTCGGCGCCCTCACCTGGGACAAGAGTTCGCGCACGTCGAGATCGGCCACCGTTTCCAGATAGCGCGCCGCGCATTCGGGCGACCCACTCAGACGTTGCAGTTCGTTAAAAGCTTCCATCTGGTCCTTAGTGGCGGCGGGCATCATCAAGGAGGTAAAGATCTGACGGAAGGCCGGATTGTCGGCGCCCCAGCCTTGCCTGACGAGCGTCTGCATCGCGGCAAAGCGTTCACGGTCGGCCGCCGTCAAATTCGGCCGCTTTTTGGTCCCCACCGCAAAGCCGCCGTAGAGGATCAAATGCGACACCCGCTCCGGATGCCGGACAGCATAGGCGATCGATACGGCGCAGCCCTGCGAGACCCCGAGTAACGGAAAACGGTCGAGTCCGGCGGCGTTGGCGACCGTTTCCATGTCGCTTACCCATGCATCGAGCGAAATCTCGCCGACATCCCAATCCGATAGTCCGTTGCCGCGCGCATCGTATCTGATCAAAGTGTGGTTATTGGCGAGTCCAAGGAGGAAATGCCGAGCAATCGGCAGTTCCCAATCATACTCGAGATGACCAAGCCAATGCGCCGACCTCAGAATGGGCGTTCCAGTACCGACCGTCGCGTAGGCCAGCCGCACGCCGTCGGGTGCCTTGCAGTAGCGAATCTCCTGCTTGAGGTTTGCGGTGGTAAGAAACTGGGAACCGGGGGCCACTGCGGTATCGAAAAGGATCGTATAGACCTCAACAGGTTTGACGATATTCTTGAGATTCTGCCGGCCCAAAGGGGCGTCCACAGATGAGTACGGACCCTAGAGCACAATCGCTTCGGGTTGAAATCGATTGACGCTCTAGATTCTTTGGTGGTGCATGATCTTTTTGGAAAACCAGCTTCCACTTTTGCGGATCATGCTCTAGTTGAACTTCTTCTTGACGTCCTCGATGCCGCGGGCGAGCAGGTCTTCAGCGACCTTGCCTTTGGCCGCGGCCGAGAGAATCTTCTCGGCGGCGGCGACCGCCGTGTCGGCTGCGGCGGAGCGCACGTCGGCGACCGCCTGCGCCTCGGCCTGGGCGATCTTGGTCTCCGCCATCTTGGTCCGGCGGGCGACGAAATCTTCCATTCTTGTCTTCGCCTCTGCGGCGAGACGCTCGGCTTCGGCCTTGGCGCTGGCGATGATGGCCGCGGCCTCGTTTTCGGCCTCGCGCCCCTTGCGCTCGTACTCGGCGAGCACGGCCTGAGCTTCCTGGCGCAGCCGGACGGCTTCGTCGAGTTCGGCCTTGATGCGCGCCTGCCGCTGGTCGATGGCCTCGGCCACCCGGCGGTGTGCGCCCAGATAGACGAGCAGCCCAAGAAACAGGACAAAGGCAATCGCGACCCAGGCTTCGGCTTCGATCATGACGGGGCCTTTACCCCTTTCAACACTTCACCAACGGCGGTGGCGACGTCAGGTTGGGCGGGCGCCGTTCCGATCAAGCGCTCGACGATGGCGGCCGCGGTTTCCGCCGCGATGCTAGCGACGTTCGCCATGGCGGCCGCGCTGCTTGCCGCGATCGACCGTTCCGCCGCCGCGAGCTTCTCATGGAGTTCCGCCTCGAGCCGCTTGTTGGTCGCCTCGGCCTCGGCCGCCTGCCGCTGCCGGGTCTCGTTGGCGATCGCCTGCGCGCGCACGCGGGCCTCGGCCAGCGCCTTCTGATAGGCGGCATCGGCAATTTCCGACTGCTCCTTGAACCGCTGCGCCGCCGCGAGATCCCCGGCAATCCGCCGCTGACGGTCGGCCAGGATGGCGCCGATGCGCGGCAACGCCACGCGCGACATCAGCACGTAGAGCAGAACGAACGTCAGCGCCAGCCAGAGGATCTGCGAGGGAAAGTGGTGCGTCACAAATGGCGGGAACTCGTGGTGTTCCGCGGGGGCCTCGGTATGGGCGGTCGGCTCGGCCATGGTTGCTGCCGGGATCGGTGCTGCCAAAGTCGGCGAAAGGTCAGAGCCCGAACAACAGCAGGAGCGCGATCAGGAGCGAGAAGATGCCGAGCGCCTCGGTGATGGCGAACCCGAAAATCAGGTTGCCGAACTGGCCTTGCGCGGCCGACGGGTTGCGCAGCGCCGCGGCAAGATAGTTGCCGAAGATGATGCCCACGCCGACGCCGGCGCCGCCCATGCCGATACAGGCAATGCCGGCACCAATGTACTTTGCGGCGGTCGGATCCATGAGAAAACTCCTTTTCGAGGTTGTAACAATCGTGCCGTCAGTGGCCCGGGTGTATCGCATCGTTGAGATAGATGCAGGTGAGGATGGCAAAGACGTAGGCCTGCAGAAACGCCACCAGGAATTCCAGCGCGGTGAGCATGATCACCAGGATCAGCGGCAGCGCCGCGCCGAACCAGCCGGCAATGCCGAAACCCGCAAGCATGATGATGAACCCGGCGAACACCTGCAGCGTGATATGGCCGGCCAGCATGTTGGCGAACAAGCGGACGCTGTGCGAGATCGGGCGCGACAGGAACGACAACACCTCGATGACCACGATCGCCGGAAGGATGTAGATCGGCACGCCCTTGGGAACGAACAGCTTGAGGAAGCCCAAGCCGTTGCGCCAGAAGCCGTAGATCACGACGATGAAGAACACCAGCAACGCCAGCGTCGCCGTCACGATCAGTTGGCTGGTCACCGTGAAGGAATACGGAATGAGCCCGATCATATTGGCGAACAGAACGAACATGAACAGCGTGAACACGAAGGGAAAGAACTTCATCCCCTCGGTGCCGGCGGAGCTGCGCACCGTATTGGCGACGAATTCGTAGGACATTTCCGCGACCGACTGCAGCCGCCCCGGCACCAGCGCCCGCGGCAGCGTCGCCCCGATCAACAGCGCCGAAACCAGGACGACGATGATCAGCATGAACAGCGCCGAATTGGTGAAGGCGATCTCATGGCCGTGGAAGGTGACGATCGGCACCAGGTTATGGATCTGGAATTGATGGATCGGATCGATCGTCATGGTTTCATCGCCATCGGGCGCCGCACGCGCAACAAAACGTTTCCGGCTTCCTAGCTATCGTCGCCCGGGGTGCGGCCCGGGACGACCCCGGCGGAGCGCATCACGTTGAGTACGCCGGCGACGAAGCCGAGCAAGAGAAAGACAATGAACCCCCAGGGCGAGATGCCGAGCAACCGGTCGATCAGCCAGCCGAGGCCGGCGCCGACCAGAACACCGCCAACGAGTTCGCTCGAGAGCCGGAAGCCCCTGGCGTAGCCCGATGCAGTCGCTGCCCGATCTCCACCAGGGCCGTCGGAAGTCGGACCCGCACGCTCGCGTACCTGGCCTAGACCTTCGCCGAGACGCTGGAGTCTCGCGGAGAGGGTGGCTTCTTCGGTGTGCGCCTTGTCGCGGTCGCCGTTCTCGCGCGTGCCGTCGCTCATCTGTTCGACAACCCGCGGCTTACGGCAACCGAAACGGACCACCCCCCTGAAGCCGCGCGGACCATACTGATTGAGTTTCGCCAAGTCAAGAAACCAGGATCGATCCTAATCTATTGAAAAAACGATAGAATGCACGGTCCCTGGCGCCGGGAAGGTCGCGGTTGTGCAGCGCAAATCCGCACCCGCCCGACGGCATCCCGAGCCAACGACCTGCGCGCCATGGAAAGTTGCATTCTGCCGGCGGGCCGCGCCATGCTGATGGCGGTTCTGCTACGCTCCGCGAGGAAGTGACCATGAGCAACACGGCTTTCGCTGCCGTCGTCGTCGGCTGCTGTTTGATCGCGCCCGCTTTTGCCGACGACGCCATGCCGGAAAATGACGGCGGCCGCTACACCTTCAGCAAGGTGGCGGACGGATTCCTGCGGCTCGACACCCAGACCGGCGAGGTTTCCATCTGCAGCCAGCGGACGGTCGGCTGGGCCTGTCAGGCGGTGCCCGAAGATCGCGCCGTGCTGGAGAGCGAGATCGCGCGGCTCCGCCATGAAAACGCGGCGCTGAAGAAAGACATGCTCGCGCACGGCCTGCCATTGCCGGCCGGCGCGCTGCCGGAGCCGCCGGTCGTCCGCGATGGCGATCACGCGCTGCCGCCGCGCCTGCATTCCGATCTCGACCGCATGATGGCCTTGGTCGACCGGATGTGGCACCGGCTGGTCGAGGCGATCGCGCACGCGCAAAAGCAAATGCTGAACAAGAGCTGAGCGCCGCGGCGTGGCCTTCGGTTTATCCGCCATCCACATCGTGCGCGCGGAGACGATTGCAACCGCGACGCTCACGGTCGAATCCTCCGGCGAAGGCTTTTTCGAGATCACCCGCGAGGTCGCGCGTTTCCTCGACACCATCAAGGCGCGCAACGGCGCGGTGCTCCTGTATCTCAAGCACACCTCGGCGTCGCTCGTGATCCAGGAGAATGCCGACCCCGATGTGCGCATCGATCTGGTCACCGCGCTGGAGCGCATCGCGCCGGCCTATGCCGGCTGGGTGCATCAGGTCGAGGGACCGGACGATATGCCCGCCCACGTCAAATCGATGCTCAACGGCGTCTCGCTGCATGTGCCGGTCGTCGGCGGCGCCATGGCGCTGGGGACCTGGCAGGGCATCTATGTTGCCGAGCATCGCCGGCGCGCGCACCGCCGCGAGGTCGTGCTGCAATTTCTCGGTTCCTGCGAGCAGGCGTGAGCCGCCTCTTCAGCGGCCAAACGCCTGCGTATTCGTCGCCGGACTTGGACGGAAAATTCTCGCAGGGACGATCGCGCGTGGCGATGGTGCGCGACCGCAGCGCCCCGACATGCCTGCGTCCCGGCAGCTCGGATTTGGCGAGCACCTGCGGTCGTGAGGTTGTCCACGTATCAAACTTCAACCACCAGGCTTGCCGCGGTAACTTCGCCGTCGGTGATGTAATGATTTACCTGTTGAGCGCGCAGATGCTGGCGGGCCTGATATGAAATAACGTCCCCGATGACTTTGTTTCTTTTCAGCTCGGTGATGATGAAGTCGCGCTCCGCATTGGTGTCCGCATCTGTGGCGTGCGTGATCTGGAACGTAAGTTGCGTGAGCGAGAAGCCGGTGTCCTTGGTGCCCGCACCGACCCAGTAAGCGTGCTCATGGTCCGGCGGACGATGAGCCTTCAGCCAGAAGTCGGCGGTTCCCAAGGTGGCTTCCGCTCGTTTGCGGCCCAACGCCCAGAAGCGAATGTGGTGGCGCTTGCGCGGGCTGTTGTCGAGCGCCTTCTGAAAGCCGATGTCCTGGCCGCGCCCGAATAGATAGAGCGTGCTGAACGGCGCCGTCGGATACGGAGAGTTGAGCACAAAGGCGCGCGCCATGCGCCACGAGCTCGCGAGCGTCAGCCGGTCGGCCTCCGACCAGCCGGCGGTCGCGAACGCGGCGCGCAGCTGCGCTAGGGTGCCCGCGAGTACGAGATTGACCGGATCGCCCGGCAAGCCGTCGCCGGTGATCGTGTAGCGCGGCACACGCTTGCGCTGGAGAATTTTGAGGCTGATGAGAACAACGCGCGGAAGAATGACATACGCCGCCGCGCCGTAAGTGACGGCGACCGCCAGGATCCACGGCAATCTATTGTCGGCGATCCGGAAGACGACAAAGACGATCAGCCAAACGCTGAAGGCGCCCAGCGCCAGCACGAGCAGGCGCCGCAAAAGCCGTTTCAGCAATCTCATCATGCGGCCAGCATAGCAAAACGGCCGGATGTCGCTGCACCGTCGGCGCTACGCTGCGCGACAGCAGGACTAGCGCGGCATCAGCACCCAGTAATCGAGGTCGAGCAGGATCGCCGGATCGTAATCCTCGCCGGACTTGAACGGAAAATCCTCGCAGGGACGATCGCGCGTGGCGATGGTGCGCAGCCGCAACGCGCCGACGTCGGCTCGCCCCGGCAGCTCGGATTTGGCGAGCACCTCCGACCAGGCGAAAACGGTGCCGCCGGCGAACAGCGGCGCAACATGGCGGCCGCCATTGATGGCGGCGACGTGGAAGGCATTGGCCAGCCCGTTGAAGGACAGCGTGCGGGCGAGCGAGATGGCGTGGCCGCCATAGATCAGCCGGCGGCCGAAGCGGCCCTTGCCTTCGATAAATTGGTTGAAATGGACGCGCGCCGTGTTCTGGTAGAGCCGGGTCGCGATCTGGTGCTCGGCCTCTTCGACGGTGACGCCGTCCGCGTGGTCGATGCGCTCGCCGACTTCGTAGTCGCCATAACGATAGGGACTGCCCGAAAGCGCCGTGTCGTAAGCCGACAAGTCGATCGGCGGACAGGCTTCGCCCAGAACCTTGGGATCGAGCACGGTCGGCAGCCGCGGCACGTGATCGCCGGGCGCGGGTGCCGCTTCGTCGCGTTTACGCACCATCACCCAGCGGACATATTCGAGCACCGGCACGCCATCCTGCTTGTAGCCGGTGGTGCGCACGTAGACGATGCCGGTCTTGCGGCTCGAATTCTCCTTCAGGCCGATGACCTCGGACAGCGCGGAGAGCGTGTCGCCGGGAAAAACCGGACTGCGGAAATAACAACCGGCATAGCCGAGATTGGCCACGGCATTGAGCGACACGTCGGGGACGGTCTTGCCGAAGACGGTGTGAAACACCAGCAGGTCGTCGACCGGCGCGCGCGAATAGCCGATCGCCTTGGCGAACGCGTCGGACGACTGCACGGCGAAGCGCGGCCCGAACAGGCCGTTGTAGAGCGCGACATCGCCGGTGGTGACCGTGCGCGGCGTGGCGTGACGGATCACCTGGCCGACGCGGAAATCCTCAAAGCAATTGCCGGGACTGGTCTTCGGCATTGACAAGATCCTTTGCTCAACCCGGCATGCGGCGCACGTTTTCATAGCCGAACGTCGGTAGTCCGAAAAGCGGCGGACATCCTCATCGCGCGGCATCCTTTCCGAAATCTGTCGGCCCCAGGGGTCACGGTTCTCCCGAATCATCTGCGATCACGCAGCCGTGAGAACGCGGCTGAAACCCGCCCGCGGAGCCACCGTATCTCGCTGCGATGGCGCGATGGTGCGCGTCTCGGCGGCGCTTCGCCGGCCGATCTCGATGACAATCCAAAGATGGAGCCCCTCATGTCCAAGCGTTTGGCTTTGCTTGCCGCCGCCGCGGTTCTTGCCTTGACCGCCGGTACGGTTGCCCCCCTCTCCGCCGCGATGGCGGAGCAGACGGTCACGGTCGGCGGCGCGCCGATGTATCCGTCGAAGAACATCATCCAGAATGCGGTGAATTCGAAGGACCACACGACGCTGGTCGCCGCGGTGAAGGCCGCCGGTCTCGTCGATACGTTATCGGGGCCCGGGCCGTTCACCGTGTTCGCGCCGACCAACGAAGCCTTCGCCAAGCTGCCGCCCGGCACGGTCGACAATCTGCTCAAGCCGGAAAACAAGGCGACGCTGACCAAGGTACTGACCTATCACGTCGTGCCCGGCCGCATGACCGCTGGCAGCCTGATGAAAGCCGTCAAGGACGGCGAAGGTGAAGCCAAGCTCAAGACCGTCGCCGGCGATTGGATTGTCGTGAAGCAGGCCGGCCCCGGCAAACTCACCGTCACCGACGACAAGGGTGACGTCGCGATGGTCACGATCGCCGACGTTCTCCAGTCGAACGGCGTGATCCACGTCATCGACACCGTGCTGCTGCCGTAACGAACGACGAAGCTTGCGACCCTTACCCTCCCCTGGAGGGGGAGGGTCGACGAGCGAAGCGAGCCGGGGTGGGGTGAATGCCGCGTAGTTTTCACCCCACCCCGACGCCTCGCAAGCGCTCGGCGTCGACCCTCCCCCTCCAGGGGAGGGTAACAAGGCTGACAGGAATGTGACGCGCGCGTGTGCAACCATTTTGCTAGAGGTCCGCGCGTACGGGCCAGTGCCATGACCATCGAAGCCGCAGCGAGCAATCCCTTGATAGCCGACACCGCAGCCGCGCCGGTGATTCACCCGCGCTGGGTGCGCGTCACCCACTGGATCAACGCGCTCGCCATGCTGACGATGATCGGCTCGGGCTGGCAGATCTACGACGCCGCGCCGCTGTTCGGCTTCGAATTTTCCCATCACATCGCGCTCGGCGAATGGCTTGGCGGCGCGCTGCTCTGGCATTTCGCGGCGATGTGGCTGTTGGCGATCAACGGCGTGGTCTATGTCGCGCTCGGCATCTTGACCGGCCGCTTCCGCCGCAAGCTTTTCCCGATCCGTCCGCGCGAGGTTGTCGGCGACTTCGTGGCCGCGTTGCGCGGCCGCCTCGCGCATGACGATCTCGCGGTCTACAACGCAGTGCAGAAGCTTCTCTATCTGGGCATCCTGCTCACCGGTGTCGTCATCTTGCTGTCGGGGGTGTCGATCTGGAAGCCGGTGCAGTTTCAACATTTGACCAGTTTCTTCGGCGGCTACAATACCGCGCGTTATGTGCACTTCGCCGCCATGACGGCCATCGTCGCGTTCCTGGTTGTGCATGTGACGCTCGCCGTTCTGGTGCCGAAGAGCCTGCGCGCGATGCTGACCGGCCGCTGACAGCGAGGAGAAAAATCAGTGACTCGCCTGCGCAAACCGCTACCCGGCGTCGATCCGAAGCTCCTGATCAAGGATGCGGCCAAGCTGCTGCCGGAGCCGTCGCGGCGGTTCTTCCTTCGCGGTGCTGCGAGCCTCGGCGCGCTCGCCGTGCTCAGCGGCTGCGATATCATCGACGGCGACACGTCGGAAAATGCGCTGCGCGTCATCTCGCGCTTCAACGACCGTGTCCAGGCTTGGCTGTTCGACCCCAATAAGCTGGCGCCGGAATATCCGGAGAGCATGATCACGCGGCCGTTTCCGTTCAACGCCTATTACAGC
>JBEKJZ010000097.1:0-12191 GCA_050010955.1 Xanthobacteraceae bacterium | reverse complement strand
CGGCGCGCGCGGCGAACCAAAGCACCAGAATGAAATTGATCCAGGCGCCGATCGACGTCGCCAGCGCTAGCCCGACCTGCGCCAGCGAACCCATAAGCAAGATCTTGAAAACGATGTTGACCGCGGTGCCGATCAGCGCCGCCTTGACCGGCGTCGCGGTGTCGCCGCGGGCGAGGAATGGCGCGACGACGCTGCGAATCAGCACAAAGGGAACCAGCCCGATCGTGTAGGCCATCAGCGTCATCGCCGCCGCATGCGCGTCCTCGGCCGTGAACCGGCCGCGCATGAACAAGCCGCGCATGATCTGCTCGGGCACCACCAGGAAGGCGACGACGCAGGGGATCGCCAGCAGCAGCGCGAATTCGATCGCCCGGTTCTGCGCCGAGCGCGCGCCGGCATCATCGCCGGCCGCGATCCGATGCGTCATCTCCGGCAACAGCACCGTACCGACGGCAATACCGATGACGCCGATCGGCAGCTGGTCGATGCGGTCGGCGTAATACAGCGCCGAGATCGCGCCCGCCGCCAGGAAGCTGGAGATGATGGTGTCGGCGAACAGCGCGAGTTGCGTGCCGGCCGAGCCGATCGTCGCCGGAATGAGCGCCTTGAAGAAGCGGCGCACATCGTTGTCGAAGCGCAGCGCCCGAAAGGACGTGAACACGCCGGCGCGCAGCGTATCGCCGCCGACCAGCGCGACTTGCAGCACGCCGGATATCAGCACCCCCCAGGCCGCCGCGTAGGCGGCGCCGCCGAACCAGGCGTAAAGCGCGAGCGTCGCCATCATCGACAGGTTGAGCAGGATCGGCGCCGCCGCCGCGGCGGCGAAGCGATGCAGCGCGTTGAGAATGCCGCCCCACAACGTCACCAGCGTGATCAGCAAAAGGTAAGGGAAGGTGATCCGCGTCAGCGATACCGCCAAGGCGAAGCGGTGCGGCTCGTGCGAGAATCCGGGGGCGAGCACCTCGATCACCTGCGGCGTGAACAGGAGCGCCAGCGCCAGCAGTACCGCTTGGGAGGCGATCAGAAGCGTAGAGATGTGGTCGCCGAAGGCGCTCGCCGCCGCCGCTCCGCCCTGGGTGCGAATGCGCGCGTAGGCCGGAATGAAGGCGGCGTTGAAGGCGCCTTCCGCAAATATGGCGCGGAAATGATTCGGCAGCCGGAAAGCGACGAAGAAGGCGTCGGCGACCGGCCCGGCGCCGAGGATTGCCGCCAGCATGATGTCGCGGAGAAAACCGGTGAGGCGCGAAAGAAGCGTAAAGCCGCCGACGGTGAGAATCCGCTCGATCATTGCCGCCCTTAATCCTCCCCCGCAAACTGGGGGGAGGATAAGCCCTCTAGCCAGCCGGCGCGCGGCGAACCGCGGCGATGATACGATCCTGGACTGGCTGGTCGAGATAGGCATGCATCGGCAGGCTGATCACTTCCCCGGCCAATCGCTCGCTCACCGGCGCCCCGCCGTCCGCCACCGGGAAGCCGCGATAGGCGGCCTGGCGGTGCAGCGGCTTGGCGTAATAGATCGCCGTCGGGATGCCTTGCGCCTTGAGCGCGGCCGCGAGCGCATCCCGCCGTCCGGGCGCCAGCCGGATGGTGTATTGCGCCCACACGGAGGTCGATTCGTTGCCGACGCGCGGCACCGTCGCAACGCCGGTGAGCCCTGAGGCGTAACGCCCCGCCACCGCGTTCCGCGCCACAATTTCTTCCGGAAAGATTTTCAGCTTTTCCAGCAGAATCGCCGCCTGGATGGTATCGAGCCGACCGGTAATGCCGATGCGGGCGGCATCGTACTTGTCGGCGCCCTCGCCGTGCACGCGCAGGCTTTTCACGCGAGCAGCCAGCTCGTCGTCGTCGGTGAAGACGGCGCCGCCGTCGCCGTAGCAGCCGAGCGGCTTGGCCGGGAAAAAACTGGTCGCGCTTGCCGTTGCCAGCGCGCCAAGCTTGCGGCCCTTGTAGATCGCGCCGAAGGCCTGCGCCGCATCGTCGAGAACGCGCAGGCCGTGCGCGGCGGCGATGGCGGCCATGGCGTCGTGATCGGCCGGCAGACCGAACAGATCGACCGGGATCATGGCCCGCGGCGTCAGGCCGAGCCGCTTGGTGGTCGCCACCGCGCGCTCGCAGCTTGCCGGATCGAGGTTGAAGGTTTCGGCGTCGACATCGGCCATGACCGGCGTCGCGCCGGCCAGCGCCACCACTTCGGCGGTCGCGCAGAACGTGAAAGCCGGGACGATCACGGCATCGCCCGGTTTGATCCCCCACGCCATCAGCACAAGCCGCAGCGCATCGGTTCCGCTCGAACAGGCGATCGCGTGCCGCGCGCCGCAGAACGTCGCAAGCGCGGCCTCGAGCGCGCGCACTTCGGGCCCCTGGATGAACTGGCAGTGCGCCAGCACCCGTGCAATCGCGTCGTCGATGGCGCGGCCGAGGCGGCGGCGCTGGGCGGCAACGTCGATGAACGGGATCGCGCTCTCTTCAAGGCGAGCGTGTTGATTCATGATTCGATCCTGTCTCGGTGCCGACTCGATCGACGCCTACTTAGCGCATTGGCGATTGAGTTGGAAACAGGCCGCGCTCTGTTCTTTGTTTGAGCATGATCTTTTCTGAAAACCGCCGTCCGCTGTTCCGGATCATGTGCTAGCCGGCGACGCGGCGCGGCTTGCGCTGCAGCACGCTCGGCTGTGGGGCGCGGGCGGTCAAGCAGCGTATCGCGATCTCAAGGCTCGCGACCCCTTCCTCCCCGGTCACGGCGGGCGTCCGGCCGCTGCGAATGGCTTCGACGAATGCCAATAGCTCGGCGCGCAACGGCTCGGCATAGCCGACCGACAAATGCCGCATCGAGTAGCTGCCGTCGGCCTGGAAGCCGAAGCATTCGGTGACCTGCAGCGTCAGCAAGTCGGCCATGAGGTATTTATCGCGGGTGGCGATGTGGATGGTGCGTGCCTTGAACGGCGTCAGCCAGTTGGTGTTGATGTGCGCCAGCACGCCGGAGGCGGTGCGGAACTGCAACAGCGCGATGTCCTCGCGCTCGGCGACAGCGCTCGACAGTTGCGGCTGGATTTCGACGATCTCCGAATCGGTGAACCAGCGGATCAGGTCGATGTCGTGCACCGCGAGATCGATCACCACCCCGACGTTCGACATGCGCGGCGGGAATGGGCCGACGCGGGTAATGGCGATCGAGAGGATGTCCTGGCCCTTGATCGCCCGCTTCATCGACTCGACCGCCGGATTGAAGCGCTCGACGTGGCCGACCATCAGCGTGACGCCGGCGCGATGGGCGGCGCTGACGATGGCGTGACCCTCCTCGACCGTCGGCGCGATCGGCTTCTCGACCAGGAGATGGATGCCACGGGAAATGCACTGCAGCGCCAGATCATGATGCAGGTGCGTCGGCGCCGCGATGGTGATCGCGTCGGGCCGGCAGCGCAGCAAGCCGTCGATGTCGGCGAAGGCGTCACAACCGAGCGTGCGGGCGACGAAATCCCGCTGCTTGCGGTCAGGATCGGCGATACCAACCAGGTGGACGCCGGGTATCCCCGATAACACGCGCGCATGGTTGCTCCCCATGACGCCAACGCCCACCACCCCGATTTTCAAGGGACCGTCTGCGCCAACCCTGACAGCCTCAGCCATGATTCAAAAGGCTCCCCCTCGACTGTATCGCCCACGCCCCCCACCTAGCATGGCCTGAGCCGACTGGCGACCCATTCCGGCCGGAACGTAAACACGTTTTGCTTCCAAGGCTTACGATGGCACCGCTGGGCGGCTCGTCGTAACATGGCGGTTCCGGGCTCCGCCCCCAGCGGGGCAGGTTGTTCATGGCAGGTCGGATCATGCGCTGGGCTCCTCTCCTCTCTCTGCTCTGCTTCGGCGTCGCCACCGCCTTTTGCGCCCCCTCCCCGGTCCGTGCGGCCGATGACGGCGCGGCCTACGGGCCGCAATTGCAGGGCTTCGAGTATCCCTGGCCGGTGTCGCACTTCTCCTTCACCTCGCAAGGCGAGGCCCTGGACATGGCCTATATGGACGTGAAGCCAAAGGCGCCGAATGGCGGCGCGGTCTTGCTGTTGCACGGCAAGAATTTCTGCGCGGCGACCTGGCAGGACACCATCAGAGTATTAAGCGACGCCGGCTACCGCGTCATTGCTCCCGATCAGATCGGATTCTGCAAATCGGCCAAGCCGGCACATTACCAATACACATTCCAGCAGCTCGCCGGGAACACCCATGCGCTGCTGGCTTCGCTGGGCATCGACCACATCACCATTGTCGGGCATTCGACCGGAGGCATGCTCGGCGTGCGCTACGCGCTGATGTATCCCGAGGACGTCGACCAGCTTGTGCTCGTCGATCCGATCGGGCTGGAGGACTGGAAGGCGAAGGGCGTGCCGTGGCAAAGCGTCGATGCGTGGTACGCACAGGAGCTGAAAACCACAGCCGACAGTATTCGCAATTATGAGCGCACGACCTATTACGCCGGAACCTGGTCGCCGACATATGAACGCTGGGTGCAGATGCTGGCGGGGCTCTATCGCGGTCCGGGTCGCGACATCGTCGCCTGGAATTCGGCCCTGCTCGACGACATGATCTACACCCAGCCGGTGTTCTACGAGTTCGAGCAAGTCAAAGTGCCGGTGTTGCTGATGGTCGGCGACAAGGACACGACGGCATTCGGCAAGTACCTGGCGCCACCCGCTATCCGCGCCACGTTGGGCAATTACCCGGCGCTGGCGAAGGAGGCGGCGGCGCGCTTTCCGCGCGCCCATCTGGTCGAGTTTCCCGATTTGGGGCATGCGCCGCAAATCCAGGCACCCGACGTTTTTTACACGGCGCTGCTCGATGGCATGCGGTCGCCTGCGGGCGGCGGCGGCGCGCATCCCGAAGCGCCCGCGGCGCGGTGAGAGATGAAGGCCGTTTGCATGTCAGCATGGCTTCTGACCCTCGCCATCGTCATCTTGTCGTTAGTGCCTCCCGAACTGCGGCCAAGACTCGGCGGACTTCACGCGCTCGAGCACTTCGTCATATTTTCGGCGACCGGCCTTGCGTTCGGCCTCGGCTATCGCCAACGCTATTCCACTGCGATCGGGTTCGTGTTGTTTGCCGGCGCCATCGAGCTGGCGCAGCTCTTCGTGCCCGGACGCCACGCCCGTCTTAGCGATTTCACCGTCGATGCCTTGGCGGCCCGCATCGGCTTGGCGGCTTCCCAGGTGTGGCGCCGAAACAACCGATCCGCCGCCGATCGCTGACGCTCACTTGGCATATTTACGAAAGTCCGGCTTGCGCTTGGCGTTGAAGGCGCGCACCCCTTCCTTCGATTCCTCGGTCTCGTAGTAGAGCTTGAGCGCCTGCATGCCGAGAGCGCCGATGCCGGCGATCGAATCGCTGTCGGCATTGAATGAGCGTTTGGCGATGGCGATGGCCGTCGGACTGCGCTCCATGATCTCGCGGCACCACGCCTCGACCTCGGCATCGAGCTGGTCGTCGGGCACCACCTTATTCACGAGGCCCATCACCGCCGCCTCGTGCGCGGTATAGCGGCGGCACATGTACCAGATTTCGCGCGCCTTCTTCTCGCCGACGACGCGGGCCAGATAGGCCGTGCCGAAACCCGGATCGACCGAGCCGACCCGCGGGCCCACCTGCCCGAATTGCGCGCTCTCGGCCGCGATCGTCAGATCGCACAGCGTCGCCAGTACGTTGCCGCCGCCGATCGCATAACCTCGCACCTTGGCGATGACCGGCTTTGGCGCCAGCCGGATCAAGCCGTGCAGCGTCTCCATCGGCAGCCCGACCGTGCCGCGGCCGTCGTAGCCGCCGTCATGCGCCGACTGGTCGCCGCCGGTGCAGAATGCGCGCGTTCCGGCCCCAGTCAGCACGATGACGCCGATGCCGGCGTTCCAGGCACTGCGGTTCAGCGCGTCGATCAACTCGTCGCAGGTCTTGCCGCGAAACGCGTTCAGCTTCTCCGGCCTGTTGATGGTGATGGTCGCTACGCCGTCCCGCTCGTCATAGAGGAGATCGGTATATGTAACTTCGCCACTCATTGTTTGCCTTCCTGACGCTGGTTGGAATAATCCGAGCCGGCGCTTTCGCGCTGCTTCAGCCGTTGACCCAAAAACGAAACGCACCTTGGTTAGCGAACTATCAATGAGGCGGCAAATTTCGCATTAATACAACCGCAATTGCGCGATGGTACTGTACCGTGAGACCAGGTCCTACCGGCAACCCCCTTTGTATTCATGGATACATCAGTCGCACCTCAAACAGGCACAACGAGCACGCGCCCCGAATCGATTGGCCGCGTGGTGAGCATCAATGGCTCGCAGGCTTCCGTCGAGCTCGTTGCGCGGGCGCTCCGCGACGACACCCCGACCGTCGGCAAATTCATGGGCCTGAAGACGAGTAAGGCGGTCGTCATCGGCTTGATCACCGAGGTCACTGAGCAATCCCTCGCCCCTACGACCGGCAGTCAGACATTCCGCAAAGTTGCCAGCCTCGACCTGATTGGCGAGTTTTACTCAAGCGACGATGGTGTGTTGCGCTTCCAGCGAGGTTTCTCGGAGTATCCGAATATCGGCGACACCGCCCTGATGCTCACCGAGAACATGCTGCGCCTCGTCTATGGCAGGGCCGATGCTGATCGCGCACATGTCGGCAATCTGCAGCAGAACCCGAACATCGGGGTGCACATCGACATCGATGATCTGGTGAGCCGGCATTTCGCCATCCTCGGCACGACCGGCGTCGGCAAGTCGAGCGGTGTCGCCATCATCTTGCAGAAGATCCTGGAAACACGACCGCACTTGCGCATCTTCTTGGTGGATCGGCACAACGAGTATGGGCGCTGTTTCGGCAGCAAGGCGCACGCGCTCACACCGCTGAATCTGCGTTTGCCATTTTAGCTGTTCAATTTCGAGGAGATCGTCGACGTCTTCTTTGGCGGCCGGCCGGGTGTCGACGAGGAAGTCCAGATTCTTTCGGAGGTCATTCCCCTGGCAAAGGCGGTCTATCAGCAGCTTCGTGCCGGGGACGATCGTCAGATCATCAAGAAACGCGATGCGCGCGGTGCCGGTTTTACCGCCGATACGCCGGTGCCTTATCGAATCGAGGATCTTATCAGCCTGCTCGACGAGCGCATGGGCAAGCTCGAGAACCGTTCATCGCGCATGGTCTATTACAAGCTCATCTCGAGGATTCAGACCTATCGGAATCATCCTCGCTACGGCTTCATGTTTGAGAACGCCAATGTCGGTGGCGATACTATGGCCGACGTACTCGGCGATTTGTTCCGGTTGCCCTCCGAAGGCAAGCCGATGACCATCATGGGTCTCGCCGGATTTCCGGCCGAAGTTGTGGACTCGGTCGTGTCGGTGGTCTGCCGGATGGCCTTTGACTTCGGTCTCTGGAGCGACGGTGTTTCCCCGCTGTTGTTTGTCTGCGAGGAGGCCCACCGCTACGCATCCGCCGACCGCAATATCGGCTTCGGCCCCACCCGTCGCGCGCTTTCGCGCATCGCCAAGGAAGGCCGCAAATACGGGGTATACCTCGGCTTGGTTACGCAGCGGCCAGCCGAAATCGACCCGACGATCCTGTCCCAGTGCTCGACGCTATTCGTCATGCGTTTATCGAACGAGTGCGACCAAGCATTTGTCCGCTCCGCAGTTTCGGATGCTGCGGCTAACCTGATTTCATTTATTCCCTCCCTTGGCACCCGTGAGGTGTTCACCTTCGGTGTCGCCGTCGCGCTGCCCACCTGCATGCGTTTCAAGGAATTGTCGGCCGACCGTCGGCCAAATAGTGAGGCGTTCGGCAACACCCGTTCGGACCTTCGCACCGATATCAGCCGCGATCTGATCGCGTCGGTGATCGGTCGCTGGCGCAACGCGACCATGACCTACCGCACCAGCGACGACGGCGACTCCGGCTCAGCGCTTGATGCGGTAACGAGACAGCTGTCCGATCAGCCGCTGCCCCAGGCATTGTCGCTTCAATCAGCGGCGCGCGCGGACTCGCTGCGTTCAAGCATCTTGAGAAAGCCGCTTGACGCGAGCGTATTGGGCGGAGCACCGGCTGCCGCAACGGACTATCCGCCGACTCCCAAGTAATCGCGTCGTTTGACCTGCAGCCGGATCGGCGTCGCGGCTAAAGCTCCGCATTTTTGCTGCGTCGACGATCGCTAATGCGGCCGAAGGACCCTGCCGGCGACGGCATCGAGTTTCTTTAAAAGCTCCGGATCGCGCGCCTCCGGAGCGGTGATCAAGGCGTTGTCGAGTGCACGGTCCGAGCCAATCGGGCATGGCTCGTGCTCGCGCGGGAAATCGCGGGCGAGCCGCGCCACCAGTTGCTTGGCCTTCTCGGCGTTGGCCATCAGCACCTTGATGATGTCCTGCACGGTGACGGCGTCGTGGTCCGGATGCCAGCAGTCGAAATCCGTCACCATGGCGACGGTGGCGTAGCAAATCTCCGCCTCGCGCGCGAGCTTGGCCTCCGGCAGGTTGGTCATGCCAATCACCGAATAGCCGAGGTTCTTGTACGTGAGGCTCTCGGCGAGCGAGGAGAATTGCGGACCCTCGATGCAAACATAGGTGCCGTCGCGCACGACGGTGAGGCCTTCGGCCATCGCCGCCTCGGCGAGATGGATGCGCAGGCGCGGCGACACCGGATGCGCCATCGAGACATGCGCCACGCAGCCGGTGCCGAAAAACGAATTCGCCCGGGCATGGGTACGGTCGACGAACTGATCGACCAGAACGAAAGTGCCCGGCGGCAAATCCTCCCTGAACGAGCCGCAGGCCGAGAGCGAGACCAAGTCGGTCACGCCGGCGCGTTTGAGCGCATCGATGTTGGCGCGATAGTTGATGTCGGTCGGCGACAGCCTGTGCCCCTTGTCATGGCGCGACAGGAAAACGATCGGCAGACCGTCGATCTCGCCCGTCAGCAAAGCCGCGGAGGGTTTGCCCCAGGGGCTGTTGACGGTTTTGCTATGTGCGTTCTTGAGCCCCGGCAAGTCATAGATGCCGGAGCCGCCGATGATGCCGAGGACGGATTTTGTCATGATGCCGATCAGGTTAGGGAGCGCCTTCGGCAGCCTTGCCCATTGCTCTTGGTGTTGTCAAAGGGTCTGACAGCGCACAATGCGGCCTGCTCAGCGGATTACTCCGCTACTGGCATCGCGGGGCGCGCCGCGCTCTTGCCGTAGTAGCGCCTCGGCCATTTCGCGCAAACGCACCCTCTGCACTTTCGGGCCGTTCGGGCTGTCGACGATGGGGAACGCATCCACCAGCACGATCCGCTCCGGGACCTTGAACCGCGCCAGTTGCTCGAGGCAACGTGACCGCAAGACGCCCGCGTCCAGCACTGCCCCATCGGCCGGCCGCACGAAGGCCACCGGCACCGCATCGCCCTCTCCGGCGGACGCCGCCACGACCTGGACGCCGGCGACACCGGGCTGCACCTGGATCACGGTCTCGATCTCCTCGGGGCTGACCAGGAATCCGCCAAGCCGCATGGCATCGCCCAGCCGCGCCTCATAGACGAATCCCGCGCCGTCCAGGCGGCCGAGATCGCCGGTGCGGAACATGCCGTCGGCGTCGATCGCGCGCTCGGTCGCCGCCGGATTTTCCAGATACTCGATGAAGCGAGACGGAGCATCGATCCACAGCTCGCCGGACGCGCCGGGCGGCAGCGCGCGGCCGGTCTCCGGATCGCGCACCGCAAGCCGGGCGCGCTTGCTGACAGGGACGCCGCCGCCGAGCCGGCGGTTGTCGCCCTCCGAGATCGAGAACAGCGCCTGCACTTCCGAACTGCCGTAGAGGCCGCGGGGCTGCATGCCGACCGCCTCCGCGGCGGCGATCGAGGCGGCGGAGGAGGAGTGGAAGGCGGCGAAACCCGCGAAGCGCACCGACTGGAACGGACGCCCGGCAGCCGCCGCGGCGATGCGGCCGAACATGTCGTCGCCGCCGATCACGTGAGTGATCCGGTGCCGACGGATCAGCCCGGCCGCCGCCTCACCGTCGAATTGCGCGAGGCACACGACATGCGCCCCGCCGGCGATCGCGGCCATCGCCGCCGCATTGCCGAACGTTCCGCAGAACGGCACCGCGCCAAGCAGCACCGCCTCCGCCGCATCCAGCCCGATATGGCGGGCGACGTCGACAGCGTGCCCGGCGATGGTCTGCTGATCGTGCAGGACCAGTTTCGGCCCGCTGGTGGTGCCTGAGGTGGTGAACGTCAGGCAGGGGGTCGTCCCGGTTGCCTCCTCCGGCCCCGCATCGACTGCAGCACCCTCGAGCGGCAACACCGGCAGGCGGGCGAGTTCCGTCACGCCGGAAGAAAGCCCGAACACGCAGCGCAATGCGGCGCGATCCTCCGGCGGCAGTGCGGCGAAAATCGCCGGGAAGTCGACCGGCGGGAATCCCCATTCCGTCACCAGCGCGATGGCGCGCGACCGGCGCAGGATGCTGCCGACTTCCGCCACGCGAAAGCGCGTATTGATATGGACGGCAAGCGCGCCGAACCGAGCGCAGGCGAAGATCGCGGCGAGGTACGCGGTGCTATTCGGCAACCACAGCGCCACCCGAGCCCCGGGGCCGACGCCGCCGGCGCGCAACCCCGCCGCCACCCGCAACACGCGGTCTTGGAAGGCGCGCCGGTGCATCGTCCCCGCGGCGTCGGTCACCGCCGGTTCCGCCGGATCCTTTCCGGACCACTCCAGCAGCGCCCCGAGCGTGCGCGGATAGTCCGGCCCATAGGTTGTCCGCATCAACAGCTCCGTTACCCATCACAGCGCGCAAGTGGATAAAAGTCGATGCCTTGGCGGCTTTGCCGAGGGGGTGACATGGTCTATCGTCCGCCCATCGTGGTGTTCTGTCATCAAGCGCCTTCATCGCTCTCGGTCGTTGTCCGTACGGCCTGGTTCTGCCAACGCCTATCCGCAGAGCATGATGGGACAGCCCGCGTATCTGGTATCGGATGGCGAACGCCTGCGGCTGGCGGCATAGCGAGCCGGCCACTCGGGAGGGGACAATGAAGAGATCGGCTGCAATCGGCGCCGCACTATTGCTCGCGTGCACACTGACCGGCCAGGCCCAGGACAAGATTTCCGACGGCGTGGTGAAAATCGGTATGCTCGAGGATATGTCGAGCATCTATGCTGACATCACCGGCGTCGGCGCGGTTACGGCCGCCAAGATGGCGGTTGAAGATTTCGGCGGCAAAGTGCTGGGCAAGCCGATCGTAGTGATCTCCGCCGATCACCAGAACAAGCCGGACATTGCCTCGGCCACGGCGCGGGAATGGTTCGACAACCAGCACGTCGACGCGCTCATGGACGTCGCCGCATCGGCGACCGCGCTCGCCGCCATCGATGTCGCCAAGACCAAGAACAAGATCGTCGTCCTCAACGGGCCGGGCGCGGCGCGCATCACCAACGAAGCCTGCACGCCGGTCTCGATCCATTACACCTACGACAATTACGCGCTCTCGCACGGCACCGGCGCCGCCATGGTCAAGGAGGGCTACAACACCTGGTTCTTCCTGACGGCCGATTATGCTTTCGGCCACGACCTCGAAAAGATCACGGCCGGCGTCGTCAAGGCGAGCGGCGGCCAGGTACTCGGCAGCGTCAGCGTTCCGATCAACACGTCGGACTTCTCCTCGGCGCTGCTGCAGGCGCAAGCCTCGAAAGCCAAGGTGATCGGGCTTGCCAACGCCGGCGCCGATACCACGAATTCGATCAAACAGGCGGCCGAGTTCGGCGTCGTGCAGGGCGGTCAGAAGCTGGCCGGGCTGCTGGTCTTCATCAACGACATCAACAGCCTCGGCCTGCAGACTGCGCAAGGCATGCTGCTGACCAACGCCTTCTACTGGGACCGCAACGAGGAGTCGCGCGCCTGGTCGCAGCGTTATTTTCAGCGCATGAACAAGATGCCTAACATGGCGCAAGCCGGCATCTATTCGGCGACCACGCACTACCTCAAGGCCGTGCAGGCCGCCGGCACCGACGACACCCAGGCGGTGATGGAGAAGATGCGCGCAATGCCGGTCGACGACTTCTTCGCCAAGAACGGCAAGATCCGCGAGGACGGCCGCATGGTCCACGACATGTATCTGTACGAGGTCAAGAAGCCGGCGGAATCCAAAGGGCCGTGGGATTATTACAAGCTCGTCGCCACGATCCCGGCGGACCAGGCCTTCCAACC
>JBEKJZ010000096.1:0-12395 GCA_050010955.1 Xanthobacteraceae bacterium | reverse complement strand
ATGGAAGGGCCTTGGTGCCGATTCCGAAGAGAAGCACGAGCCCGTGAGCGACATCGACACCGTAGTGGTGGATAGTCTGAAAGTGCTTGACCCCAAACGGCCGATTAGAGAAGCGGACATAGCCGAACTTACTACTGGCTCGATTCGGTCGCGAATGACCCGACTCGGACATGGAGTGTGCATCGCAACAGTCGAGACAGTGTTGATTTTTTGTGGGAGCCAAGCCGCCGGTCCCCTGACGTTGCCACCAATTATGGCCTCAATCGCGGCTTCGGCGTCACGCCGCGGCCCCGCTACGGGCTGCGGATGAGGCTGGAACCGCGGCGGATTTAGGAGCTGTCGTTTCCTCCGCGGCTAAGCGGCGCAAAGGCTAGGACGCCGTAAGGCGCGGGCTGCGCTGCCATGTCCGGCTCGGACGCCCTCGCGCGGGCGCGCCGGTTACAATGAGGCAATCGGCAAGCGTGTAGCGATCGAGATGCTGGTAAAACGCGTTTTTTGCCGCATCGAGGATACCGCGCAGACGACAGCGCGGCAGCAGCGTGCAAGCCCCGCCGTCAACGCGAAAACATTCCACCAGTGCTTGATCCTCTTCGCGGCTACGAATGACCGCCCCCACGTTGATCTGGTTGGCGGGTCGCGCAAGCATCACGCCGCCGTGGGCGCCTCGAATGGTACGAACGAGGCCCGCTTCGGTGAGGAATTGGACGATCTTGTGAAGATGATTGCGCGAAATGACGAGCTCGCGCGCCAAGGCATCAGTGCTGACATGCGTGTCGGGCGCGACGGCTAGTCGCATAAGGACCCGCAGGGCAAAATCGGTCGACGCCAGCAATTTCATTTGTCGCCCTCCAAATTGGTATTGACTATACCACATTATTGCTGTTTGGTAACTGGCATTTGAAATACCAAAATACACGAATGGAGAGCCCGATGCGGTCCGCGGAAACACCACCACTGGCCACATGCAGCCTGGGCGAGATCGCGGCGAGTCTACCCGGAGCGACGGCCGTTTTTCGTCGGCATAAGCTCGATTTCTGCTGCGGCGGGTCGGAGAGCCTGGTTGAGGCAGCACGGAAGAAAGGCCTCGATCTGGCGGCTATTGAAGCCGAATTGACCAGTCTCCCTCCGCAAGACAATCCGGTACCCGACAACACCGACGACATCATCAATTGTATCCTAGAACGCTATCACGAGGTTCATCGCCGGGTACTCCCGGAGTTGCACAATTTGGCAACTCGGGTCGAGGAGGTGCATGCCGGCGATCCGTCGGTGCCCAAGGGTCTTTCCCAGCTTCTCGCACGCATGCAAGAACAACTCGAATCGCACATGGCGAAGGAAGAGCAAGTGCTTTTCCCGATCATGCGCGGGGGCGGCAATCCGATGATTGTCCATCCCATCGCCATGATGCGTCACGAGCACGACGAGCACGGCGAGGCGCTCGACATGCTTGCCTCCGTTACCGGGGACCTGACACCGCCCAATAACGCCTGCAACACATGGCGCGCACTTTATGCCGATCTCGGCAAGCTGGTTGAGGACCTGACCGAGCATATGCACATCGAAAACAACATTCTTTTCCCGCGGTTCGAAAGCTGACGGAAAGCCACGGTACGCGCGCGACGTAGCGGAGCTTCGTTTCTCGGCTTCGTCATAGCGAACAGGTGAGCCGAAAGTGGTATTTGATTTACCTCAATGAAGCAATGAACCGCCTAGTTCAACGTACGGGAACGAAGATTCAAGGGGCCAGAAATGACTACTGCGACCGACACGGTTGGCGTTGAAACGAGCGGACGTTATCGGCTCTACGGCAGCCCGGCGCTTGGGCTGATCATGGGCACATGGGGATTTTTCGTAGGGTTTGCCGCAGTCGCGCTTTACGGCCCGGCTGCAAAATATTTCCAGGACCAAATGCATCTCGGCGGCCTCGCCCTCGGCCTGCTGGTTGCGGCGCCACAGCTAACTGGTTCGCTTCTGCGCATTCCATTCGGCGCTTGGGTCGACCGCGTCGGCGGTCGTCTGCCGATGCTTTCTCTGTTCGGGCTGTCGTTGGTCGGCATGTGGGGCTTGGTGTTCATTCTGATCACGGTCAAAACACTCACCATCACCGCGTATCCGATCGTCATCTTGTTCGGGTTCTTGAGCGGATGCGGTGTTGCCTCGTTTTCAGTCGGCATTCCGCAGGTGTCCTATTGGTTCCCGCAATCCCGTCAGGGCACAGCGCTCGGCGCTTATGGTGGAATCGGCAATCTCGCGCCCGGCCTTTTCACGCTGCTACTGCCTTATGCCATTGCCAGCTGGGGACTTGCCGGGTCCTACTTCGCGTGGTTCACGTTCCTTCTGGTCGGGGCCGCGATCTATGCCTGGTTTGCCCGGGACGCTTATTTTTTCCAATTGCGCCAGCAAGGCTTCGACTCAGAGACCAGCCGACGGATCGCTGCTGAGAAGGGAGAGGAACTCTTTCCGAACGAACGCGTCTGGCAGGCGATCATCTCCGCCGCTGAAGAGCCGCGCACCTGGGGCCTCGTCGCTCTTTACTTCGTGTCTTTCGGCGGCTTCCTCGCACTAACCGCCTGGTTTCCGACCTATTGGATCAGTCTGCACCACATGGACGTGAAGTCCGCAGCCGCGCTCGGCGGGCTCGGCTTTTCGCTGCTCGCCGCAATCATCCGGGTATTCGGCGGCATGATTTCCGAGCGCATCGGCGGCGAGCGAACCGCGGTTATCGCCTTCGTGGCCGTATTGGCCGGTGCGCTGATGCTCACCTTCACGGAGGAGTTCTCGCTCGCTCTTGGCGGCGAATTATTAATCGCGCTGGGAATGGGGGTCGGCAATGCGGCGGTGTTCAAGATGGTGCCTAAATATGTACCTCAGGCAGTGGGCGGTGCAGCGGGCATTGTCGGCGGACTTGGTGCGCTCGGCGGCTTCATCATTCCGCCGTTTCTCGGAGCGGTCGTCGATGCGCTCGGAACGCAGGGTTACGCTGGCGGCTTCTTCGCTTACGTCGTGCTCGCGGTGATGGCCATCGGCGTTTCTGCGTACTTCTGGCAGCTCGATCGCAGCTCGAAAGCAACGCCAACGGTCGCGCCTGCGATCGGTCAGACACGTTAGAGGTCGCGCCATGAGTCATTTCCTCGATCGCCTTACGTTCTTCAAGCGAGCAGGCGAGGCGTTTTCAGACGGGTATGGAATCACGACCAACGAAGACCGGCGCTGGGAGGACGGCTATCGTAAACGCTGGCAGCACGACAAGATCGTGCGCTCGACGCACGGCGCCAACTGCACCGGCTCTTGTTCGTGGAAGATCTACGTCAAGGGCGGCATTGTCACGTGGGAAACACAGCAGACCGATTATCCGCGCACGCGCCCCGAACTTCCAAACCATGAGCCGCGCGGCTGCTCGCGGGGTGCGAGCTACTCCTGGTATCTGTATTCAGGCAATCGCGTGAAATATCCGCTAGTGCGTTCACGCCTGCTCAAGCTGTGGCGCGAAGCTCGCGCGATACGGACGCCGGTTGCCGCCTGGGCGTCCATCGTCGAGGACCCGAACAAGCGCGCGGCTTACATCAATAAGCGCGGCCTCGGCGGTTTCGTGCGCGCGACTTGGGACGAGGTTACCGAGATCATCGCCGCCGCTAACGCCTATACGATTAAACGACATGGCCCCGATCGGATCATCGGCTTCTCGCCCATTCCTGCTATGTCGATGGTCTCTTACGCGGCGGGCTCGCGCTATCTTTCGCTGATCGGCGGCGTCAGCATGTCGTTTTACGACTGGTACTGCGACCTGCCGCCGTCGTCGCCGCAGACTTGGGGCGAGCAGACCGACGTGCCCGAGAGCGCCGACTGGTACAATTCGGGCTTTCTTATCCTGTGGGGTTCCAACGTTCCGCAGACGCGTACGCCCGACGCACACTTCTACACTGAGGCGCGTTACCGCGGCGCCAAGAGCGTCGTGATCTGCCCCGACTATTCCGAGGCGTCGAAGTTCGCCGACCTCTGGATTTCGGTAAAACAGGGCACCGATGCAGCGCTCGCCATGGCGATGGGCCATGTCATCCTGCGCGAATTCCATATCGATCGGCAGGCTAAATATTTCGCTGACTACGCGCGCCAGTATACGGACATGCCATTTCTGGTGCGGCTGGTGAAATCCGAGGGACGGCTAGTGCCCGAGCGGCTCGTGCGCGCCTCGGATTTTGCCCATTCGCTCGGCGAGACGAACAATCCCGAGTGGAAGACCGTCGCTTTCGACGACGCCAGCGGCGAGGTCGTCGTCCCGAATGGCTCGGTCGGCTTCCGCTGGGGCGAAAAAGGCAAGTGGAATCTCGAGAAAAAGGATGCCAAGGGCCGGGACATCAAGCCGCGATTGTCGCTTGCCGAAACCAAGGATGAGTTCACCGACGTTGCGTTTCCTTACTTCGGCAATCGCGAGCACGATTATTTCGCCGGCACCGAGCATCCGAGCGTTCTCGTGCGCAAGGTACCGGCGAAGCGCGTCACGCTGAAGGACGGTGACGCTCTCGTTGCCACCGTGTTCGATCTGCTTGCTGCAAACTACGGTCTCGATCGTGGCTTCGGCGGCGAGCACGTCGCCAGATCGTATGACGACAACGAGCCCTACACGCCCGCCTGGGCGGAGAAAATCTCCGGCGTGCCGCGCGATCAGATCGTCACGGTGGCGCGCGAGTTTGCCCTCAATGCCGAGAAGACCAATGGCCGCTCCATGATCATCATCGGCGCGGCAATGAACCATTGGTACCACTGCGACATGAACTACCGCGGCGTCATCAACATGCTGGCGATGTGCGGATGCGTCGGGCAATCGGGCGGCGGCTGGTCGCATTATGTCGGGCAGGAGAAATTGCGTCCGCAGGCGGGTTGGCTTCCGCTCGCGTTCGCGCTCGACTGGGGGCGGCCGCCGCGGCAACAGAACTCGACCTCGTTCTTCTACGCGCACACCGACCAGTGGCGCTACGAGACACTCGGCGTCGATGAAATCCTTTCGCCGACCGCGCCGCCCGGAGGATGGGACGGCGCGATGATCGACTACAACGTCCGCGCCGAACGCATGGGCTGGCTGCCGTCGGCGCCGCAATTCAAGCAGAACCCGCTGGCGGTCGCGAGAAGCGCCGCGGCGGCAGGCGTCGACCCGAAGGACTACGTCGTTAACGCACTGAAATCCGGCGAATTACAGATGTCTTGCGACGATCCGGATCATCCCGACAACTGGCCGCGCAACATGTTTGTTTGGCGGTCGAATCTGCTCGGCTCATCGGGCAAGGGCCATGAGTATTTCCTCAAGCATCTGCTCGGCACCACCCACGGCGTGCAAGGCAAGGATTTGGGCGAGACCGGCCGCAAAAAGCCGAAGGAAGTCGTTTGGCACGACGAAGCGCCGCAGGGAAAACTCGATCTCCTGGTGACGCTCGACTTCCGCATGTCGACGACCTGCGTTTATTCCGACATCGTGCTGCCGACCGCCACCTGGTACGAAAAGAACGATCTCAATACCTCCGACATGCATCCCTTTATTCACCCGCTTTCGGCCGCGATCGATCCGGTGTGGGAGTGCAAAAGCGATTGGGAAATCTACAAGGCGATCGCCAAGAAATTCTCCGAGGTCGCGCCGGAAATTCTAGGTATCGAGAAAGACATTGTTCTCACGCCGATCCAGCACGACACCGCGAATGAATTGGCCCAGGCGATCGACGTCCAGGAGTGGAAGAAAGGCGACGTCGAACCGATCCCTGGCAAGACGATGCCGGCGATCGCCCTGGTCGAGCGCGACTACCCGAATGTCTACCAGCGATTCACCGCACTTGGGCCTTTGATGTCCAAACTCGGCAACGCCGTGAAGGGCATCGCCTGGAATACCGAGCACGAGGTTGATCTGCTCAAGCGTCTCAACGGCACGGTCACGCAGGAAGGGCCGACCCACGGCATGCCGAAGATCGACACCGACATCGACGCCACCGAGGTAATCCTCGCGCTTGCGCCGGAAACAAACGGCGAGGTCGCGGTCAAAGCCTGGGACGCGCTGTCGAAAACGACAGGCCGCGATCACACCCATCTCGCCATGCCCAAGGAAGACGAGAAGATCCGTTTTCGCGACATCGTGGCGCAACCCCGCAAGATCATCTCAGCGCCGACCTGGTCTGGCCTGGAATCAGAGAAGGTCTGCTACAACGCCGGCTACACCAACGTTCACGAGTTGATCCCTTGGCGTACCCTCACCGGACGCCAGCAGCTCTATCAGGATCATCTCTGGATGCGGGCCTTCGGCGAAGCGCTCTGCGTCTATCGCCCTCCGGTCGATCTAAAAGCGATCAAACCGGTGATTGACTCCAAGCCGAACGGCGAGAAGCAGGTCGTCCTCAATTTTATCACGCCGCACCAGAAATGGGGCATCCACTCGACCTATACCGACAACCTGCTGATGCTCACGCTGTCGCGCGGCGGTCCAATCGTTTGGATCAGCGAGACGGACGCGGCCAAGGCCGGCATTGCCGACAATGACTGGATCGAAGCCTACAACACGAACGGCGCCTTGGCGGCGCGCGCCGTGGTTTCGCAGCGCGTGAAGGAAGGGACGTGCCTGATGTATCACGCGCAGGAAAAGATCGTAAACGTGCCGGGTTCGGAAGTGACCGGCCAGCGCGGCGGCATCCACAATTCGGTGACGCGCGTCGTGGTGAAGCCCACACACATGATCGGCGGTTACGCTCAGCAGTCCTACGGCTTCAACTACTACGGCACGATTGGCACCAACCGCGACGAGTTCGTCATTGTCCGCAAGATGTCGAAGGTCGACTGGCTCGACGAGCCGAACGCCGATCAGCCCGAACCAATAGTGATTGCGCCCAAAATGGAGGCCGCAGAATGAAAGTCCGCGCGCAAATCGCGATGGTGCTGAACCTCGACAAGTGCATCGGGTGCCACACCTGCTCGGTCACCTGCAAGAACGTGTGGACCAGCCGCGAGGGCATGGAATACGCCTGGTTCAATAACGTCGAGACCAAGCCCGGCATCGGCTATCCGAAGGACTGGGAAAATCAAAAACGCTGGAACGGCGGCTGGCGGCGCAAGGAGAACGGCAAGATCGAGCCACGTATCGGCGCGAAGTGGCGGGTGCTGGCGAAGATTTTCGCCAATCCCGATCTGCCGGAAATTGACGACTATTACGAGCCGTTCACGTTCGATTATGAGCACCTGCAGAAGGCGCCGGAGATGGCGGCGTTCCCGACCGCGCGGCCGCGTTCGCTGATCAGCGGCGAGCGGATGGAGAAGATCGTGTGGGGCCCGAATTGGGAGGAGATCCTGGGCGGCGAGTTCTCCAAGCGCTCGCAGGACTACAATTTCGAAGGCGTGCAGAAGGACATCTACGGCCAGTTCGAAAACACCTTCATGATGTATCTGCCGCGGCTCTGCGAGCACTGTCTTAACCCGGCCTGCGTAGCAGCCTGCCCCTCCGGCGCAATCTACAAGCGCGAGGAAGACGGCATTGTCCTGATCGACCAGGACAAGTGCCGCGGCTGGCGCATGTGCGTATCGGGCTGTCCGTACAAGAAAATCTATTACAATTGGTCGAGCGGAAAGTCCGAAAAGTGCATCTTCTGCTATCCGCGCATCGAGGCCGGCCAGCCGACGGTGTGCTCGGAGACTTGCGTCGGCCGCATCCGCTACCTTGGCGTCGTGCTCTATGACGCCGACCGCATCGAGGATGCGGCCAGTGCTGCAAACGAGCAGGACCTCTACGAGGCGCAGCTCGATATTTTCCTCAACCCCAATGACCCGGCGGTGATCGAGCAAGCGCGCTCCGACGGGATTGCCGAAAACTGGCTCGAGGCCGCGCGCCGCTCGCCCATCTGGAAGATGGCAATAGAATGGAAAGTGGCGTTCCCGCTTCACCCGGAATACCGCACGCTGCCGATGGTTTGGTACGTGCCGCCGCTGTCGCCGATTCAGTCGGCCGCGGCCGCCGGCAAGATCGGCCACGACGCCGGCATGCCGGATGTGCGCTCGCTGCGGATTCCGCTCAAATACCTCGCCAACCTATTGACGGCGGGCGAGGAAGAGCCGGTCGCGCTCGGTCTGGAACGCATGCTCGCGATGCGGGCCTACATGCGCGCCAAGACCATCGACGGCGTCATCGACGAGAACATCGCCACGCGTGTCGGTCTCACCGGGTTGGCGATCGAGGACATGTATCAGACAATGGCGATCGCGAACTACGAGGACCGCTTCGTGATCCCGACTGCGCACCGCGAACTTAACGAGGATGCTTACGATCTACGCGGCTCTTGCGGTTTTTCCTTCGGCAATGATTGCTCCGGCGGCGCGTCCGAGGTCAACCTGTTTGGCACGCCTAAGAAGGCCAAGATGCCGATGGAGGTGATGTGATGACCCGGACCTTTAAGGTGCTGTCGGCGGTGCTGAGCTATCCGACCGCACAATTGCAGGAAGCCATGCCCGAGCTCACGGCGGCTATCGCCCGGGAAGCACTCCTGGACGCCGGGGTTTGTCGCCAGCTCGAGCGTCTGATGAACGAAATCGGGACCAGCGATCTTTATGACCTGCAGGAGCGCTATGTGCTGCTGTTTGATCGCACACGCTCGCTGTCGCTGCATCTGTTTGAACATGTGCACGGCGAGAGCCGGGATCGCGGTCAGGCCCTGATCGACCTCAAGTCGCTGTATGAGAACTGCGGGCTCGAGATCGAAGCCGCCGAGCTGCCGGATTTCCTACCGCTATTCCTGGAGTTCCTGTCGACGCGGCCACGCGCCGAGGCCTACGAACTGCTTGGTCAACCAGCCCATATTTTCGCAGTTTTGGCCGAACGCCTGCACAAGCGCCAGTCTGACTACGAGGCTGTCTTTCGCGTTCTTACGGCGCTCGCGGCTTGCAAGCCCAAAACCGAAGATATCTCGGCGTTGCTCGCCGAGCCCGACCCGGATGCGACCGACCTCGCGGCGCTCGATGCCGCCTGGGAGGACCAGCCGGTCAACTTTGGGCCGAACGCTGGCGACGGTTGCAAGGACGGCCTCATCGCCAGGATCCGCGCCGGCCGGCGGCCCGCCCCCGGCGTGGCCACTCCGTCGCCTTCCCGCATTTCGCGCTCATGAGGAAATGATTATGCGCGAGACCCTCAACTGCGTCGTGTTCGGCTGGTATCCCTACCTTTGCCTGACGGTATTTCTGGTCGGCAGCCTGGTTCGCTTTGATCGCGAGCAATACACTTGGCGGAGCGGATCAAGCCAATTGCTCCGTAGGCAGCAGTTGATGTGGGGCTCGAACTTGTTCCACGTCGGCGTGCTGGTCATCTTCCTCGGTCACTTCGGCGGATTGCTCACGCCGATCTGGATCTTCGAGGCGCTCGCCATTTCGCACACATTCAAGCAGGGCATGGCTATCGGCATCGGCGGGGTGGCCGGGGTCTTGGCCTTCATCGGCCTCACGCTCCTGGTGCATCGCCGGCTGTTCGATGCGCGCATCCGTAACACATCGTCATTCGGCGATATCGCCATCCTGCTGCTGCTCTACGTCCAGCTCATCCTTGGGCTTTCCACAATTCCGATCTCGCTGCAGCACATGGACGGCCATGTGATGGTGAATTTCATGACCTGGGCGCAGGGCATCCTCACGCTCCAACCGGGCGTCTCGACGCTGATCGCCGACGTGAGCCCGATCTTTAAGCTGCACCTCTTCGTCGGCATGACCATCTTTCTGGTGTTCCCGTTCACGCGCCTGGTGCACATCTGGAGCGCGCCGGTCTGGTATCTCGGCCGCCGGGGCTACCAAGTCGTGCGCACAACTAGAAACGGCAGACCGGCACGCCAGCGGCCGAGCGCCGTTCCCGCGGAGTAACGGCGATGACATGCGCGGTGCATCAATCGATCTTGCCGAGGGGTCGTGGTGTAAGCGTCAACGGGGTTGCGATCCCGCGCGACCTGATTGCGCGCGAAGCCCAGCATCATCCTTCGCATACACCGGCCGAAGCGTGGAAAGCCGCCGCGCGGGCCCTGGTGGTGCGCGAATTGCTGCTGCAGGAGGCATGTCGGCTCGAGGTTTCGGGAGAACCGATGGCCGATAGCGAGGGTCGCCGCGAGACCGAGGACGAAGCGGCGATTCGCACCCTTATCGATCGGGAAGTTCAAACGCCGACGGCGGATGTGGCAACATGCCGGCGATATTACGAGCAGAACCGACAGCGATTCCGTTCATCTGACATCTATGAAGCCGCCCATATTCTGTTTGCCGCGAGCAACGCCGATGCGCCGCGTTACGCGCAAGCCCGTACTGCCGCGGAAACGCTGCTTGCCGTCGTGCGTGAGCATCCGGAGCAGTTCGCCGCCCTGGCGCGGGCGCACTCGGCCTGCTCGTCAGCTTCACAGGGTGGCAACCTCGGTCAGATTACAGCCGGTCAGACAACGCCCGAATTCGAACGCGCCTTGCTTGCGCTCGAACCAGGCTCGATCAGTCCGGAGCTGGTCGCCACGCGTTACGGCTTTCATATTGTCCGGCTTGACCGCAAGCATGAAGGCCGCGATTTGCCGTTCGAACTTGTGGCGGAACGGATCGCCGCATACCTGCAGGATTGCGTGCAACGGCGTGCGCTCGCACAATACGTTGCGCGGCTTGCCAGCGACGCGCGTATCGAAGGCATCGATCTCGCCGGCGCCGAAGCCTTGCGAGTGGCCTGAGCGGAAACGAGAACATGTTACTCGGCGATATCATTGCCGCCTTCCAAGACGAAGCTGTGATCAATGAGACCCTGTTCTCGCTCGGGGACCTTGCGCTCACTGCACGCCTCGTCGCTCTTGCGGCCGAAAGCAACGTATCGACGGGCGAACTCGCCATCGAGTCGGTTGGCCGGTTCGTCAATGGCGCGAGCGACGAAGAATGGTTGACATTGATCGGACAGATGTCGCGCTCAGAAAATCCGAGTGGGATTTTTCTTCGACGCGTCCTGTCGATCTGACGCCATTTCAAGTGAACGTTTGCGCTCATCGCCAATATGCGGGTTGAGAGGTAGGTCCATGTCCAGCAGTCCAGCTTCCTCATCGATGCCTCCGGCTCTCGAACGCCGGCTGAAATATTCCGGTCCCGCGCTGTTTTCTTACGGCTTTCGACCATTTTTTCTTGGCGGTGCGGCTTGGTCAGTCGCCTGTATCGTCCTCTGGATTCCGCAGCTCATGGGCGATCTGTCGTTGCGCACCGCCTATTCGCCGCTCGATTGGCACATTCATGAAATGCTCTACGGTTATGTCGCGGCCGTCATCGCTGGATTTCTGCTGACTGCGATCCCCAACTGGACCGGGCGGTTGCCGATCACCGGTGGCCCGCTGATGACTCTCGCTGCGCTCTGGCTTGCGGGCCGTTTTGCAATTCTGTTTTCGGCCCAACTCGGAATTTTGGTTGCTGCACTGATTGACGTCGCCTTCCTCGCGACGCTCGCGGTCGTTGCTGCACGCGAGATCATTGCAGGTCGCAATTGGCGCAATTTACGTGTCCTAGTGCTGATTGGCGTTCTGATTGCGGGAAACATTGCTTTCCATACAGAGGTCTACGTATTCGACAGCGCCGACTACAGCATTCGGATCGGTATCGCAGCCGTCATCATGTTGATCGCGCTGGTCGGCGGACGGATCGTGCCGAGTTTTACACGCAATTGGCTTGCGCGCCGGGAAAATGGACGGTTGCCGGCGCCGTTTTCGCGTTTCGACGTCGCTTCGATTGCTGTGAGCCTTGTCTCGCTAGCACTCTGGGTGGCATTGCCGAGCAGCAGCATCACCGGTCTTGCCTTGATCGCGGCGGCGGTTATGCAGATCGCACGGCTCGTTCGATGGGCAGGCGATCGCACGACCTCCGATCGACTCGTGCTGGTCCTTCACGTGGGCTACGCTTTCGTGCCAATCGGCTTTGCGTTGCTTGGTGCATCCATTCTCTATCCTTTGGTCGTCCCAAGCAGCGTTGGCATTCACGCCTGGACGGCGGGCGCGGTCGGGCTAATGACGCTCGCGGTCATGACACGCGCCAGCCTGGGACACACCGGACAACCGTTGACCGCCGGTCGTGGAACGCAGGCAATCTATCTGTTCGTGCTCTGCGCTGCGGTGTTTCGAATAATTGCAGGCTTCGTCGGCTCGATGCCGCTCATGGAGTTCGCAGCCGCTGCCTGGGTCGCGGCATTCGGCGGATTTGTGCTGTTTTACGGTCCGATACTGTGCCAACAGCCCCCGGTCTGGGCCGCACGCGAGTGAGGTGGCCTCACGCATGTCTGCTTCTCTAATCGGCCGTTTGGGGTCAAGCACTTTCAGACTATCCACCACTACGGTGTCGATGTCGCTCACGGGCTCGTGCTTCTCTTCGGAATCGGCACCAAGGCCCTTCCATAA
>JBEKJZ010000095.1:0-12447 GCA_050010955.1 Xanthobacteraceae bacterium | reverse complement strand
TATTCGCTCGGCTCGGTGCTCAACCACGTGCTGCTGCACCAGACCGTCAACGGCCAGGAAGCGATCAAGCAGTTCGAGATGGCGGGCGACGACCCCGACATCGTGATCGGCTGCACCGGCGGCGGCTCGAACTTCGCGGGGCTTGCCTTCCCGTTCCTCGGGCTGCAACTGCGCGGCGGCCGCAAGCGCCGCTTCATCGCGGTCGAGCCGGCCGCATGCCCGTCGCTGACGCGCGGACAATACGCCTACGACTTCGGCGACACCGCGCACCTAACGCCGCTGGTCAAGATGCACACGCTCGGCTCGACGTTCATTCCGCCGGGTTTCCACGCCGGCGGCCTGCGTTATCACGGCATGGCGCCGATGGTGTCGCACATCCACGCGCTCGGCTTGATCGAGGCGCGCGCCTATCATCAAAAGACCTGCTTCGATGCAGGCGTGCAATTCGCGCGCTGCGAGGGCATCGTGCCGGCGCCAGAGGCGACGCACGCGGTGCGCTGCGCCATCGACGAGGCCTTGCGTTGCAAGCGGGAGGGCAAGGCCGAGACCATCTTGTTCAACATGTCGGGCCACGGCCACTTCGACATGGCGGCCTATATCGCCTATTTCGAGGGCAAGCTGGTCGATCAGGACTATGACGAAGGCGAGCTCGCCATGGCGCTCGCCGGCCTGCCCAGCGTCGCCGCCTGACGAATGGGCTAAACTGGCGCCGGGGGTCCTCCGTCCCCAAATCTAGCGGGGATAACCCCGGCCCGGTCCAAGCCCTTGCGCTCCACGGCCGGTATGCTATCGGCGGACCTTCAGCCGCCCGGCGGAGAGGGTTCTTCTGGCCAGGAGCAAGGAATGTCGGTCCCTCAAGGTGTAGCGATCACGGCCGAGGGTTTTTTCAGCGCCTCGCTGGCGGAAAGCGATCCCGAGATCGCCGACGCCATTTTCCGCGAACTAGGGCGCCAGCGTGACGAGATCGAGCTGATCGCCTCGGAGAACATCGTCAGCCGCGCCGTTCTCGAGGCGCAGGGGTCTGTCCTTACCAACAAATACGCCGAGGGCTTGCCGGGGAAGCGCTATTACGGCGGCTGCCAGTTCGTCGACATCGCCGAACGGCTGGCGATCGAGCGGGCGACACGGCTGTTCGGCTGCGGCTTCGCCAACGTCCAGCCGCATTCCGGCGCCTCGGCCAATGCCGAAGTGTTCATGGCGCTGATGCAGCCCGGCGATACTTTTATGGGGCTCAACCTCGCCGCCGGCGGCCATCTCAGCCACGGCTCGCCGGTCAATCTGTCGGGCCGCTGGTTCAAGCCTGTCCCCTACGGGGTGCGGCGCGAGGATCACCTCATCGACATGGACGAGGTGGAAAGGCTGGCGAAGCAGCACCGGCCCAAGGTGATCATCACCGGCGGTTCGGCCTATCCGCGCATTATCGATTTCCGCCGGTTTCGCGAGATCGCCGACGAGGTCGGCGCCTATCTCATGGTCGATATGGCGCATTTTGCCGGCCTTGTGGCCGGCGGGGTGCACCCGAGCCCATTCCCGCACGCCCACGTCGTGACGACCACGACGCACAAGACGCTGCGCGGTCCGCGCGGCGGCGCGATCCTCTCCGACGATGGGGAGCTGGCGAAGAAGCTCAATTCCGCAGTGTTTCCGGGTATGCAGGGCGGCCCGCTCATGCATGTTATCGCGGCCAAGGCGGTCGCCTTCGGTGAGGCGTTGCGGCCGGCTTTCAGACTTTACGCGAAGAACGTCGTCGAGAATGCCAAGGCGCTTGCGGAGACTCTCAAATCTCGCGGGTTCGATATCGTCTCGGGCGGCACCGATACCCACCTCATGCTGGTCGATCTGCGGCCAAAGCGCCTGACCGGGAAGGTGGCCGAAGCGGCGCTCGAGCGCGCCCACATCACCTGCAACAAAAACGGCATTCCCTTCGATCCGGAAAAGCCCACGGTGACCTCCGGCATACGGTTGGGCACACCGGCCGGCACCACGCGCGGATTCGGTATCGCAGAGTTCCGGCAGATCGGGGACATGATCGCCGAGGTCTTGGATGCGCTTTCGCAGAAGGGCGCAGAGGCGGACGACCAAGCCGAGTGGAAGGTCCGGGAGAAAGTCAAACGTCTGGTCAGCCGGTTCCCGATCTACGAGGGGTAAGGGATGCGCTGTCCGAGTTGTGGAAGCCTCGATACCCAGGTGAAGGATTCGCGGCCGACGGAGGATTCTTCCGTCATCCGCCGCCGCCGCGTTTGCCTGTCCTGCAATTTCCGCTTCACCACCTTCGAGCGGGTGCAGCTGCGCGAGCTGATCGTCATCAAGCGCAACGGCCGACGCGTACCCTTCGATCGCGACAAGCTGTTGCGCTCGGTTCAGATCGCACTGCGCAAGCGGCCGGTCGAGCCCGAGCGCATCGATCAGATGGTCTCGAAGATTGTGCGCGAACTTGAGAGCCAGGGGGAAAGCGAGGTTTCGTCGGAAACGATCGGCGAAATGGTGATGGCCTACTTGCGCGACCTCGACGACGTCGCCTATGTGCGCTTCGCTTCGGTCTATCGCAATTTCCGCGAGGCCAAGGATTTCGAGACCGCGCTTGCGGAATTATCGGGGGAAGAGGCCGCGGAGATTGCGCGCAAGTGAGCGCGCCGGCGGACGCCTTGCAGCAAGATGCGCGCTTCATGGCGCTGGCGCTTGCGCTTGGCCGGCGCGGGCTCGGCCGCACCTGGCCCAATCCTGCGGTCGGCGCGGTGATCGTCAAGGATGGCATCATTGTCGGCCGCGGCTGGACGCAACCCGGGGGTCGGCCGCATGCGGAGATCGAGGCGTTGCGTCGCGCCGGCGAGGCGGCGCGGGGCGCGACGCTTTACGTGACGCTGGAGCCCTGCTCGCACTACGGAAAATCGCCGCCCTGTGCCGATGCCATCATCGCGGGGGGTGTTTCCCGCGTAGTAGCGGCGCTGGAAGACCCGAATCCCGAAGTCGCGGGTGCGGGGCATGCGCGGCTGCGCGCGGCTGGCATTGCGGTCGACATCGGCGTCGGCGCCGAAGAGGCGCGCCATGACCATGCCGGCCACATCAGACGCATGCGTGACGGCCGGCCGCATGTGATCCTCAAACTGGCAGTTTCGGCGGACGGTAAGGCGGGCGCGCCGGGCCGAAAGCCGCTAGCTATCACCGGCGAAGCGGCGCGCGAGCGCGTGCATCTCTTGCGGGCGCAAAGCGATGCGATCATGGTCGGTATCGGCACCGCGCTCGCCGACGATCCGATGCTGACCTGCCGTCTGCCCGGCATGGAGAAATATTCGCCGGTGCGCGTCGTGCTCGACAGCGCGCTGCGCCTACCGCCGGCGTCGCCCTTGGCGCGCAGTGCGCGTGACGTGCCGGTGTGGGTGGTTACCGGGGGAGAGGCGTCGCGGGCTGCAGACGACGCTTTGCTGAGAGAGGGCGTCACGGTCTTGCGGGCCGCGCAGAGCGATCGACGCCTCGATCTTGCTGCCGTGCTCAAGCTCGTGGGTGCCCGCGGCGTGACCCGGCTGATGGTGGAGGGTGGCCCGACGCTGGCCGCCGCATTGCTTGCCGCCGATCTCATTGACGAGGCCGTGCTGTTTCAGTCATCGAAGGTCGTCGGAACCGACGGCGTCGACGCGCTGAACGGTTTGCCGCTGGCGGCGTTGACGCAATCGCCACGCCTGCAATGCGTGATGAGCGAGCCGGTCGGGGCTGACACGCGGCTGGTCTTCGAGCGAAGGTGACGGGGTCGTGTTCACTGGCATTATCAACGATGTAGGCGCGATTCTTGAAGTCAACGAGCAGGCGATCGGTCTGCGCCGCCTGCGTATCGCCTGCAGCTACGATCCGCAAACGATTGATATTGGCGCCTCGATTGCCTGCTCCGGCATATGCCTCACAGTGGTGGCGCGCGGGCGGGAAAGCAGTCGGGCCTGGTTTGCCGTCGACGCCGCCGCGGAGACGTTACGGGTAACGAACGCCGGCGCCTGGCAACGCGGCACAAAGCTCAATCTCGAGCGGGCGCTGCGGCTTGGCGACGAACTTGGCGGACATATGGTCAGTGGTCATGTCGACGGCCTTGCCGAGCTACTATCGCGCGACGACCTGCCAGACATGGCACGGCTGTGGCTGCGGGTTCCGGCCGAGCTGGCGCACTTCATCGCGCCTAAGGGTTCGGTCGCGCTCGACGGCGTCTCGCTCACGGTCAACGCGGTCGAAGGCGACGCGTTTTCGGTGCTGATCATTCCCCACACACTGAAGGTCACGACGTTTGGTGGACTGCGTCCCGGCGCGCGGCTCAATCTCGAAATCGACCAGATGGCGCGCTATGCCGCGCGGCTGTTGGAGGCTTCAAAGTAAGCGCATCGCAAGAACATCCACATTCACGCTTCGGGGGGAACATGCGGGAACTCGCCGGTAAGACAGCGTTCGTCACTGGCGGCGCAAGCGGCATCGGGCTGGCGCTCGGATGCGCCTTTGCGGAGGCGGGCATGAAGGTGATGCTCGCCGATATCGAAGCGGACGCGCTGTCGGCCGCAGTCAAGAGTCTGCACAATGTCGGACCCGACGTGCGCGGCGTTGTCTGTGACGTCACCGATCCCGGCAGCGTCGAGTGTGCGGCCAACGCGTCTTACGAAGCATTCGGGCAGGTTCATGTGGTCTGCAACAATGCCGGCGTCGCCGGCGGCGGCGGTATCGACGACATCCCGCTCGACGATTGGCGCTGGGTGCTCGACGTCAACCTGATGGGCGTCCTTCACGGCATCCGTACTTTCCTCCCTCAAATCCGCGCCCACGGCGAGGGCGGCCACATCGTCAACACCGCCTCCATGGCCGGCATGGTCAGCGGGCTGGGGTTCGGTCCGTATTCAGCGAGCAAGTTCGCGGTGGTCGGCATGTCGGAGGGGCTTGCGATGCATCTCAAGCCGCTCGGCATTGGCGTGAGCGTGCTATGCCCCGGCTGGGTTCGCACCCGCATCACCGAGAGCGCACGCAATCGTTCAGTGCGCTACGGGCCGGCCCGGCCGCCAGACCCGACGGGGCCGGCGAGCGTGGTAGCTGAACTTGTGCAGTCCGGGCTCGACCCTTCCGTTGTCGCGGAGCGGGTCCTGACCGCGATCCGCGAGGACCAGTTCTACGTCTTTACGCATCCTCAGATGCGCGTCGCTGCGGAAGAGCGGTTCGCCGCAATCCTCGCGGCAATGGACAAAGCGGCGGTTTCCTAGGCGCAAAGTTTCTCGGGAGTACAGCGACGCTTGTTCGTGTTCGTTCCGCTTGCTACCACCGCCCGTCAACCGGAGTGAGGCGATGGCTGGGCCGCGGCGAGGCAAGCGTGAAAAAAGCGACGCCAAAGGCGCTCGCATCCTCGTTGTCGAGGCGCGTTATTACGACGACATCGCCGACTTCCTGCTGGCCGGCGCCATGAAGGTGCTGAACAAGGCCGGCGCCGAGGTCGAGCGCATCACTGTTCCGGGCTCGCTGGAAATCCCCTCGGCGATCGTCATCGCGGTCGATGCGGCCAAGCAAAAAGGGCTTGCCTACGAGGGCGTCGTGGCGCTCGGCTGCGTGATCCGCGGCGACACCATCCACTTCGAGATCGTCTCGCAGCTTTCCGCTCAGGGGCTGTTGGAGCTATCGGTCGCGCGGGGCTTGCCGATCGGCAACGGCATCGTGACCGTCAACACCCTGACCCAGGCTTTGGCCCGCGCCCGTATCCAAGAGCAGGACAAGGGCGGCGATGCCGCCCGCGCGGCGTTGACAATGGTCGCGTTGAAGCGCCGCCTGCAGCGGGGAAAATAAATCGATGGCGCGCGCGCCGGCGGGCGAAGTCCGGAAAGCCAACAAGCGGGGCGCGGCGCGCTTGGCGGCCGTGCAGGCGCTTTACCAGATGGATCTCGCCGGCACCGGCCTGAACGAGATTTTGGCGGAGTTCGAAAACCATTGGCTCGGCGGTGAGGTCGAGGGCGAGCAATACCGGCCGGCGGAGGCCGCCTTTTTCCGCGACATTGTCGGCGGCGTGGTGCGCGAGCAAAGCCGGCTCGATCCCTGGATCGACGATGCGCTGTCGCGCGGCTGGCCGCTCAAACGCATCGAGACGGTGTTGCGCGCGGTGCTCCGCGCCGGCGCCTACGAGCTCGCTTGCCGCTCCGACGTGCCGGCGCGCGCCGTCGTGTCGGAATATGTCGACGTCGCCGGCGCCTTCGTCGATGCGGACGAGACCGGCATGGTCAATGCCGTGCTCGATCAGCTCGCGCACCAGCTGCGCGCCGGCGAATTCGATCGCGGGGGTGGCTAAGCGTTTTGCCGCGCAATCAACCGGTGCAGACGATGCAAGACGACGTTGAATCGGCCGAAGAGCGACTGATCGCGCGCTATTTCCGCCCGCTGGCGACCCACCCCGGCGCGTTTGCTCTCGGCGACGACGCTGCTGCGCTGACGCCGCCGGCGGGATGCGATGTCGTGCTCACGACCGACGGCGTCATCGCCGGCGTCCATTTTTTTGCCGACGACCCGCCGCAAACGATAGGCCGCAAGGCGCTGCGCATGAACCTCTCCGATCTCGCCGCCAAAGGCGCCAGGCCGATCGGGTTTCTGCTCTCGGTCGCGCTGCCGTCGGGGACCGGTGAGGCGTGGCTTGCGGCGTTCGCCCAAGGGCTCGGCGAAGACGCGGCGCGCTACGGCTGTCCGCTGCTCGGCGGCGACACCGACCGCACGCCAGGTCCGACGTCGGTCTCGATCGCGGCGTTTGGCGCTGTGTCGCACGGCAAGATGGTGCGGCGCTCGACCGCCAAGGTCGGCGACTACGTGGTTGTCACCGGCACGATCGGCGACGCGGCGCTTGGTGTAAAACTGCGGCGCGACCGCGGTCTCGCCAGACGGTGGCAGCTCACGGACGCCATGGCCCACCACCTGGAGCAACGCTATCTGTTGCCGCAGCCGCGCAACACGCTGACCGAGGCGGTGCTGCAGCACGCGGCGGCGGCGATGGACGTCTCCGATGGGCTTGCCGGCGATCTCGCCAAGCTGTGCCGCGCCTCTTCGGTCTCAGCCGCAATCGATGTTTCGCGGGTGCCGCTCTCGGACGCGGCGCGCGCCGCGATTGCCGCCGCGCCGGAGCTGCTCGAGACGGTGCTCACCGGCGGCGACGATTATGAAATCATCTTGACACTGGCACCGGAAAAACTCGCCGCTTTCCGCGCGGCGGCGAAGGCCGTCGGTATCGTAGTGACGGAAATCGGCCGTGTGCAGGCCGGGGAGGGCGCCCGCTTCATTCAGGACGGCAAGGCGCTGACCTTCGCGCGGCCTTCGTACAGTCATTTTTAGCTAAGGCCGCAATGACGAGGACGATGCTACTTCCTTCTCGAGATCGGCCGATAGTCGCGGCGCGGCGAGCCGGTATAGAGCTGGCGCGGCCGGCCGATTTTCTGGTGCGGGTCCTCGATCATTTCCTTCCACTGCGCGATCCAGCCGACGGTGCGCGCGACCGCGAACAGCACCGTGAACATAGTGGTGGGGAAGCCCATGGCCCGCAGCGTGATGCCGGAATAGAAGTCAACGTTGGGATAGAGCTTCTTCTCGACGAAATACTCGTCATGCAGCGCGATGCGCTCGAGCTCCAAGGCGACGTCGAGCAGCGGATCGTTGACGCCGAGTTCCTGCAGAACCTCGTGGCAAGTCTTCTGCATGATCTTTGCGCGCGGATCGTAGTGTTTGTAGACGCGGTGGCCGAACCCCATCAGCCGGAACGAATCGTTGGGGTCCTTGGCGCGCTTGACGTATTCGGGGATGCGATCGACGGAACCGATTTCGCCGAGCATTTTCAGCGCCGCTTCGTTGGCGCCGCCGTGCGCCGGTCCCCACAGGCAGGCGATGCCGGCGGCGATGCAGGCGAACGGATTGGCGCCGGTCGAGCCGGCCAGTCGCACCGTTGAGGTCGAGGCGTTCTGCTCGTGATCGGCGTGCAGGGTGAAGATGCGGTCCATGGCGCGGGCCACCAGCGGATTGGCAACGTATTCCTCGCACGGCACCGCAAAGCACATCCGCAAAAAGTTCGCCGCGTAACCCAGGTCGTTCTTCGGATAGATGAACGGCTGGCCGATCGAATATTTGTAAGCCATCGCCGCCAGCGTCGGCATTTTCGCGATCATGCGAATCGAGGCGATCATGCGCTGGGTCGGATCGGTGATGTCGGTGGAGTCGTGATAGAACGCCGACAAGGCGCCGACGCAGCCGACCATCACCGCCATCGGATGGGCGTCGCGGCGGAAGCCCTGAAAGAAGCGGATCATCTGCTCGTGGATCATCGTGTGATGAACCACGCGATCGTCGAAGTTCTGCTTCTGCGCGGCGGTCGGCAGTTCGCCGTAGAGCAGCAGATAGCAGGTTTCGAGGAAGTCGCCGTGCTCGGCCAGGTCGTCGATCGGATAGCCGCGGTAGAGCAGCACGCCTTCGTCGCCGTCGATATAGGTGATCTTGGATTCGCAACTACCGGTCGAGGTGAAGCCGGGATCGTAGGTGAAGATACCGGCCTCGCTGTAGAGCTTGCTGACGTCCAAAACTTGCGGACCGATTGTTCCGTCGTAGAGCGGAAACGACCAGTTCTTGTCGCCAAGCGTCAGCTTGCCGGTCTTGATGTTCGCGCCGGTTTTCGCGTCCATGATCGCATCCTCGCTGGTGTGGCAGCCTCAACAGTGCAGTGCACGCGGCCTAACGGGCAAAACGGGTGCAGGGCTCTCGGTCCAGCCCCATTTGGGGTAGCGCAACCAAGTGTGCACTGCAAGAAAATAGGCTTTTATCGGGCGACGCGCCAGCGGGGGGCACGGAGCCGTGATCCGGCCGGGCTGGCCCATCCAGGAATGAACTTTGGTGTCCGCCCGCCGACACGCCGGCATTGCAGGGCCTCTATTCGCGCGGATCGGCCGATGCGCCGCGCTGCTCGTCGGGCGTGACCTGATCGGCGATGCGCGCCAGGCTCTCCGCCTTGCCGAGCACGGTGAGCACCTCGAAAATGCCCGGCGACGTGGTGCGGCCGGTTAGCGCCGCCCGCAACGGCTGCGCGACGGCGCCGAGCTTCACGCCCCTGCGCTCGGCGAACACGCGCATGGCTTGCTCGGTCGTCTCTATCATCCAGGGCTCGACCGCGGCGAGGTCGGCGGCAATGTCTCGCAGCAGGGCTCTCGCGTCAGGGGTGAGGAGGGCTTTTGCCTTGTCGTCGAGCCGCAGGGGCCGATCGGCGAGTAGAAAATGTGCTCCGTCAATAAGATCGAGAAGCGTCTTGGCACGCTCCTTCAGGCTCGGCATTGCCGCCAGCCATTGGCTGCGGAGCCGTGGCGTCATCTTGGCGGCGACTGTTTCGCCGTCGGCAAGGTGCGGCAGCAGCTGATCGATCGCCGCCAGCAGGTCCGCATCGGCGCTTCCGCGGATGTAATGACCGTTGAGGCTTTCGAGCTTGGCGAAATCGAACCGCGCCGGCGAGCGGCCGATCTGCGGCAGATCGAAAGCCGCGATCATTTCTTCTGTAGAAAAGATCTCCTGGTCGCCATGGCTCCAGCCGAGCCGCACCAGGTAATTGCGCAACGCCAGCGACAGGTAGCCCATGGCCCGGTATGCGTCGACGCCGAGCGCGCCGTGGCGCTTCGACAGTTTCGAACCGTCGGGACCGTGGATCAGCGGGACGTGCGCCATCACCGGCACCGGCCAGCCGAGCGCGTCGTAGATCTGTTTCTGCCGCGCGGCGTTGGTCAAATGATCGTCGCCGCGGATGATGTGCGTCACCCCCATGTCATGATCGTCGACCACCACGGCGAGCATGTAGGTCGGCGTGCCGTCGGAGCGCAGGAGCACGAGGTCGTCGAGGTTCTCGTTCTGCCAGACGACGCGGCCCTGGACCTGATCTTCGATGACGGTTTCGCCGGTCAGCGGTGCCTTGAGCCGAATCGCCGGCTTGACGCCCGGCGGCGCGTCACCGGGATCGCGGTCGCGCCAGCGGCCGTCATAAAGTTTCGAGCGGCCCTCGCGGCGCGCCGCTTCGCGCATTTGCGTAAGCTCCTCGGGGCTCGCGTAGCAGCGGTAGGCGTGGCCCATCCCCAGGAGCTGCTCGGCCACTTCCCGGTGCCGGGCGGAGCGCGCGAATTGGTAAATCGCTTCGCCGTCCCAATCGATGCCGAGCCAGGTGAGCCCGTCGAGGATGGCGTCGATCGCAGCTTGCGTCGAGCGCTCGCGGTCGGTGTCCTCGATCCGCAGCAGCATTTTCCCGCCGCGGCCGCGGGCGTAAAGCCAGTTGAACAACGCCGTGCGCGCCCCGCCGATATGCAGGAACCCGGTCGGCGAGGGGGCGAAACGGAGAACGATGCTCATGTCGGGCGCCGTGTAGCATAGCCACCAGCGAATGGAAGGACGCGCCCGCGAGATTGATCATTTCCGCATCTTCGCTCGCATCTTGGCTCGCATGTTCTCACTCGTTGCTTTGTGCAGGCCGAGCGAACCGTGCTCATAGCCGTGCGCGGCGCGCGTAAAGCGGTCCGCGTTTGGCGGCGTTTGGGCTGCCATCCGAGTTCGCGCGGCAATGCCGGCGTCATAGGGAACGCTCCGGTAGCGGCTCTGCAGACAGGCGCCCTGGTCGCCGCTGCACCGCCTGGCGCTGCGGCACGGCTTATACCGGCAGTCGCGCCAGAACCCGAACAGGTCGCAATACTTCCGGGCGACGATCGCGCAGGCGGCGTCATGACGCGCCTGCCATTCTTCCGGCGACAGGTCGATCAAGTCCGCGCGATAGAGCGGACTTGATCGGGTGGGGGCGATTGGCGCAGACGGATTCATTAATTGCAAAATTTTTTCCGCCGCCTTCACCCCACCCCGCGCCCTTTGGGCGCGACCCTCCCCCTCCCGAAGTCGGATGTTTCCGACTTCGGCCACTTGATATTGCCGAACTCGGGAACACCCGAGTTCGGTGGGAGGGTAAAAGAAATTCGTTCTCGCGACGCATCGGCGTCCGAGGTTTGCAAACCACCACAACAACACAACACTTTTAGGTTTGCCCCCGGCTCATAAAGAGGGAGGCGGAGCGCCAAAAAGCGCATCCAGGGTGAGCAGTTTGGTACGCTTCGCGTTTGCGTTGCAATTACAGCAGGGATTTGCGGCCTGGCCACGTCGGGTTGCGCGGCGCAATCGTGAGCCGGGGATGTCGGCTTGGGGGTCATTCGCTTCACATTAGCATTGTCCTCGCGACACATCTTAGGGACATATTGGATTTGGACTGCCTACATCGACGCCGACTCTTGACCGGAAATTGACCAATATCCCGAGACGCCAATCGCAATAAATCCGCGGCGCGGCCGTTGTCACCTTTGATCTCTGGTCTTCACTAGCCAGTTCACCCACGCGGCGAAACCATATCCGGCGAAATACATTATCCCCCCGGGGGATAAGCGTCGCAAGTAACACCACGGCTAGAAGCACCGCGATGCCGGCCAAACCCGAGGGGATGCTTTTGACAATAGCCGCGGCATGGGTCCACGGATCAAAAGCGTCGTCTACTGAATAGATCGCGTTGGCGATTGCACCGCCGACCCAGGTGAATACGCCGAGGATCAGGGTGAAAACCGTGGCCACTGTGCTGGACACCTCATCAAATAAACTATCCTGGACACTGACAAGAACAATCATGGCAATGAAAAAACCAGCCACTGTATATCCCGCGAAAACATGTTTTCGGTAAGAATCGACTTGGGCTTTATCCGTATCGCCTTCGGCTTTATCCATTTCTGCCTCACCACTTCCCTGGAATCCGCAAGCGAAGTATCGGAGCCTGAAAGCATGGGCTTGCGTCGCCGACGACTATCCCATCGCATATTTTGTTGGATTCAAGGCTAAGAGACGGTCCTTCAGTCCTGATCAAAGAGTCCAACTGCAATCTTCTCTTTGGCCTCTTGCTCGGACTGCGCGGTTACCTTTCGGATTAATCCCGTTGCCCTTTGACGCACGGTCCAAGTGGCCGTCGAGGAAAGGGGTGACATGTCGGGGATACCCAATACGAGCTGCGCCGCCCTAAAGAAAAGAGGCGCCTTGTCGGCCTGGCACGATACGATCTCCCACTCGTCAGCCATTTGGTTCATCTGATCATCAATTTATCTTTACGACACCGTAGGCAACTGGCGGTGCGGCCGGCGGCGTTGGCGGAGCCAACCGTCAGCTTATTCACAATCTTGCATCAATTTTGCGGGTGCGATGTCCCAGTCGGGTCATTTTCAAGCGACCTAGCCGGTATTGCCTGCGGGATCATGTCCGCTTCACCCGTGCGCCGTGACAAGGCGGCGCTTTCCAGTGGGTGCAAATCCCACCCGGCGAACGCTCCAGCCGGAAGCAACCGGAGCAGTCATGGAGGTAACGAAGTGGCTGAAGCCTTCGGATAGCGTGTCACGAAATACGGTGACAGCGCGAGTGTGCAGGCCG
>JBEKJZ010000094.1:0-16264 GCA_050010955.1 Xanthobacteraceae bacterium | reverse complement strand
CGCACCACATGCCGTTCATCAAGAATCTCGGCGTGCTCGGCATCAACGCCTCGTTGCGCATCGTCGACCCGGTGCAATACCGGGCGCGGCGCGACGGCTTCGACTTCGACATCACCGTCGACCGGTTCAACTTCTCCGCCACGCCCGGCGATTCGCTGCGCTCGTTCTTTTCCTCGCAGGCGGCGGCGCTGAAGGGCTCGAACAATCTCGCCGGCATGGCCGATCCGGCGATCGACGCCTTGATCGACACCATCATTGCCGCACCGACGCGGCCGGCTTTGGTAACCGCCTGCCGCGCGCTCGACCGTGTGATCCGCGCCGGCCGCTACTGGATACCGCACTGGTATAAGCCGTCGCACTGGATCGCCTATTGGGACGTGTTCGGCCATCCCGCGATGCAACCGCGCTACTTCCGCGGCATACCGGACACTTGGTGGCGTGACCGCGATAAGGCAGCGAAAGTCCAGCACGCCGAGTAGAACGCCCATGGCTGAAGTTGCGTTGTACCAGCGGCGAATGCGCCCATCCCCGTCGCCCACGCGCGGGGGTCGGAACGGGCGATCGCGACGCGCGGGAATGTGGCTCCCCCGGCGCCGGAGCGCTCCGCCCCTCCCCACGACGGCAAGGAGCAGCTATAACGGACTAGAATGACCGCCTACATCGTCCGCCGCATTGCGCTGATGATCCCCACCATCTTCGGGATCATGCTGGTATCGTTCGTCGTGGTGCAGTTCGCGCCGGGCGGGCCGGTGGAACGCGTCATCGCGCAATTGTCCGGCACCGACACCGGCGCCACCGCGCGCATCTCCGGTTCGGCCGGCGGGGATTTTTCCGCCCGCGGCGCGGCGCCGAGCGGCGGCCAGCTCGACATGAACGCGAAATACCGCGGCGCCCAGGGGCTCGATCCGGAATTCATCAAGAGCCTGGAAAAGCAGTTCGGTTTCGACAAACCGGCCTACCAGCGTTTCTTCATCATGCTCTGGAACTACATCCGCTTCGACTTCGGCAAGAGCTATTTCCGCGACGTCAGCGTGCTGCAACTTATCAAGGAGAAGCTGCCGGTCTCGATCTCGCTCGGCATCTGGATGACACTGCTGAGCTATCTGATCTCGATCCCGCTCGGCATCCGCAAGGCGGTGCGCGACGGCTCGCAATTCGACGTCTGGACCTCCGGCGTCATCATCGTGGGCTACGCCATTCCCGGATTCCTGTTCGCGATTCTGCTTATCATCCTGTTCGCCGGCGGCTCGTTTTTTCAAATCTTCCCGTTACGCGGACTCACCTCTGACGGCTGGGCGCAGTTTCCCTGGTGGCACAAGATTCTCGATTACTTCTGGCACCTGACGCTGCCGATCGTCTCCATGGGGCTCGCCGCCTTCGCCACCATGACGCTTCTGACCAAAAACTCGTTCCTCGAGGAATTGCGCAAGCAGTACGTGCTCACCGCGCGCGCCAAGGGCTGCTCGGAGCGGCAGGTGCTGTACGGCCACATCTTCCGCAACGCCATGCTGCTGGTGATCGCCGGCTTTCCGAGCGCATTCGTCAGCGCCTTCTTCGCCGGCTCGCTGTTGATCGAGACCATTTTCTCGCTCGACGGCCTCGGACTCCTGAGCTTCGAGAGCGTGCTCAACCGCGACTACCCGGTGGTGTTTGCCAATCTCTATATCTTTGCACTCGTCGGCCTCATCGTGAATCTGATTTCCGATCTGACCTACACCTGGATCGATCCGCGCATCGATTTCGAGACGCGGGAGGTGTGAGTTGGACGCAAAGACCCTCCTAAAAAAAACCATCGAACAGGCCGAGGGCCAGGCCATCCCGCAGCCGAGGCCCAAGCCGGACATTGAGCCGGTCGGGCCGCTTGGCCTCGCCGTGCTGCCGCTCGGGATCGAGCTCTCCCCGATTAACGTCCGGCGCTGGCGGAATTTCAAGGCGAACCGGCGCGGCTATTCGTCGTTGTGGATCTTCCTCGCCCTGTTCGTCGTGACGTTATTCGCCGAGTTCATCGCTAACGACAAGCCGCTATATCTGCGCTACGACGGCAAGTCCTATTTTCCGGTGTTCTTCAACTATCCGGAGACCACGTTCGGCGGCGACTTCGAGACCGCGGCGGACTATCGCGATTCCTATCTGCAGAAGCTGATCGCGGAGAAGGACGGCTTTATGGTGTGGCCGCCTATCCATTATTCCTACAACACTCACAATCTCGATCTGCCGACGCCGGCGCCGTCGAAACCGACGTGGATGCTCACCGAGGCGGAATGCAAGGCGGTCGTCGAGCGCAAGGGTCTCAACAGGTGCGGCGACCTCGAATACAATTGGCTTGGCACCGACGATCAGGGTCGCGATGTGTTGGCGCGCCTGATCTACGGCTTCCGCGTCTCGGTGCTGTTCGGGCTGATACTGACGATCGTCTCCTCGGTCATCGGCGTCGCCGCCGGCGCCGTGCAGGGCTATTTCGGCGGCTGGATCGACCTTCTGTTCCAGCGCTTCATCGAAATCTGGACGTCGGTGCCGGAGCTTTATCTGCTGCTGATCATTTCCTCGGTCCTGGTCCCAGGTTTCTTCGTGCTGCTCGGCATCTTGCTGCTGTTCTCCTGGGTGCGGCTGGTCGGTTTGGTGCGCGCCGAGTTCCTGCGGGGCCGCAACTTTGAATACATCCAGGCGGCGCGGGCGCTGGGCGTGTCCAATGTCGTCATCATGTTCCGCCATCTGTTGCCGAACGCCATGGTGGCGACGATGACGTTCCTGCCGTTCATCATGTCGTCGTCGGTGATGACGCTGACCGCGCTCGATTTCCTCGGCTTCGGCCTACCGCCCGGTTCGCCGTCGCTCGGCGAATTGCTGTCGCAGGGCAAGGCCAACGTGCAGGCGCCGTGGTTGGGGCTCGCCGGCTTCTGCACCGTCGCCCTGATGCTGTCGCTCCTGATCTTCATCGGCGAAGCCGTGCGCGACGCCTTTGATCCGCGGAAGACGTTCACATGACCGAACCCCTCCTCTCCATCCGCGACCTCTCCGTCGCCTTCAGCCATGGCGCCCATGGCGGGCCCGAGACACTGGCCGTCGATCACGTCTCGTTAGACATCGGCAAGGGCGAAACCGTGGCGCTGGTCGGCGAGTCGGGCTCCGGCAAATCGGTGACGGCTTTGTCGATCCTCAAGCTGTTGCCCTACCCGGCGGCGCGGCATCCGTCCGGCACCATCACCTTCAAGGGCCGCGAACTGCTGGGTTTGCCCGACCGCGACATGCGGCGCGTGCGCGGCGACGACATCACCATCGTGTTCCAGGAGCCGATGACTTCGCTCAATCCGCTGCACACGATCGAGAAGCAGATCGGCGAAATCTTGCTGCTGCATCGTGGCCTTACCGGCGCGGCCGCCCGGGCGCGCATTCTTGAAGTTTTAAGCCAAGTCGGTATTCCCGATCCGCAGAGCCGACTGAAAAGCTATCCGCATCAGCTGTCCGGCGGCCAGCGCCAGCGCGTCATGATCGCCATGGCACTCGCCAACGAGCCCGATCTCTTGATCGCCGACGAGCCGACCACCGCGCTCGACGTCACGGTGCAGGCGCAGATCATCGCGCTGCTCAAGGACGTCAAGGCGCGGCTTGGCATGTCGCTTTTGTTCATCACCCACGACCTTGGCATCGTGCGCAAGATCGCCAATCGGGTGTGCGTCATGAAGGAAGGCAGAATCGTCGAGCATGGCGACGTCGTGCGCGTCTTTGCGGCGCCCCAGCATCCCTATACGCGCGCGCTCCTTGCCGCCGAGCCGAAGCCCGATCCGGCGCCGCTGCAACCCGACGCGCCCATGGTGCTCGAAGTAACCAACCTCAAAACCTGGTTTCCAATCACGGCAGGCGTGCTGCGCAAGGTCGTCGGCCACGTCAAGGCTTGCGACGGGGTGACCCTTGCGCTGCGCCAAGGCGAAACGCTCGGCGTAGTCGGCGAATCCGGCTCCGGCAAGACGACGCTCGGACGTGCAATCCTGCGTCTCATCTCCTCCGAAGGGCCGATTGCATTCATGGGCCATGACCTGCAGAGCCTGCGATTCAAGGAAATGCGTCCGTTCCGCCACGACATGCAGATCGTGTTCCAGGACCCTTACGGCTCGTTGTCGCCGCGGATGTCGATCGCCGAGATCATCCGCGAGGGTCTCAACGTCCACTATCCGGACATGCCGGAGCACGAACGCGACGAGCGGGTGATCCAGGCGCTTAAAGATGTCGGTCTCGATCCCGCCACGCGCTTCCGCTTTCCACATGAATTCTCCGGCGGTCAGCGGCAACGCATCGCGGTGGCGCGGGCCATCGTGCTGGAGCCGACCTTTATCGTGCTCGACGAACCGACCAGCGCGCTCGACATGGTGATCCAGGCGCAGATGGTCGATCTCCTGCGCAACTTGCAGAAGCGGCGCAATCTCACCTATCTCTTCATCTCGCACGATCTGCGGGTCGTCGCCGCACTCGCTAGCCACCTGTTGGTGATGCGGCAGGGCAAAGTCGTGGAGGCCGGTGCCGCCGCGGAGCTGTTCAAGAATCCGAAGACCGACTATACGCGGGCGCTGTTTGCGGCTGCATTCAATCTGGAAACCGCGCCGGCCGGCGTGGTGGCGCAGTGATGCCGGCAGCATCCGCGTCCCGCGGCGCGCGAGGCAGAGTTGAAGGAACCTTCTTTCATACTGCGCAAGCCGGGAGCAATGTTTTCGGCTCGCGCAGTGTTGGCGCCGCCTTACTTCGGCGCCGCCGCGGCGGTCTCGCCGGGCGGTAGAATTCTGAACGTGAAAATCGATACTTTTTGACTCGGGTTGAAGGGCCCGGCGACCTGATTCTTGACCGGCGGTATGCTTTGGAGAAAGGCGACAATGGCCGCTACGTCCTCTTTCGTCAGAAAGGAGAACGCGTGGTAGGGCATGATTGGCGCCAGCATGCGGCCATCCGGTCGCTTTCCCGTGGTCAACGACGTCGCGATCTGTTCCGTGGACCAGTTGCCGATCCCCGTCTCCTTGTCCGGCGTGATATTCCTGCCGGGAAACACGCCAAGACCTGGAAACTCGAAACCCACATCGGAGCCGCCGAGGTATTTCGCCATATCCGGGTTACTGAGGAAAAATCCCGGCGTGTGGCAATCGTTGCATCCTGCAAGCACGACCAGATACTTGCCGCGTTCGACCGGCGACTCGGCGTGAGCCCGCGGCAGCAGAGTTGCCGTCACCGCGACAGCGGCCACGGCCGCAGTCGCAATTCCGATAAGTGCTGAAGTTCTCATGATGCCCCCCTGGAATGGTCTCTAGTCAAACACACGCGACTTACGGTGCCGCTGTGCCGTTGCGTGTCGATGACAGCTTAGACCGTCATTGACCGGTGCGCCAGGAGGAACGCGGCCCCGGGGAGCCAGTCTACTCTTCGAATTGATGATGAGGCGCGTTTTGTGGGCGCCGGATTGTCTTACCTATTTCATATCGCTGTATGTATCCTGTGGTACGAATGACGATAGAGCAAAAACAAGGAGGCCCGATCAATGTGCGTTGACTGCGATAGACTCACATTCAACCGTCGTAAATTTCTGTCGCTATCGGCGGCGGGGATCGCGGCGACCAGCTTTTTCGTCCCGCGTCGATCTTTTGCGGCGGGCGCTGCAACAACGAGCATTAGCGCAGACGAAGCGTTCGCCAAGCTGAAAACCGGCAACGAGAAATATGTCGGCGCTCCGCAGCTCTGCGCCGTTGAACTTCTAAAGCAGAGCGAGGGCGTTGCGAAGGCGCAAGCGCCATGGACAACGATTATCACTTGTTCCGACAGCCGCGTTCCACCTGAGCTGCTGTTTGGCGGACTCGGTCTCGGCGAGATATTCGTCGGCCGCAACGCGGGTAACATGGTTGATACAGCGACCATGGGAACGATTGAATACGGAGCCGAACATCTCGGCATTCCCCTCATTGTTGTCATGGGTCATGAAAGATGCGGGGCCGTTGCTGCCGCTTGCGCTGTTGTTGAGAAGCACGAGAAATTTCCCGGCTCGATCGGTCCCATGGTCAATGCCATCGTTCCCGCCGCGAAGGCCGTTCGCGGACAGCCCGGCGATTTTGTGGATAATACGGTTCGCGAAAGCGCGAAACGAACAGCTGCGAAGGTTGCGACCAAAAGCGAAATCGTTTCGCGTCTGATCAAAGCAAAGAAAGTCAAGGTGATGGCGGCGCGCTACGATCTCGACAATGGTCGGGTTGAGTTCCTAAACTGACCTTCACAGCGCAATCCGCCGCACGCTGGTGATCTCGCCGCCGGCGCCGCGGATGCGGGCGATGGCATCGCCGATCGGTTCGATGGCGACCGCCATGTGGAAGGCGTTGGCGTGGAGGAAATTAGCGCGGTCGCGGACGATGGCGACGTGACCTGTCCAGAACACGAGATCGCCGCGTTTTAGATCGGAACGATCGGTGGCCGCGGCGATCGGCGAGCCCAGCGCCTCTTCCTGCATGTCGCTGTCGCGCGGGCAGGAAATGCCGCAAGCCGCTAGTGCGATCTGCACCAGACCCGAGCAGTCGAGACCGAGCGTGGTCTTGCCGCCCCACAGATAGGGCACGCCGAGAAAGCGCTCGGCGACGGCGACGAAATCCGCTTCGTAGACGTCGATCGGCGCCAGATGCACCTCCGGGAGATAGCCGCCGGATTGTGTCACCGCCATGCGCTCCTCGCGGCGCGCGACGGCAACGCGCGCGCCGAGCGGCAATGCTTCGAGCGGCGCCAGCTTGATCGAGGGTCCCGGGAAGACCAAGGTCCGCAACGCCGCCACCTTGTGCGTCGGCGGCGCGCCGGGCGGCGTCAGCGCGTTGGCGGAGAGCCAGCCGACATAGCCGTCGGCGGCGAGCTGGCCCCAGGCCCAGCCTTCGTCATTCTTTTCGTAGATCCTGACGCGTTCGCCCTTGAGCGCCTCGGTCAGGAGCGGCGCGTCGTGGCTGGGCTCGCCGCGCAACGGCGCCTGCGGCTCGATTACTTCGTAGACCTCGCCGGCAACGTAGCGGGCCGCCGCCGCTTTGCCTTCGAGTTCTTTCGCCGCGAGATCGGCGCGGGCCGGGGTGACGCGAGGATCAAAGGCGCGCATTGCCGCTGACCGCTTAGCCGTAGCGCTCGACAAGGAGCGCATAAAGCGCACGCGCCGCCTGGCATTCGCCGCCTTCCGGCCGGCCCGGCTTCGCCGCAGGCGTCCAGGCGTAGATGTCGATGTGCAGCCACGCGGTGGCCGCCTCGACAAAACGCTTGAGGAACAGCGCGCACAGGATCGAGCCGGCAAAGTTGCCGCTGCTGACATTGTTCAAATCGGCAACCTTGGAGTCGAGCAGCGCATCGTAAGGCTGCCAGAGCGGCAGCCGCCACAGCGGATCGTTTTCCGTCGCGGCGTGGCGCGCCAGCGCCGCGGCGAGGCTCTCGTCGGCGGTATAGAACGGCGGCACGTCGGGTCCCAGCGCCACGCGCGCCGCGCCGGTCAGCGTGCCCATGTCGATCAACAGTTCCGGCGCGCTTTCGTCGGCGAGCGCCAGCGCGTCGGCCAGAACCAGGCGCCCCTCGGCATCGGTGTTGCCGACTTCGACGGTCAGTCCCTTGCGCGACGGATAGACATCGCGCGGCCGGAACGCGGCGCCGGAAATCGAATTCTCGACCGCCGGGATCAACACCGTCAGCCGGACTTTCAGGCCGCGGTCCATGATCATGTGCGCGAGCGCCAGCACGCTCGCCGCTCCGCCCATGTCCTTCTTCATCAAGAGCATCGCGCTCTCGGGCTTGATGTCGAGACCGCCGGAGTCGAAGCACACGCCCTTGCCCACCAGCGCGACCCGGGGATGCTCCCTGTCGCCCCATTTCAGCTCGATCAACCGCGGCGCCCGTTCCGACGCGCGGCCGACGGCATGGATCAGCGGAAAATTCTCCGCCAAAAGATCGCTGCCGACCGTCGCCTGGATGTCGGCGCCGTGGCGCGCGGCCAGCGAACGCACCGCCGCCTCGAGCTCCGCCGGACCCATGTCGTTCGCCGGCGTGTTGATCAGATCGCGCGCCAGCGTCACCGCTTCGACGGTGCGATCGAGATCGTCGCGATCGATGCTCTGCGCCAGTTCCAACCTGACCTGACGCCGTTCGGCCTTGCGGTAAAGCGCGAAGCGGTACGAGCCCAGCGCGAAAGCAAGCGCGGCAAGCCTTGCGTCATGCGGATCGTTGGCAAACCGGTAGACGCCGTCCGGCAAGTGCTGCGGCAGCAGCCCGGGGCGGAACAGGTCCTTGGCCTCGTCGGCGGCTTCCAACCCGAACAGCACGCCGCCGAGTCCGGTCCGACCAGGCAGCAGCAGGTGGCGGCCGGGCTTGGGCTCGAAGCCCGTCGCATCGGCAAAAGCGCGGACCTCGGGTTCCAGCCGCTCGCGCAGCTCCGGATAGCTCGCCGCGGTGACGAACCAGATCGGGATCGCCTGCGCCGTGCCGCGTGCCACGAAGATCGAGGTCATCAGCTTGTCCGCGCACCGAAGTTACGCCCTGCTATCACGTCGCCCGGCGGTCGGAAAGGCGAGCAAGGCTACGCGCGTGACGCGCTCGGCAGTTGTGCCGCCCCGTGGCTGTGCCTGATGCCGTAGAATGCGTAGATCAAGAGCCCGATCACGAACCACGCGCCAAAGCGCACCCAGGTGTCGAGCGGCAAGCCGAACATCAGGAACAAAGAAAAGGCGGTGCCCAGCGGCGCGACGACATAGACCGCCGGAGTCTTGAACGGACGAGACAGTTCGGGCTCCATGATACGCAGAACCAGAACGCCCAGACACACGATGGCAAAAGCGAACAAGGTGCCGATGCTGACCAGTTCGCCGACCAGCCCGATCGGCAGCAGCCCGGCCAGCACCATGACAACGATACCGGTGACGATGGTGGTGACATAGGGCGTGCGAAACCGGCTGTGCACCTTGGCGGCCACGGGCGGCAGCAGCCCGTCGCGCGCCATCGAGTAAAAAATCCGCGGCTGCGCCAGCAGCATGACCAGAATCACCGAAGTGAGCCCCAGCACGATGCCGACCTTGATGATCGGCGACAGGATGCTCAGGCCGACCGCGTCAATGCCCACCGCGATCGGATCGGGCACGTTGAGCTTGTCGTAGGCGACGATGCCGGTGAGCACGAAGCCGACCGCGACATAGAGCACCGTGCATACGGCGAGCGAGCCTAAAATCCCGATCGGCATGTCGCGCTTCGGATTCTTCGCCTCCTGCGCCGCCGTCGAGACCGCGTCGAAGCCGATATAGGCGAAGAACACCACGGCGGCGCCGCGCACGATGCCGCTGAGGCCGAACAGGCCGGGTCCGAGGTTCGGCGGAATGAAACTGCCTTCCGGATTGGCCGCCGTCACCCAGTGCGCGGTGCTGAAAAACGGCGCGGCGGCGGCGATGAACACGACGATGATGACGAGCTTGATCGCGACAATGACGTTGTTGGCCCGGGCGGATTCGTGAATGCCGACGACCAGCAACGCGGAAATGCCGGCGATGATCGCCATCGCCGGTACGTTGAGGAGCGCGCCGGTCGCATGCCAGGCGTGCTCGGCGGCGTCGTAGGCGAACGGCGACGAGGCATAGTCGGGCGGAACGATCAGGCCGAGATCCTTGAGGAAGCTCACCACGTAGCCCGACCAGCCGATGGCGACCGTGGTGGCACCGAGCGCATATTCGAGGATCAGGTCCCAGCCGATAATCCAGGCGATGAGTTCGCCCATCGTGGCATAGGCATAGGTGTAGGCGCTGCCGGCGATCGGCACCGTCGATGCCATTTCCGCGTAGCAAAGGCCGGCGAAAGCGCAGGCAAACGCGCCGAGCACGAACGACAAGGTGATCGCCGGTCCGGCATTGGCGGCGGCGGCATGTCCGGTCAGCACGAAAATGCCGGCGCCGATGATGGCGCCGATGCCGAGCGAGACCAAGTTGACCGCCGACAGGCTGCGCTTGAGCGGCACGCCGTCGTGCGTGGTCAGCGCCTGCACTTCCGGCTCCGCCGCCTCCGCCTGCAGTGCCGCGATCGGCTTTCGCGCCCAAATTTTCGCCATGGCGTCGACTCTCCCGTCTACAAGCCCACCGCCGCGAGCGCCGCCTGCTGTTGCCGCGCGACGCGATCCATCGCGAAGTTCTCGATCGCCTCGTTGAACAGGCGATAGAAATTAAGTTCCGCGCGCAGATGCAGAAACACCGCACCCAATCCGATCGCGGCGCGATCCATAAAGACGAACTCGCGTGGTATCGTCACCGGCCCTTTGCGCTTGAGCGCCTGGTGCACCCGGTAGGCTTCGCGGCGGCCGTATTCCGAAGGCTTGACCCCGTCGGCGATGGAGCGCACGCGGTCGTCAAGCAGCGGCGCGTAGATGAACTGCGCCCAGATGTTGAGCGTCTCGATGAGATCGCGCGACAGCCGGCGGAAGCCCCAGGTTTCATAGGCGTGGACGACGAGTTCGTCGTCGCCGTGCAGCAGCCCGTGATAGAGATCGACGACGCCGCGCACGAACGTCGGCGGGAAAATGCGGATGCAGCCGTAATCGAGCAAGTTGATGCCCGCGGGTTCCAAAGCTGTCTTGCGCCGAGTATCCACCCCGGCCGCGTCGAACACCGTGTAGTTGCCGAGATGCGGGTCGCCGTGGATGACGCCGAACCGGCTGAAGGGAAACCACCAGGCGGTGAACATGGCGGTGGCCAGCGCGTTGCGCACTTTGAGCGGATCGTCCTTGTGCGCGAGCATGCGGTTGCCGTCGAGCCAATCGAGGGTCAAGAGCCGGCCGGTCGACAGCTCCGGCCAGGACCGCGGCACGCGGACGATGTCGATGCCGTCGAGCATCCTCCGGTACAGCGCGACGTGCTTGGCCTCACGCCGGTAGTCGAGTTCTTCGCGCACGCGTTCGCCGATCTCCTTGCCGATCTCGCTGGTGTCGATCGCGGTATCGAGGCGGCGGCGGATGGCGAGCAGCCATTGCAATTGCTGCAGGTCGGCTTCGACCGCCGACTGCATGTCGGGATATTGCAACTTGCAGGCCAGTATTTGACCGTCGAGCGAGCGCGCACGATGCACCTGGCCGAGCGATGCCGCCGCGGCGGGACGGTGTTCGAAGCTCTGGAACTTTTTCTCCCAATCGGGACCGAGCTCCGCGCTCATCCGCCGCTTGACGAAGGCCCAGCCCATGGGCGGGGCTTCGCTTTGCAGCTTCTGCAATTCCGCGGCGTATTCCGGCGGCAGCAGATCGGGAATGGTCGCCATCAACTGGGCGACCTTCATCAGCGGACCCTTGAGATTGCCGAGCATCGAGGCGAGCGCCGACGCCTCGCCGGCGCGGTCGGGCTCGCCGCCGAGAAAGCGCCGGCCGGCATAGCGCGCCGCCACGCCGCCGACATTGGCGCCGACACGCGCATAGCGCGCCGCACGGGCGGAGAAGCGGTTCTTTTCGCGGTCGGTGGGCATGGGCCAGCTTAGCTGCTAGCGCCCATCAAAGCGATTCCAACTCGCCGATCAGCCGTTCGATGACGCCGAGGCCGCCCTGCCAGAACGTCGGATCGCGGGCATCGAGGCCGAAGGGAGCGAGCAGCTCGGAGTAATGCTTGGTGCCGCCGGCGGACAGCATCGCCAAATAGCGCTCGGCAAAACCCTTCGCCGCCTGCTCGTAGACCGCATAGAGCGAATTCACCAGGCAATCGCCGAAGGCGTAGGCGTAGACGTAGAACGGCGCGTGGATGAAATGCGGAATATAGGCCCAGAACGTCTCGTAGCCGGGCTTGATCTCGATCGCCGGCCCGAGGCTTTCGTGCTGGATCTCGACCCATAATTCGCCGATGCGCTCGGCGGTCAATTCGCCGCTCTTACGCTCGGTGTGGACGGCGCGCTCGAACGTATAGAACGCGATCTGCCGCACCACCGTATTGATCATGTCCTCGACCTTGGCGGCCAGCATGGCCTTGCGTTCTTTCTTGTCGCGGGTGGCGGCCAGGAGTTTCTTGAAGGTCAGCATCTCACCGAACACGCTCGCGGTTTCAGCCAGCGTAAACGGGGTCGGCGCCATGAGTGCGCCGTTCGGTGCGGCGAGCACTTGATGCACGCCGTGGCCCAGTTCATGCGCAAGCGTCATCACGTCGCGCGGCTTGCCCTGGTAGTTGAGCAGCACGTACGGATGCGCCGACGGTGTCGTCGGATGCGCGAAGGCGCCGGGCGCCTTGCCCGGCCGCACCGGCGCATCGATCCAGCGGTCGTCGAAGAAGCGCTCGGCAATGGCCGCCATTTTCGGCGAGAACGCGCCGTAGGCGGTGAGCACCGTGTTCCTGGCCTCGGTCCAGCCGCGGATAGGCGGCGCGCACGGCGGCAACCAGCGCATCGACCACTTCGCGCTCGACCCGATTGTCCAGATGGCGCGCGTCGGCGATATCGGCGAAGCCGCGCCAGCGGTCGGAGATTTCCTTGTCCTTGGCGAGCGTATTGGTGATGAGCGCGAACTGCTGCACGTTATTCTTGAACGTGTGCGCCAGCGCCTGCGCGGCGGCCTTGCGCTTGGCGCCGGAGCGGTCCTGCAGCAGGTTCAGCGTCGGCTCGATGGCCAACGTCTTGCCTTGAACCTTGAAGCGCAGGTTGACGATGGCCGCATCGAACAGCCGGTTCCAAGCGGTGCTCGCTGTCATCGACTTTTCGTGAAACAACTGCTCGACGCGATCTTCAAGCTGGTACGGCCGGTAGCGGCGGACGTCTTCCAGCCACGGCCGATAATGGCCGAGCGCGGGATCTTGCATCGCTGCTTCGATGAGCGCGTCGTCGATGCGGTTGAGCTCGAGCGTGAAGAACAGAAGGTGCGTGGAGGCAGCGGTCAGCCGCTCCTGCACATCGCCGTAGAACTTGGTGAGCGCCGGATCGACGGTGTTGCCGGCGTGCAGGAGCCCGGCATAGGAGGCTAGCCGGCCCATGAGATCATCGATCGCCTCGTAGCGGCGCACCGCCTCGGCGAGCGCGGCGCCGGCTTCCGCCGAGCGCGCCAGATCGGCGAGCTTGCCCTTGTAGGCATTCTCGAAGTCGACGCACTCGCGGTCGGCGCGGTCCAGGTCGCCCGCGATCGCCGGATCGTCGAGGCCGGAATAAAGGTCGTTGAGATTCCACTCCGGCAATGCCGCCCGCGCGGCTTTTGTACCGGCCGGCCGGCTTCCGGTCGGTCGCCTGGCGGCGATTTTCTTCGACATTTTCTTGGACATTTTTTGCGAACGGAGCATACGCTGGCGGGTCCTCACCGGCCACTCATGTGGCGCACTACTAAGGCCCTCGCAAGGTCACCTCGAATCGACGCGGCCTGCGAATAAGCTGGGCGGAGGCACGAGCCGGAGACGGAAGCACAGGCCCTCAACTCCGGCGAATGGGCGGAGGTTGCCGTGGCGAACGTCCTCATTCCGATTCCGAGCCGGGATTTCGATCCGACCGAGGTCGCTGTCAGCTGGAGCGTGCTGAAGCGGCTCGGCCATGCCGTCACGTTCGCGACGCCCGATGGCCGGCCCGGCCAAGCCGACGACATGATGATCACGGGCCAGGGCCTCGACCCCTGGGGCTTCCTGCCCGGGCTGAGCCGTCTCACCGCCATCGGTCGACTGATGCGGGCCAACGCAGATGCGCGGCAGGCCTATGTGCAAATACAGCAGGACCCGGCCTACAAAGCCCCCTTGTCTTGGCGGCAAGCTCGTGTCGCCGGCTTCGATGGACTCCTCCTTCCCGGTGGCCATCGCGCGCGCGGCATGCGGCAATACCTCGAGAGCGACGTGTTGCAGAAGCTCGTGGCCCAGTTTTTTGCGGCGGTACTGCCGGTGGCGGCGATTTGTCATGGCGTGTTGCTCGCCGCACGAAGCCGCACCGCCGACGGCAGCCGCTCCGTTCTCTTCGGCCGGCGCACCACGGCGCTGACCTGGGCGCTGGAGCGCGCCGGCTGGCAAGTCGGGCGGATCGTCCGCTTCTGGGATCCGAATTATTATCGCACCTATGTTGACGGGCCCGGACAGCCCGTCGGTTACATGTCGGTGCAGCAGGAAGTCACGCGCGCACTGGCCCGCCCTGAAGACTTCCTCGACGTGCCTGCCGACGCTCCCGACTACCGCCGGAAAACAAGCGGCATGGCGCGCGACACCTTCGACGACGACCGCCCGGCCTTTGTCGTGCGCGACGGCAACTATGTCTCGGCACGCTGGCCCGGCGACGCGCACACGTTTGCACGGACGTTCGCCGCCGTGTTGGCCGAGCGCGGCGGGCAAAAATCCAAGCAGTAATTTGCGCGGCGGGCGATTACGGCAACCACTAGCCGAGCCTGTGGCGCCGCGACCGGGTTAACACCCCTTTAAGTACCGTCGGCCAGAGTGCCCCGAAACGACACACCGTGCCGCTGGGAGCGGCCTTACCCGGGGGTTCAATGGCCATCCTCGTCGTCGATGACGATCCGGTGCAGTGCCGGCTGCTCGAGGGCATGCTGCAGAAATTCGGCTACGAGGTCGTCACCCGCGACAACGGCGATGCCGCGCTGGCGCTGCTCGCCGGACCCGACGGTGCGCGGATCGACGGCGTGATCCTCGATCTGGTGATGCCGAACCTCGATGGTCTCGGCGTGCTTGCCCGATTACGCCAAGCCGGGATCACCGTGCCGGTGATCGTGCAGACCGCGCACGGCGGCATCGACAACGTCGTCTCCGCCATGCGCGCCGGCGCCGTCGATTTCGTCGTCAAACCGGTCGGGGCCGAGCGCATGCAGGTCAGCTTGCGCAACGCGCTCAACACCAGTGCGCTGGAAGGCGAGCTTAACCGCATCAAGCACAGCCGATCCGGCACGCTTGGTTTTGCCGACATCATCACCAAGAGTCCCGCCATGCGTGCGGTGCTGCGCATGGCGGAGAAGGCGGCTGCTTCCAACATCCCGGTGCTGATCGCCGGCGAAACCGGCGTCGGCAAGGAGCTGATTGCGCGCGCCATCCACGGCTCCGGCGAGCGGCGGAGCAAACCGTTCGTCGCGGTGAACTGCGGCGCCATGCCGGAAAACCTGATCGAGTCGATCCTGTTCGGCCACGAGAAAGGATCCTTCACCGGAGCGACCGAACGCCATGTCGGCAAGTTCGTCGAGGCTTCGGGCGGCACGCTGTTTCTTGACGAGGTCGGCGAATTGCCGCCGGCGGCGCAGGTCAAGCTCTTGCGCGCCATCCAGGAAGGCGAGGTCGAGACCGTCGGCGCCCGGCGGCCGATCAAGGTCGATGTCCGGCTCATGTCGGCGACCAATCGCGACCTGATCGCCGACGTGAAACAGGGCCGCTTCCGCGAGGATCTGTTCTACCGACTGCATGTGTTTCCGATCACGGTGCCGCCGCTGCGGGACCGTCCGGCGGACATCCCTGCGCTGGCCCGACACTTTTTGGCGCTCCTGGCGGCGGAAGAAGGCAAGCGCATCCGCCTGATCACGCCCGAGGCGCTGCGGCTCCTCACCGCGTTCCACTGGCCGGGCAACATCCGGCAACTCGAAAACGCAGTGTTCCGCGCCGTGGTGCTGGCCGAGGCCGACACCATCGGCATTGCCGAATTCCCCCACATCGCGGCCCAGATATCGCTGCCGGCCCCGGACCCGGTCCATGACGAGGCTGCAGCGCCGCCGGCGGACGACCCTCATGAGCCCCCGGCGGCCCCAAGTCCGTTTGACGACGCCCCGGCAATCGCGCCTGCCAGCTCCCCGGCAGCCCTGGTCGACGCTCTCCCCTTGCTCGATGCCGCCGGCGACGTGCGCCCGCTCGAAGAGATCGAGGCCGACCTTATCCGGTATGCTGTTACCCACTACCGCGGCCAAATGTCGGAGGTGGCGCGTCGGCTGCGTATCGGCCGCTCGACACTCTATCGAAAGCTAGAAGCGCTTGGTCTCAACAGTAGCAGTAGCGAAGCGGAGGGCGTGTCCGCAGAGCGACAGCCACGGAAAATTGCGTAATTCGACGCCGATGTGTGCCGGCTGACACAGGACAAGTCTATACGGCTCACGTAAGGTAACGCGCAACCGGACTCAGTCCGCAAAGACGGCGAGGTTGGGAACATAGTCACCCAATCCGCGTGAGAGCTGTGCGACCGCGTTATCGCCGGCTCTAAAGGAGAACTTGCAATGCCTGGCGTCCGTTTTTTCGCCTCGACAGCCGTTATTCTTATGCTATCGGCCGCCGCAAGCGGCGCGCTGGCGGAACCGAAGTCAGGGGTAGACCTCAATAACGCTGCCCCGGCGCCG
>JBEKJZ010000093.1:0-17599 GCA_050010955.1 Xanthobacteraceae bacterium | reverse complement strand
TGATTCGTTAGTGAGTTGTTTACGGGTGGCGTCGCAGCATTGGCCCGTCGAGGAGCCACGCCGTTGTCAGCGCCCATTTTCTTGGCATTTCTGATCGGTGCCGTACTCGGGATGAGGTTCAAAGTCCTCATTCTCATTCCGGCTATCGGGTTAGTTTGGATAGTCATTCTCGCGGCCGGCATAGCTCGCGACGATAACGTCTCCGCCATTCTGATCGCGGCTGTGCTTGCTTCGAGCTTTCTGCAGATCGGATATCTCTGCGGCACCGCGACGCGATACAGCATTGCTCTGGCCCGTATCGGACGAACGCGCAAGGGCTCGCTGCACGCTCAATCGGCCCGGTAGCCGCAAGCCGGCGCTCTTTGCGCTCTCCCCGTTCATTGCACCGGAGCGGCGTCGACCCAGTATTGCGGGTAGGCCCGTACCGGCCCGAAATAGTAGTGTGGCTGAGTCTGATCAAAATTCCGCGGATCGAAGCCAAGGCCGTTGGTCGATCTCAATTCCCTATGGTAAACGTAGCCTACGTGAAGACTGCCACAAGGGCCACACCGCGTATGAGCGGCCGATGGTGGAGATGGCAAATCGGCCGCATAAGCGGTCAGGGTCGCTACCGGCACGCCAGCGGCGGATACCATTCCCGCAACAAGCAAAGCTGCTATTCGCTTCGACATCGACGAATCTCCCGATAGCGCGTCCTTCGAGATGCCGTCTATCACAGCGTGGGTAAGGTAGGCTATGCTTTTGAGTTTGGCAATTAGTTGTCAACCGGCATCCTGGGAAGCTCGTTCGCTGGTGCCGAAGCGTTGGTTTTGTTGCGCAAATGAATCGCGGGGCCTCGCTCCATTGCCATTCTGTCGCGCCGCGCGCTTGTATTAACGGCGGGTCCCGTGCAAGGTCCAGTCGGTACCTATCGCGATCAGACTTCAAAGTGCCGACAGCCCGGTTCATCCTTGTCATGCTGATATGCGCTTCGCCCGGCATCCTCGTGGCGAACGACCTGATCATGCAAGGTGTCGTGGCATGGATCGCTGCGTCAGCGTTAGCTATCATTGCCCAAAGCCTCCACCCGGGTGAGGCCAAGTTTCTCGTTTCCCTCATTCTTGCGCCAACAGCCGTTGCGGCGATTCCGGCGCTGGAGATGCTGATTCAGCTACTTCCGCTCAGAGTGTTCGCCCATCCGATTTGGACAAGCGCGGAGCAAGCCCTCGGATATCCGGTTGCGGGTGCAATCAGCGTCGATCCGGGCCAAAGCGTCGTCGCGCTCGGCAAGTATCTTTCCATGGCCGCCGTAGCATTGTTATCCGCTGCCGTTGCGGTGGATCGGCTGCGTGCTAAATGGCTTTTGTTTGCGCTGACCGGAGCGGGTGCCACGATTGGGTTGGGTATGCTAGCGCATGACGTCTTCTTTCCCGGCGTCGTGTTCGGCGCACTCACGCGAGCGCAAGCTATAAACTGCACGGCGATGGGAGCAATTTTTGCTAGCGCAGCCTTGGTCCGCGCGATCGAACGCTACGAAACCCGTCCCTCAAGTCGGCAGCGATCAGCGCCAACTTTGCTGCGGACGAGCGCAGCAAGCGCCGCCGCGCTGGTGATTTGCGTTGCGGCGTTGATCTCCGGCGGGACGTATTGGACTATTTTCGCATCCGGATGCGGCCTCGCGGCTCTCGCTTGCGTCTTGATCATCCGTCGCTTCGCGGGTGGACCATGGAGTTCCGCGGCGATGGGGGCGTCGGCTTTGGGCGTCACCCTTCTCATTTTGGCATACCACCCGCCAGAGGACGGTAGAAGCCTGTCTGTCGCCTTCGCAACAGCGTCTTCCGCTTCGCTGATGGCCTTGAGCGAACGGGTCCTCGCGGATGCGCCAGTCGTTGGCACTGGAGCCGGCACATTCGCGGCTGTCGCGCCGATCTATCGAGAGATGGATGATCCGCCACCTGGTCCCGTGGCTCCTACCACGGCCGCGGCCGTCGCGGTCGAGCTAGGAAAGCCAATGCTCTTTGTGATCGTGGTCGCGACAGCGGCCGCGATTTTCATTCTGTTGCGAGCCTCGTTGCGGCGCGGGCGCGATTCATTCTATTCGGCAATGGCAGGAAGCTGCCTCATCACACTGCTGCTCTTGGCCTTCACAAATGCTGGTTTGTTAGGAATAGCGACCAGTTTGATCGCTGCCGTCGTGCTCGGTCTTGGACTCGCGCAAAGCAAAAGTCGCACACCGCAATCTAACTAATCTCTTCCTACGCTAGATCCGCCCGAGAGCGGCAATCCCCGTATGTGGGTTGTATTGGAGTATTATTATGTTACATATCCTGCAGCGTCCGCCTAACGGCGCCCCGACACCGTCAGGTTTTTCAAGGCAGTATTTGTCGCCAAGCAAGGGCACGCCGGCTCAGCAGCGGAGCAGTTCGACGCCCCCTATTAGGTCATGTGGTGGAAAGCGCGCTAGGAAGGGGAAATCACAGGAACGGGTTGTTAGGCGGAACCGCCGAAGTGACGGATTGAATCCATAATTTGGCCGCGTTAGTTCTATCAATACACAGATTGTTGCGATAGATCCGCGACTTGAGGAAATTGAGCAGGGTTTGCCTCGGCGTTGGCCTGTATGCATTCGTGCTCAGAGAACAAGTGTATGATTTCGGTGTCGCTGGGACGGTTTATTCAGAATGCCGCGGTGCGCAATAGCTGTCAGAATATAAACAATCCGTCAGCGCAAACGTGTCAGAATTAAAATTCGGTGTTAGGATGCGCCCGTATTCGCCGGCCAAACGACCAAAAGTACCGGAGGGCCTACGCATCTACGCGATCGGCGACGTGCACGGCCGCGCCGACCTTCTCGACCAGGTGCTATCACGCATCGATGTGCATCAATCCGCTCATCCAGCGTTCCGGCCGGTAGAAATCTTTCTCGGGGACTACATCGACCGCGGACCCGCGTCGCGGGAGGTGCTTGACCGCCTAATCGCACGCAGCCGAGAACGCGAGACGGTATGCCTAAAAGGAAACCACGAGACATTTGTCAAGGGCTTCCTGAACAGTCCCGCCATCCTCAGTGAATGGCGCCACTATGGCGGTCTCGAGACCCTGCTGTCCTACGGGCTTGTACCGTCGGTAAACGTGGATCCGGCTGAGCAGGCGAGGCTGGCCACAACCTTCAGTCAGGTTTTGCCCTTAACTCACCGCTTATTCCTCGGCGGTCTGAGACAATCATTCACTTGTGGAGATTACTTTTTCGTCCACGCTGGGGTGCAACCTGGCATTCCGCTTGCAGAGCAGCACGAGAAGGACCTGTTATGGATACGCGAGGAATTTCTTCTCTGCGAAGCCGACTTCAGTAAAATCGTTGTTCACGGCCACACCCCGGTGCGGGAACCTGAAATTCGTCCCAATCGTATCAACATCGACACCGGGGCCTACGCGAGCGGACAGTTGACCTGTCTGATGTTGGAGGGTACCGAAAAGCGTTTTATCTGAGCAGGGCGAAGAGATGAATTTTCGGCGACGCCACTTGATCGCCCGACAATACGATCATTTGTTGCGTCGATCTTTCAGAATTGTTATGTTTCCGTTCCCGAGGAACGCCAGCCACTTTTTTGTCCCGATCACCCTGTGAATCCGTCGCCTCACATCGCGTTTCGCCTGACAACGCTGTTCATTGCGGTCTTGCTTCTCATCCAATGCGTCTGGCTTTTGCTCGCAGAGTTTTCCCGGCCGGGCATTGATCGATTGCCGACCGACGTTTCTGCCGCAGACATCGCTGCGCAAAAGCGTGACGCTGCCATCCGGGCGGCATCGATCGGCGTTATTCGCGGAGATCTGTGGGCGGACAGCGCCTTCACTTACACGAATTTGATATTGGACGAGAGGCGAGACAGCTGGACCGCACCCATTACGCCGGCGTTGGGGCGCGCACGTGCAATTTCGGAACGTGCTGTCGATCTTGCACCGACCCAATTTGGCGCCTGGTTAGTGCTTGCCGGGCTGGCGGCTCGTTATCCATCCCCGGGGTTCACCGCCACGGAAGCTTTGAAAATGTCCTATTACACTGGACCAAGCGAGCAGGACTTGGTGCCACTGCGATTGCGCATTGCGACGTATTCCGATGTTTTAACCGATATTGAACTGCGCCAGTTTGCCACCCGTGATCTACGGCTGCTCCTTGCCCGACATGAGAAGTCCGCGATAGCCGTAGCCTACAACGCGGCCTCACCGCCCGGAAAGCGTTTCATCGAACAGGCGGTCGGTGAGATCGATCCGTCTGCTCTCGTATTCCTCCGAGCTGAGGCGCAGAAGCAATCCCTGCCACATTGAATGCATTACTTTCAAATCGAATGCGTCATAATATGACGGCAACAAAGTATGCGCGAAAACAGCTGGATGGTTTGGGCTCCATCAAGCACAGAGCTGCTCGGATTGCTGCATGGAGCTTGACGACAGCCATCATCGTTCTGTCGGTGGTTCCTCCCGGTCTGCGACCTGAAACCGGTGCGCCCCATGGCCTCGAGCATTTTGTGATTTATTTGGCCACTGGACTTGCATTTGGTCTGGGTTATGACCGGAAGCGTGGTCTGCTGGCGATCCTGCTCGTGATCTTCTCGGGTTCCCTTGAGATCATACAACTGTTCATTCCGGGCCGGCATGCGCGCCTAAGCGATTTCATTGTCGACGCGCTGGCAACGTGCTGCGGCGTGATGACGGTATCATTGGTCAGCCGGATTCGCCCCGGCATTTAGGACCTCAAACGTGATTGTAATTATCATTTCGGTTATGGTGATTTTGTGCAGTTACAGTCGCCTGTGCCAGCGCAGGTGGCCGGTGCTCAGTATCGTGCGTGCTCCCGCCGCAATCAACGAAGCTCGCTAGCCACCGCAAACACCTGGTGTAAAGGGAGCACTCTCATGATCAAGTATCTCTTAATTCCGGCAGTCCTCGCATCCTTCCCGTTGGCCTCCACTGTCGTGTATGGACAGACCACCGGCAAAGCTCCATGTGGCTCATTCCAGACATACGAGTGTCATGATAAATCCAGGGACTACCATTGGCCCGGGGACTCGTGTTATTGGCATCGATATCTACGCGGCTCTTCAGCAGAGTTGCCATTAGCGGGAACCCTGCGGCGCGTGGTAACCCTCGCATCATCATAGAACCGAGCTCAGGATGAGCATTACCGGCGGACTCAAGCGTAGGATTTTTACCAGCCGGCGGCGGGTAGACGCCCGATCCCGCGATGCGTGGGAGTTCCAGCGGAAGTCTGCGCCATCGCAATATGATCGCAATCAGGCGCAGGAAACGTCAGATTTGCGACGCATTGAAGCCTAATTTGGTTGGTCATTGGGTAATGGGGGCCGCATGACCACAAAAGCCCGATTAATTCTCGTGGTCGCCGTGTCGCTCGTGACGCTCGGGGAGGGGAACCTGGGTGCCGATTCCGCGCGCGCAGAAGAGAATTGCCTCACCGCGCCGAATGCGCCGACCCCACTGGGTAGCCATTGGTACTACCGCACGGACCCAGTCAAACAAAGAAAGTGCTGGTATTTGCGGACAGAAGGTCAAGCAATTCAAAAACAGGCGGCGCAAGAAAAGCCTGAAACGGGCGTCACCGCCAAAAGGCCAGCGGCGGTAACGGCAATTATCGCGCCCGATCAATCAGGACCAGAACCCCTCGAACTTCGACCGGGTCAGGTACCGCTGGACGCGTCGGCCGACAGGCCAACGAAAGGGAGTATCCAACATGGTGCTCAGGCAAGCGGCCAAGCCGGAGCCGACAAAGTGGCGTGGCCTGACCCTCCGTCATCTGCTAATGCCAGCAGAGTGGCGTGGCCTGACACTCCCTCGTCTGCTAGTGCCGGCGGAGTGACGTGGCCCGATCCTCCATCACCGACCAGAGCCGACAAAGTGGCGTGGCCTAACCCTCCATTACCGGCAGGCGCCGCTACGCATGGCGCCACCGCGGAAAATACCCCAGAGGAGAGAGCGAACCAGGCGCAAGAGGTGCCCGGAACGCCCGCAAATTCTGACAAAGACGCTGGGACTGACGCTGGAAAGGATAGGCAGGTCGCCAAGCCAATTGAGACGGCAGTTTCTCACGGCCAGATGCCTGTTGACATGCTTTTGGCCTTAGCCATCGGATTGATACTCGCCGGAATAATCGCGCGCCTGATTGTGAGAATGACGATTGGGCGACGGCGTACGGTCGACCCCGATCGGCGGGAGGTAGTCTGGACTACCAGCATCCCAAGCGAACGCACAATACCAACCCCCGTGGCGCAACGCCGCGAGCTCGTATCCGGCTCGGTAGACAACGATCATCTGGAAGATGAGGTCAAGGAAGCGCTACGGAAACTCTTGCGAGCGTCGAACGGCAAGAGTCATAAGGCTCAGGGAGGAGTCGTCGCACAGTAGCGTGGCTTGACTTGAAGTGAGGGGTCAAGCGTACAACTGAACAGAGTGCGGAAGCTGCCCCACTTGCGGCAGCCTTGTTACCGGCGCTGGCCTGAACGTGTCGATGCTGTCCGCGATCGGGCCAACAGCTACACCTCGCCCCAGGACTCTTTCTCCACGCCGCCTAGACCGACGTCGACAGCCGTCAAAATCCGAACGGAGAGACGCCACTTACCATTCACTGCTGATCGGGCGGTTGTGGAACACTTCGGCCAGCCGCCGTTGTGCTCCCTCGATAAGGCCGGAAGGCAATGAGTCCACTGCGAAGAAATCTCTGCTCCAAGATCTCAAGTTTTGATGAGCGGACGCCGATACGCTTGGCTGAAGGGTTGTTCTAGAGGCTTTTGGCGGAGCGCCGAGCGATCTTTTGATGGCAACTGCGCAGTTGATGATATCGCCGCGGAATAGTGGCGCCGGCCGCTTAAGCGCTATCGGAAGCCGCCAAATCGCACGCTAAGGATTTCGACATTCTGTATAGACCGGAGCATTCACCGCATCGGTGCGTTCCAGGCAGTGCGCTGTATCCGGGTCCGACCCATCCAAAAAATAACCCCCACCCTCGCTGGGGCGCTTGACGTGTTCTACCGGGCCGCGGGCGCCGCGACCGCGGTTGGTCTTTCCTTCGTCCGGCGCCCTGTTTCGCCGGCGTTGATGTCGACCAGGACCAGCGGCGCTGGCGCGACGCGGTTACGCCCGTCGGCCTTGGCGCGGTACAGCGCCCGGTCGGCGATCGCCAGCAGCGCCGGCAAACTGCGGCCGGCTTCGCTCGCCATCGCCACGCCGATGCTGACGGTGGCGTTGCCCTCGAGACCGGGAAAGCGCATCGCCTCGAACTCGCGGCGCAACCGTTCCGCGGTGTGCAGTGCCTGCGCCATGGTCGCATTCTCCACCAGACAGGCAAATTCTTCGCCGCCGAGCCTCCCAAACAGATCGCCCGGCCGCATCGACGCCGCAACCAGCTCGCAAAACGCCTTGAGCACGCGATCGCCCGCTTGATGGCCGGCCGTGTCGTTGACCTCCTTGAAGCGATCGAGATCGAACAGCAGCAGCGCCGCGGGCCGGCGGTCGGCGACCGCCCATTCGAGCAGCGGGCCGCCGAGATCGAAGAACGCGCGGCGGTTGGCGATCCCGGTCAAGGAATCGGTGAGCGCCGCTTTGCGCTGCGCCAACTCCGCCCGTTCCTTGGACATGGCGACGCGCAGGAACGGCAGGCAGAAGGTGGCGAACAGCGCCTCAAAAGCCATCACGTAAACGACGGCGCCATGCGGCTGACCGCTGGCAACTGAAAATGTCAGCGCGGACGCGAACGGAATGCGCGCCAACAGAAAGCCGGCATGCGCGACGACCAGCGCCAATGTCGGCCAGCGCGAGATCAGCTCGCGGTCGCGCGCATACCAAAGCTCGCACGCGGCCAGCAGCGCATAGGTCGCGCTAATAGCCGACACCAGGCTCACGCGCGCTTGCAGCGATACAGCGAAGCCCTCAAACTGAAAGGCCGCGACCCAGATCGTCGCGCCCGCCGCCAGCAACGCGATATGGACGCGCCGGCCTTCGAAGCTTCTGGCGCCGCCCCACATCATGCCGTAGGCGCCGCACAACAGCGCGTTGGCGGCGCAGACCGACCATGAATTGGGAATGAACCCGGGCGACGCGAGGAAAGCCGCCGCTGCAGCGCCGAACAGGTAGCCGATGCCCCAGAGACCCAGCGCCGGCGTGTTGCGGTTCTGCATCCAGGCGAGCAGGAGCAACAGACCACCGGTCGCCGAGACAAAGACCGTCACTGCGAACAGTGTCGGCAGGTCGATGAAGAAATGGGAACTAACGACGGTCGGCACTGCGTCCCCCACGCCAGCAGGTACACGCGTACTACCACCTCATTGCTGCGGTCCAATTGCGGTATTACGTAAAATTCGACGCATTGCCGCGGCAGGAAAAAATAACCATGCGGGAGAAGCGTCGTTTCAGCGTGCGCGCGACGCGCTCCGGGGACTCAAAACTCGGAGTCGCCCGCGAAGCGAGCGTAGGCGGCTCGTTTCTCGGAAATGAGAAATGACGCGCTGGAGAACGGAGCTTATTTGCCCCAGCCGAAACGATAGTTCAGGCCGGCGCGAAACACGTTCTCCTGCATCGAGACGTTGTCGGTCGGCAAAGCACTGCAGCCGGTGCAGTTGAATTTGCCGAGATCGACGCGGAGATATTCCGCCTTGGCGCTCCAGTTGCCCGGCAGCGCGACTTCGAGGCCGCCGCCGACGGTCCAGCCGGCATTGGTGGTGTCGCCGCCGGCGAAGCCGGGCGTCGCGGCGCGGATGTCGCCAACGGCAAGGCCGCCGGTGACATAAGGCATAAACCGATCGAACGAATAGCCGAGGCGGCCGCGGACGGTCGAAAGCCAGCTGTCGCTCGTGCTGCAGCCCAGCGGGCATCCGGTCGTGGCATGCGTGCCGCTCAAACCGGACCAGTCGAGATCGCCCTCGAGGCCGAAAACCACCTTGCCCGCCTGCCAGTTGTAGCCGGCGGTGCCGCCGACGAGTCCGCCGGAAAGATCGATTCCGGTAGCGTTTGCGCTCCACCAGGAATGGCCCCAGCCGCCGCCGCCATTGGCGCCGAAATAAAAGCCGGTCCAGTTATAAGCCTGCGTCAACTCCGGGGGCGGCGCCTTATAGAGCGGGGCGAGCGAAAGGTCGGCCGCGGCAGCGCATTGCGCGCCGACGAGCGCACCCGCCACAAGGCATCCGGCCAAAAGCCTTTTCATTCCCAATCCGCTCTCACTGGACGGTGTCGGCTTCGCCGGCACCTTGCTGCATACGATAATACGCCAGACTTGTTACCCCCGGCTTACCGATAGGATTAACGCCGAGGATTCCCTACGGCGCCGCGCGTACTCTATCGGCGAGCAAGGCAGAATTGCGTCGTGCCACAAGTTTGATATAGGCGGCGACAATGCGGGGGGGAAGACCCGCATTTCATGCGTGAGAGGCGGTTTTTGAAGTTCCTTCGGCGGCAAAGTCACTGGGTACTTCGAAACCCTTCCATGCTGGCCTCAACAGGAACAGGTTACGATGTCCTGGCTGGTCTTTGCGCTTTCCGGCCCGGTCCTGTGGGCCATTTCCACCCATTTGGACAAGTATCTCGTCGAGCAATATTTCAGGCACAGCGACGTCGCGGTGCTGCTGCTGTTCACCGCCTTTCTCGGCGTGTTGCTGCTGCCGTTCATCGCCTTCTACGACCCCGATATCGCCGGCCCCGACGCCGGCAGTATCGCGCTCATCATGCTTGCTGGCATCCTCTACATGGGGGCGCTGCTGTTTTATTTGTGGGCGTTGCAGTCCGAGGAAGCCTCGGTGGTGTCGCCGTTCTTCCAGGCCGCGCCGCTTTTCGGCTACGTGCTGGCCTACCTTTTCCTCGGCGAGACGTTGTCGGTCCGGCAAATGACTGGCGGCGCCATGATCGTGGCCGGTACGCTGATCGTTTCGGTTCGCTTCGAGCGGAACGTCCGCGGCTTCAAGCTGCGGCTGGCCCTGTTGATGCTCGCCTGCGGATTTGCGCTCGCGCTCGGCGGCTTGATCTTCAAGTTTTTCGCGATCCGGGTTGATTTCTGGACGACCACATTCTGGCTGTTCGTCGGCCAAGCGGTCTTCGGCGTCGCGTTATTGATGATCGGCTCCTACCGGCGGCAACTGCTCGCCGTATTGCACGCGAATGCGGCCGCTTTCCTCGCCGTCGGCGGATCGAACGAACTCATCAATCTCGCCGGCTTACTGGGATTCCGCTATGCCCTGCTGTTCGCGCCGCTGAGCATCGTGCAGGCCATCGGCAGCACGACCACATTGTTCGTCTTTGCTTTCGGCGTCGGGCTCAGCGTTGTGTTCCCGCGGTTGGCGAGGGAGACGTTGTCGTCGGGCGAATTGGCGCAGAAAGCGGCCGCGGCTCTACTCGTCGCGGCCGGGGTAGCGCTGGTGACGCGCTGACGCTCAATCGGGGCTACGAGCCGGCGTCACTATTCCTCGTTGCAGGAAATGCCGAATTGAGAGATGGCTTCCTCAAGATAATCGGACAATAGCGGTATCCCCAACAGGTAGGCAGCGGTACGCCGGTTGTGGGCACGCGCGGCTTCGGCGCGCAATTCGCTCCAGTCCTCGATGGTGCCGTCGCCGCGGCCGAGCCAAGTGAGCGCCACGAGGTCGATCTGTTCGTCCTCGCTCATGGCAAAGATGACGGCGGTCAGCTCCTGCACCACCGGATCGTCCTTATGATCCTCCAGAACCGACAGCATCGCGTCGTCGGTCGCGTTGGATGCATCGTCGGGATCGGTCACGACGTCCTTGACGTCGAACTCGCGCGCCTTGGCGATGATGAAGCAAAGCTTCTGTTCGGAGATTGACAGTTCGGGGAGATCATCCTGCGGCATGGCAGTCCTCATGCGGTGTGCAGATGTCGGCGCGCGCCGTCGAGCCGATTGCCTTATGGCGGCGCCATGACGCATACCGCGACCAGCGGTGCATTGGCCACGTTGGCCTCGACGCCGCAGGACACCTGCCGTTCGCCAAGGAACGTGGCCGGGTTGCGCGCCGGCCCGCAATAGGCGCTGACAAGAACCTCATCTCCCCGACAGGAAGCCGCGCAGTCTCCGCTGAGGCAGTTCAACCGTATCACGCGAATGCTGGGACTGGGCGGGCCTTGTTCACCCCGCGGCCCCTGCGGACCGGGAGGCCCGACCGGACCGGACGGACCCGCAGGACCGGCATCGCCTTTCGGACCGGACGGTCCGGTGGGACCCGGATCGCCCTTCGGGCCTTGGCCGCAGCCGGCGAGCCCCACCACGAGCAGTCCCACAAGTAACAAATGCCCTGAACGCATTTTTCAACCCAACGCTTGATTCCAACTCACCACTTGGGACGGCCTCATCGGCGCCCCACATCTATGAACGAAGTATCTCAGTAGAATACCAAACTCTGCCGCTCGTTCCAGACGGCGGCGAAGGAAATGCGAGAGACGGGTATAGTGTAGCGGGACGCCGTAAAAATGCGATATAGAAGCCGAATATCCCAGCAGATCACGAGTTTCCGAGTCTGAAAGCAAATGAACTGGATCTCCAACGTCGTGCGGCCGAAAATCCGCAGCATCCTGCGCCGCGAGGTGCCGGAGAACCTCTGGATCAAGTGTCCGGAGACCGGCCAGCTCGTGTTCTACAAGGATGTCGAAGCGAACCAGTTCGTCATCCCCGGGTCCAACTATCACATGCGGATGAGCGCCGCGGCGCGCCTCAAATCGATATTCGACAACGAGACGTGGTTCGATATCGCCGTGCCGGAGGTGTCGCCCGATCCGCTGAAATTCCGCGACGAACGCCGTTACCTCGATCGTCTCAAGGATGCACGCAGCAAGACCGGCCTCAAGGATGCGGTTAAGCTCGGCTACGGCAAGCTCGACGAGTTCGCCGTGGTCGTCGGCGTGCAGGATTTCGATTTCATGGGCGGCTCGCTCGGCATGGCCGCCGGCGAGGCGGTGATCAAGGGCCTCGAGACCGCGGCGGAAAAAGCCTGCCCGTTCGTGCTGTTTGCCGCCTCGGGCGGCGCCCGCATGCAGGAGGGCATCCTCTCCTTGATGCAGATGCCGCGAACCACGATCGCCGTGCAGAAGCTGCACGAGGCGCCCAAGCCCTATATCGTCGTTCTCACCAATCCCACCACGGGCGGCGTCACCGCCTCTTATGCGATGCTCGGCGACGTACATATCGCCGAGCCCGGCGCGCTGATCGGCTTCGCCGGCCCCCGCGTCATCGAGCAGACCATCCGCGAGAAGCTGCCGGACGGCTTTCAGAAGGCGGAATACCTTTTGGCCCACGGCATGGTCGACATGGTGGTGCACCGCCGCGATTTGCGCGCGACCATCGCCCGCCTTTGCCGGCTGTTGACCAAGGCGCCGGCGGGCGCCGCGAAAGCGCACTACAGCCTGCCGGCTCTGGCGTGACCACGCCGCGTTCCGGCGCCATCTCGGTCGGCGCAATTCATGCGCGGTTGCTGGCGCTGCATCCGAAGCGGATCGACCTCTCGCTCGATCGCATCGAGCGGCTCCTGGCGGCGCTCGGCCATCCCGAGCGGCAGCTGCCGCCGCTGATTCATGTCGCCGGCACCAACGGCAAAGGTTCGACCATCGCCTTCGTGCGCGCCATCCTCGAGGCGGCGCAAAAGCGCGTGCATGTCTATACCTCACCCAATCTGATTCGCCTCAACGAGCGCTTCCGCATCGGACAAGCGGGCGGCGGCAAGTTTGTCGACGACGACGCGCTCGCCGCTGCGCTGACAGACTGCGAAGCCGAGAACGGCGACGCGCCGATCACGGTGTTCGAAATGGAGACGGCCGCGGCGTTTCTGCTGTTCGCGCGGCATCCGGCCGATATTGTTCTCCTCGAAGTCGGTCTCGGCGGCCGGCTCGACGCCACCAACGTCATCGAACGTCCGCTGGCGAGCGTGATTACCCGCCTGTCGATGGATCATCATGACTTCCTCGGCGATACGCTGGAAAAAATCGCCACCGAGAAAGCCGGCATTCTCAAGCGCGGCGTGCCGGCGGTGGTTTCGAGCCAGACGCACGAGGCGCTGGCGGTCATCGAGCGGCAGGCTGCGCGGGTGCGGGCGCCGCTCAGCATTGCCGGGCAGGACTGGACGGCGACCGAAGAGCGCGGGCGCCTGGTCTATCAGGACGCCGATGGGCTGCTCGATCTGCCGGCGCCGAAACTTTACGGGCGCCACCAGTTCGAGAACGCCGGCACGGCGATCGCGGCGCTGCGCGTGAGCGACCTGAAACTGCCCGCCGCGGCCTTCGAGGCCGGCATGCTCCGCGTCGACTGGCCGGCGCGCATGCAGCGGCTGTCGCAGGGGCGGCTCGCGGTCCGGCTGGCGCCGGAGAGCGAACTTTGGCTCGACGGCGGCCATAATGCCGACGGCGGCCGCGCCATCGCCGCGGCGCTGGCCGATCTCGAGGAGCGCGTGTCGCGGCCGCTCGTGCTCATTGTCGGCATGATGTCGACCAAGGACAGCGAAGGCTTTCTGCGCAACTTCTCCGGTCTGGCCTGCCGCGTCATCGCGGTGCCGATCCATCAGGACAAGGCGCTGCCCGCCGCCGCCTTGGCCGATATTGCGCGCGACGTCGGCATTCCGGCGATAAGCTGCGACGATGTCGAGCGCGCGCTCGATATCGCCGGCAAGCTCGACTTCGAGCCGGCGCCGCGCGTCCTCATCACCGGCTCGCTGTATCTGGCCGGCGAGGTGTTGGCCGTCAACGGCACGCCGCCGGAGTAAATCATTGACCGCCGTTCGCCGCCGCGTCGGCGCCGCCGGTCATCGCCAAAAAAGCCTGCTCGATCGTCGCGGCACCGGCGCTCGCCACAAGCGCAGCCGGCGTCGTGTCGGCCAAGACCTTGCCGTGATCGAGCACGACGACGCGATCGGCGTTGGGCACCTCGTCGCACAAATGCGTCGCCCACAGCACGGCGACGCCGCGTTCGGCGCGCAGGCCGATGATGAGCTTGAGGAGTTCGCTGCGGCTGCCGGGGTCGAGACCGACGGTGGCTTCGTCCATCAAGAGAACGCTCGGCTCGTGCAGCAGCGCGCGGGCGAGCTCCAGGCGGCGGCGGTTGCCGCCGCTCAATTGCGCGGCCTTATCGTGCGCGCGTTCGGCAAGGCCGAGCCGCGCCAGCTCCTTTTCGATGCGCGCCTTGGCGACCGCGCGCGGAATGCCGTGCAGCCCCGCGTGGAACAACAGATTGCCGGTCACCGAGAGCTCGAGGTCGAGGGTGGGTTGCTGAAACACGATGCCGAGCATCGCCAAAGCCGGCACCGGATCGCGCCGCATGTCGTGTCCCATGACCTCGATGCGGCCGGAATCGGGCACGAACAGCCCGGACAGCAGCTGAAACAGCGTGGTCTTGCCGGCACCGTTCGGGCCGAGCAGCGCGATGAACTCGCCGGCGAACGCCGTCAGGCTGACGCCGTCCACCGCGCGAATCGGCCCGTAGGTCTTAACGACGTTATCGAGCAGCAGCGCCGGCGCGCGGTTATCGGTCGCCATTCGTTCCCCAGCTCTTGCCTTGCCCACTGTCCTTATTAAGACGTAGGTTGGGCGCGACGCAATGAAGGTTCTGTAATGCGCAGATTGGTTTTCGCGCTGCTCTCGGTGCTGGCGTTCGCTCCGGCCGCTGCCAAGGATACCGGCCTGATCTTCGTCAGCAACGAGAAAACCAACAACATCATCGTCATCGACCCCAAGACCTACAAGGTGGTCAAGGATATCAAGGTCTCGCACCGGCCGCGCGATATGCATTTTGACGCCGATCACGGCACGCTCTACATCGCCTGCGGCGACGACGACGTGATCGACATTCTCGACGTGGCGACGCTGAAGATTATCGGCAAGCTGAAGACCGGGCCAAGCCCGGAAGCGTTCGCCATGGACGAGAAACGGCGGCGCCTCTACGTCTCCGACGAAGAAGGCTCGTCGCTCGCCGTCATCGACATGGATCGGGACGCGATCGTCAAGGAAGTCCCGACCGGCGCCGAGCCGGAGGGCGTGCTGGTCAGCGAGGACGGCAAGACCGTTTACGTCACGTCGGAAGCCGGCGATATGGTGCACGCGGTCGACGCCGACACCGGCGCCGTCACCCGCGACGTGGTCGCCGGCTTGCGTCCGCGCCGGCTGGCGGCGACACCCGACGGCAAGGAGCTGTGGGCGACGGCGGAACTCTCGGGCGAAGTCGTCATCATCGACCGCGCCAGATTTGTCGTCATCGGCAATATCCCATTTTTGCCGCCGGGCATGCGCAAAGCCGACGTGACACCGGTCGGTCTCACCATGACCAAAGACGGCAAGACGGCTTACGTCACGCTCGGCCACGCCGCCCGCGTCGCCGTCGTCGATGTGCCGGCGCGCAAGGTTCTGGCCTACATCCTGGTCGGCAAGAGGGCGTGGGGTCTCACGCTCTCCCGCGACGAGAAGACGCTTTACGTCGCCAACGGCCAAGGTGACGACATCACCATCATCGACACCGCTAGCCGCAAGGCGAAGATCTCGGTGCCGGTCGGCCGCGTCCCCTACGGGATCGTGGTCGATGACTAAGTTGCGCAGTTCGACGCTGGTATTTTCGGTGTTATTTGCTGGCGCGATCGCAAGCGCCGGAGCCCAGAGCCCCTCGCCTCCCCCGCCGCGACAGCAGGTCAAAATCGGTTTCGTCGAGATCGAAAACGATGCGCGCTACGAGCCGCTCCGCGCCTACGAACGCATCATCCTCAAGAGCCGCGAACATCCGTTGACCGGCGCCGAAGTCGGCGTCGACGAGGCGGCGGCGTTCGCCCGCGTGCTGCCGATGGATTTTGCCCTCGATCGCATCACGGCAAAATCTCCGGCTGACGTGGCGCCGGCGGTGCTCGCGGCGCTCGAGGCCGGCACGCACTTCTTCCTGCTCGATGCCCCGGCGGACGCCTTCAAGCCGCTCGCCGCCGCGATCCGCGGCCGCGATACGCTCATCTTCAATGTTTCCGAGCCGGACGACTCCTTGCGCCGCGACCTGTGCGCGCCTGAGTTTGTTCATGTCTATCCGAGCCGCGCCCAGCTGATGGACGGCCTCGTCCAGTTCGCCGTGTCGCGCAAATGGCGCGACCTCTTGGTGCTCGAAGGCCCGTCACCGGCCGACGCCGCGATGACGACGGCATTCGCGCATTCGGCGCAAAAATTCGGCGCCCGCATCGTCGCCCACCAGCATTTCAAGCCCGGCACCGACCCGCGCGAGCGCGAGCAGAACGATCCGACGCTGCTCAGCGCCATCAACCGGGATTTCGACATCGCGTTCGTCGCCGACGATGCCTTCGATTTCGCCCGCACGGTGCCCTATCAGCTCGCGCGGCCGCGTCCGGTGATGGGCAGCATCGATCTCGAGCCGGTCGCCTGGCATTGGACCTGGGAGCGCTACGGCGCGCCGCAGGTGAATTCGCGCTTCGAGAAAAAGTCGGGCGGCCGGCACATGACCGGGCCCGACTGGGCCGCCCGGCTCGCGGTCAAGATGGTCGTGCAATCGGCGCTGCGCACGCGCTCCGCCGGCTTCGCCAAACAACGGGCCTTCATCCTCGGCGACGGCAGCTTCGACGGCGATAAAGGTCTCGCGCTGAGCGTGCGGCGCTGGGACCATCAGGTGCGGCAGGGGATCCTGCTGGCGGCGCCTTATGAAGTTGTCGCCGAACCCCCGATCGAGGGGTTTCTCCACCAGACCAACGAACTTGATACGCTCGGCGATGACGAGCCGGAATCGCCGTGCCATTTGGATAAATGAGTCACGTAGAGGGCCCTCCCCGATGCAGATAAGCCACATCCTGCGCGCGCTGCGCGCCGTCATGATGCGCGACATGGCGAAATTCGTGCAGCAGCGCGGCCGGCTTCTTGCCGCGCTGGTGCGGCCGCTGATCTGGCTCGCCGTGTTCGCCGCCGGCTTCTACAACGTATTCGGCGTCTCGATCATTCCGCCCTACAAGACCTACATCACCTATCAGGTCTATATCGTGCCCGGCCTGCTCGGCATGATCCTTCTGTTCCACGCCATGCAGTCGTCGCTGTCGATGGTTTACGACCGCGAGATGGGCGTGATGCGACTCCTGCTCACCGCGCCGCTGCCGCGCTGGGTGCTGCTCGCGTGCAAACTCCTCGCCGGGACCGCGCTGTCGGTGATCACCTGCTACGTTTTTCTCGCCGTCTGTATTGCCTTCGACGTCACCTTCGATCCGATCGACTGGCTCGCCGCACTACCGGCGCTCATCATCTCCAGCCTCATGCTCGGCGCATTGTGGCTGTTCCTGTCGGTTTATATCCGCCAGGTGGAGAACTTCGCCGGCGCCATGAATTTCGTGATGTTTCCGATGTTCTTCTTTTCCTCGGCACTCTATCCGCTGTGGCGACTGCGCGAGGGCGGCTCCGAGCTTCTGTATGACGTCTCGCTCGCCAACCCCTTCACCCACGCGGTGGAATTGATCCGCTTTGCGCTCTACGGCGAACTCCAGCCGGTGGCGGCGCTGGTGGTCAGCGCCGCGGCGATCGTTTTCTTTCTGCTGGCGGTGATCGGCTACGACCCGCAGCGCGGCCTGCTGCGCCGCGCGGCGCCGGCGGCGTAACGCTCAGTAGA
>JBEKJZ010000092.1:0-15500 GCA_050010955.1 Xanthobacteraceae bacterium | reverse complement strand
AGCCGGAGCCGATCACCTGGGAGGAAACCGCGGCGAAGCCCGTCGATGTTCCCGAGGCGGTTGTGGAGGAGGAGTCCTCCGGGCTCACCGCGCACTGAGCGCAGCGCGATATCAGACGACGGGGCGGCGCCGCAATCCGGCGCCGCTTTTTCGTGCGCGCTTGGGTCGCCTGAGCTGCGCCCCGATTGCGGCGGGGAACTTTCTGCGGGCGAAGGCCGCGCTCGACGGCGCCAGTGGTCGGCAGGACACAGTGCCGGGAAATTCCGCCGGCCGGATTGGCTCACTGCGCGAGTTTGGCTAGAGTCGGCGCGGGGGGTCACGCGGCAAAAAGTCAGGGGAGCAAAGTGAGGGTCATCCATCCACTTATCTGCTGCGTCGGTCTTGCCCTGACCGCGAGCGCTGCTGCAGCTCCGGCGGGAGACGATTTTCCGCTCACTGGAAACTACACGCAGAATGTCCCGTGCAAGGGCGACGGCAGCGACCCCGCCGAGCTGCAGGTGAAAATCTCCGCCCAGCAGATCGATTCCAAGGTCGGCGTCTGCACGTTCCTGGATACCAAGCGCAACGGCAAAAGCATTAATGCGCACGTCGAATGCAAGTTTCCGGCCGGGCCGCTGATGGGCGACGTGACTTTCACGATCCAGGCCGATAATACCATCAAGTTCCTCGACCGCGACCAGAACTACCGCTCGGTGCTCTATCGCTGCCCGCAGTGATGGGACCGAATGGCCTGCACGCCGCAGCCGATCGATGCTAGGATGGCTGCCTTGCACGAGGGGGTCTTGCCATGCTTCGCTACGCCGTAGTTGCCACACTGCTGGCTGTGATGCTGCCGAGCGCGCCGTCCTTTGCGGTCACGCCGAAGGACAAAATGGCGACTTGCAAGTTCGGCGCTGACGACCAGAAGCTGCAGGGCCCGGCGCGCAATGCCTTTATGAAAAAATGCATGTCCAACAAAGACGATCCCCGCGGACCCGAAGCAGCCACCCCACCGCCGCCGAAGCAATGACATCAACTACCTCGCCCACTTGCGGCGGAACGCGATTCTCTCCAAGGAAAATAAGCAATGAGAATGCTCGCCTATCTTCTCGCCATTCTTTGCGTTATCGCCGCCGTGATGTATTTCGCCATGCCGGCCGGCTCGTTGCCGACATTCATGCCAGGTTACATGCCCGGCTCGGATCATATTCATATCAAGCGGGCCGCCATCGCCGCTGTCGTTGCCATCGTCCTGTTTCTGATCGGCTGGTTTCTCGGCCGCTCGCGGCGATAACGTTTCCTGGTCTGCAAGCCGTCAGCCATCGCCGCGCACCTTGCGCTGCACGCGTTCGTCGAAGCGGGCGACGCTGACGACGACACGCTCGTGGGTGCCGCCGCCGATCGCCTCGAACGGGTCGCGGGCTTCGACGCGGAAGGTGACGGTGCGGCCTTGCACGCGTAAAACCTCCGCGGTCGCCGTGATCTGCAAGCCCACCGGCGTTGCCGCGACGTGGCTGACATCGAGGTGGATGCCGAGGCTCTGATGGCCGGTCGGCAGCAGATGTTCGATCGCCTCGAGCGCGGCCGCCTCGATGACATTGATCATCACTGGCGTCGCCAGCACGGCGATACGCCCGGAGCCGACAAAAGGCGCCGTGTGTTCGGGCCCGACAACAAGCTGGGCGGAACCGGTGAGACCGGCTGTGACACGGGTGAGATCGATCATGGCTGCTCCGAGATGTGCTCCAGCCTGCGTTCAAACGCGCTCCTTGGCCAATCCTGAACCTAATGTCCAGCTTGCCAGGCGCCATCGCGCAGGGTCCAATGCGCCTATGACTCTGCCGCCGCTGCGCACGCTGTTTTTCGAAGACCTCTCGGTCGGCATGACCGAGCGGTTGAAAAAAACCGTGTCCTCGTCCGACGTGGTCGGCTTCGCCCAGCTCACCGGCGATCGCAATCCGATCCACCTGTCGGAGCATTTTGCGGCGAAAACCTCGTTCCGTACCCGTATCGCGCATGGGCTCTACACGGCGAGCCTGATCTCGGCGGTGCTCGGCACGCGGCTGCCCGGCCCCGGCGCGGTCTATATCTCGCAGACCCTGAATTTCCGCGCCCCGGTCAAGATCGGCGATACGGTCGTCGTCACCGTCACCGTGGCCGCGCTGATGCCGGAGAAATCCCGCGCCCGGCTGTCCTGCCTCTGCGAGGTCGACGGCGAGGTGGTCCTGGACGGCGAGGCGCTGGTGAAGGTGCCGAGCGAGAAGCCTGGCAAGGACAAGCGTCCGGTCATGCGGCTGTGATCTCCTACGCCAGCAGGTCGTTGAACTCCGGATGCTTGACCAGGGCCGGACGACTCGACGAACGCGCGCGCGCCCAATAGAAGACGCCCGTGCACTTGCAAAACATCGCCATCGGCCCGATCCCGCTGCCCAATCCCGTTTTTTTGGCTCCGATGTCCGGGGTTACCGACGCGCCGTTCCGGCGCCTGGCGGGCAGGGGGCGGGGCTCGTCATCTCGGAAATGACGGCCTGCGCCGCGCTCGCTGCGGGCAAACGCATCGCCCGGCGGCGCCTCGAAGACCACGGCGCCGGCCTGCATGTCGTCCAGCTTGCCGGCTGCGAAGCGCGCTGGATGGCCGAAGGGGCGCGCATTGCCGAGGGCGCCGGCGCCGCCATCGTCGACGTCAACATGGGCTGCCCGGCTAAGCACGTCACCAACGGCGAGTCCGGCTCGGCGCTGATGCGCGACCTCGATCATGCGCTGACTTTGATCGAGGCGGTGGTGCGGGCCGTCGACGTGCCGGTGACGCTGAAAATGCGGCTCGGCTGGGACGACCGCAGCCGCAACGCGCCGGCGCTGGCGCGGCGCGCCGAACAGGCTGGCGTGCGTCTCGTCACCGTGCACGGCCGCACCCGCTGCCAGTTCTACAAGGGCCGCGCCGACTGGGCGGCGGTGCGCGCCGTCAAGGAGGCGGTGGCGATCCCCGTCGTCGTCAACGGCGATATCGAAAGTTTCGACGACGCCGACGCGGCGCTGACGGCGTCGCAGGCTGACGCCGTGATGATCGGCCGCGGCGCCCAGGGCCGGCCGTGGTTTCCCGGCCAGCTCGCGCGCTATCTGAAAACCGGCCGCCGCGAGACGCCGCCGCCGCTCGGCGAACAGCTGGCGCTCGTCAGCGCGCTCTACGGTGAGATGCTCGCGCATTACGGCCTCGCGATCGGGCTGCGCCATGCGCGCAAGCATCTCGGCTGGGCGCTCGATGCCGCCGCCGCCAGTGCGGGCGCGCCGGCGCATCTCGTCAAAGCGCAGCGCGGCCGCGTTCTCACCGCCACCGATCCGGCGGTCGTGCTGCGCCGGCTCGCCGAAGCGTTCGACGCCTTCGGCGGGTAGATGATCCGATAGGTCTCGTCCACCCTTATCTGCGCACGATAAAATTGCGCGATCGTCAGCTGTGCTGATCGGCGTGCTTTTTCGACGCGTGCTCGTGGTGTTCGGTGGCATGCAAGGAATGGCCGTGGGCCACCTTGGAGTGGTGCGCCGCTTTTTCGTGATCGCCGGCTTCGTGGTGCTTCGCGGCCTCGCGATGGTGCTTGGCTGCTTCCTCGTGGTGATGCGCAGCCTGCTCATGATGCTCACGGATTTCGTGGCTATTCATTGGTTCTCTCCCTGGCAGCAGTGTCGCTGCAAATGGCAGTCTCCCTGCAAATCCAACATCGCCGGGTTCAATGTAACAATTGCGACAGGACGATTACGCCAAGTCGTCCGCGGACCGCACCATCGTCATTGCGAGCGGAGCAAAGCAATCCAGACTTACGTAAAAGTTACCCTGGATTGCTTCGTCGCGGAGCCTGTCATCGGGCCGGCCACTTCGGGCCGGACCCGTTGGCTCCTCGCAATGACGAAACAAAAATTCGTTCCCGCGGCGCGATTTTTTGTCGGCGCTGCAGGTTGGCAAATTTTTTCGCCCCTCGCATGTCGCTTTCGCGTCGCTCGGGAGACTTTGGCTTCTTCCTTTCGCTGCTGGAAAAGCAGAAAGGAAGCGGAACGCCGGTAGACGCTGATCCTTATCCTCCGCACCCAGCGGTGCGGCTCTGCGTCCCTCTTAGGAAGCAGCTCGCGTGCCGGCGTTCCACTCGCGGCTCTCGCCAGAGGGACTTTCGTCCCCAAGGCTCGGCGTCAGGCCATGCTTCCTGGGACGCGGCCGGAGCGTACGATCCTTTGATCGCCCTTCCGGGCGAGGAGCGCACGACGCTCCACGGGCGTTACCCGCGCCGCGCCTGTCCCAGTCCAGTGAAGCACCTCACGCGCCGGTCCATAGTGCCGGCAGCATGATGCCCAAGCCGCCCGGGAACGGGCCGTATCCTCCCGCCCGCGGGCACCGCACTCGCTCCGCTTTCGGGAGTACCCTCGGCCGAAGGCGTCCTTCACTGAGCGAGATTCGAATCGAGATATAACTGAACCGGGGACATCATGTCAATGGAAATGTGACAAAGGTCGCGACATAGGCGAGCGAAGCGACGCCGTTCTTCGAACGGCTATGCGCGGCCATGGCAATCGGCCGGCGCTTCGGCATAATCTTCGGCATAATCCACGGCATAAAAACACTGCGGAGGAATCACATGGACGCCGCGCTTCGCCGCCAGACGCTGGGGGATCTGCTGCACAGGAGCGCCAAGCGCTTTCCCGACAAGACCGCCATCATCTGCGGCGACACCGCCTGGAGCTACGCGGAATTCGATACGTTGTGCGATCGCCTGGCGGCGGGCCTTGCCGCCCGCGGCATCGGCAAAGGTGCGCGGGTCGCCATACTGGCGCGTAACAGCCATGCTTTCGCGGGCTTACGCTTTGCTTTGGCGCGGCTCGGCGCCGTGCTGGTGCCGATCAACTTCATGCTGAAAGCGGAGGAGGCCGCCTTCATCCTCAAGCACGCGGGCGCCGAGATGCTCGCCACCGACTCCGGCCTCGCCGAAGTCGCCCGCGCCGCCGCCGCGCTCGGCACCAAAGTGCGCGAGTTCGTCTGGCTGCCGTCGGAGGAAAAAACCGCTCCGGCGCCCGGCATGATCGCCTTCGACGAGCTTCTCTCCAATTCGGCCGAGCCGCCGCAGGTGGACCTTTCCGGCGGCGATCTGGCGCAGTTCGTCTACACCAGCGGCACCGAAGCGCTGCCGAAGGGCGCCATGCTCACCCACGACGCGCTGATCTGGCAGTACGTGAGCTGCGTGGTCGACGCCAGCATTGCCACCGACGATCTGGCGTTGCACGCCTTGCCGCTCTATCACTGCGCGCAGCTCGACGCCTTTCTCGGCCCGGCGATCTATGTCGGCGGCACCAACGTCATCACCGCCAAGCCGACGCCGGACAACCTGCTGCCGCTGATCGAGCGCCACCGCATCACCTCGTTCTTCGCGCCGCCGACGGTGTGGATTTCGCTGCTGCGCTCGCCGCTGTTCGACACCACCGACCTGTCGAGCCTCAAGAAGGGCTATTACGGCGCCTCGATCATGCCGGTCGAAGTATTGCGGGAAATGGCGCGGCGCCTGCCCAAGGTGCGGCTGTGGAATCTCTACGGCCAGACCGAAATCGCGCCGCTCGCCACCATGTGCGGGCCGGAAGACCAGCTGCGCAAGCTCGGCTCCTGCGGCCGCGCCGTGCTCAATGTGGAGACGCGCGTGGTCGACGACCGGCTGCGCGACGTGGCGCCGGGCGAGGTCGGCGAGATCGTGCACCGGTCGCCGCACCTGATGCTCGGCTATTTCCACGACGACGAGCGCACCAAGGCCGCGTTCGAGGGCGGCTGGTTTCATTCCGGCGATCTCGCCACCGTCGACGCCGACGGCTACATCTATGTCGTCGACCGCAAGAAGGACATGATCAAGACCGGCGGCGAGAACGTGGCGAGCCGCGAGGTCGAGGAAATGATCTACAAGCTGCCGCAGGTCTCCGAGGTGGCGGTGGTCGGCGTGCCGCATCCGCGCTGGGTCGAGGCCGTGGTCGCGGTGATCGTGGTCAAGTCCGGGCAGTCGCTGTCGAAGGACGCCGTCCACGCCCATTGCGCCGAGCACCTGGCGCATTTCAAGGTGCCGAAGGATATCGTGTTCGCCGAGGCCCTGCCGAAGAACCCGAGCGGCAAATTATTGAAGCGCGAGCTGCGCCGCGATCACGCCGGGCTGTTTGGGTAGGGCAATGTAGGGTGGGTTGAGCGGAGCGAAACCCACCGATTTGGCGCACAATGTGATGGGTTTCGCTGTGCTCAACCCATCCTACGAGCTGATCCTCAAGGCGGTCGGGCAGGGGTAGGCACCGCAGCATGCTTGCTATCGATTACATGTCATTCAAATAGCTCGACGCCACAAACATAGCTCGGTGCCATGATCCTTAGTGCTTCTTCTTCGCTAACTGGATAGGCATGTACCACGCTAGCTGCGATACCAACATCAAAACAGATGAAACGAGAAGGCTTTGCACGCGACGCAAGGTTTCGCTCATGCCCCGTCACCCCACCCCGGCGCTTGGCGCCGACCCTCCCCCTGCAGGAGAGGGTGAGAAGTGATCACTCCGCCGCCTCGACGCGCTTGCGGCGCTTGCCGCGCCCGCGCGCGAACACCGGCTTGCATTACACCTCGCCCCGCGTGCGGGGAGAGGTCGCCCGCCGTAGCTCCGAAGGAGCGAAGGCGTGGCGGGTGAGGGGGCGTTGCCGCGATTCTGAGCGCCGGGCTTCAGTTGGTTTGCACACGCAGGTTTTGCGGCGCCGCCGGGACATGCTGCGGCGTACGGGCGTCGGTCTGCACGAAGGGCGGAGTGCCGAATCCGAACAGCGTCGCGGTCGCCGCCGTCAGGCCGAAAAAGTAGCTGGACTGTCCGGCGCACAGGTAGCCGTTGAACGTGAACGTGATGACGTCGCCGTCCTGCTCGGCGGATTGGATGCCGACGCTGCCGAGGCCGCCCTGGGTGATGACGTACACCTGCGCCGGCTGGTTCGGAGGATAGGTCAACTGGACGACCGGCCCGAAATTGACCACGACCCCGGCCAAGCATTCGGTGTAGCCGGTCGCCTGCGTGAGGTCGACGCGATACTCGTAGGCCGTGGTGCCGGCGCCCGGCGCGCCGGGATAGGTGCGCGATTGCAGGAAGGCGCCCTCGCCGAGCGGCGTGTACTGCAAGGTTCCGGTGCTGTCGGTCACCACCACCGTGCAGCTTGCGTTGAACACGCAATTGACCGCGGGCGCGCTGACATTGACCACCGTCAGGTCGGCGGCATGCGCGGGCAGCGGCGCCGATAGCGCGGCAGCCGCGGCAATGGGAATGGCGGGTAGGGATTTCATGTCGCCGCTCCTCACCCCGAAGGCGCCCCGGAGGGCGTCAGTCTGTACCCGGAGAGGTTGCAAGGCAAGGTTTTTGACTTCTCGGTGCACCTCTCCCCGATGAGGAGAGGGCGACGATTACTCCGCCGCCTCGACGCGCTTGCGGCGCTTGCCGCTGCCGCCGCGCGCCAGCACCGGCTTGAGGAACGCACCGGTATAGCTCTGCGGCTCGCGCACGATGTCTTCCGGCGTGCCGGCGGCAACGATCTCACCGCCGCCGTCGCCGCCTTCCGGGCCGAGGTCGATGATCCAGTCGGCGGTCTTGATGACTTCGAGGTTGTGCTCGATCACCACCACGGTGTTGCCGCTCTCGACCAGCTCGTGCAGCACTTCCAGGAGCTTCGCCACGTCGTGGAAGTGCAGGCCGGTGGTCGGCTCGTCGAGAATGTAGAGCGTGCGCCCGGTCGCGCGCTTGGAAAGCTCTTTCGCGAGCTTGACGCGCTGCGCCTCACCGCCTGAAAGCGTCGTCGCCTGCTGGCCGACATGGATGTAGTCGAGGCCGACGCGGCGCAACAGCGTCAGCACGTCGCGCACCCGCGGCACCACCTTGAAGAATTCCAGCGCCTCCTCGACGGTCATGTCGAGCACGTCGGCGATGGATTTGCCCTTGAACAGCACCTCCAGCGTCTCGCGGTTGTAGCGCTTGCCCTTGCAGACATCGCAGGTGACGTAGACGTCGGGCAGAAAATGCATCTCGATCTTGATGACGCCGTCGCCCTGGCAGGCCTCGCAGCGGCCGCCCTTGACGTTGAAGGAGAAGCGGCCGGGCGCGTAGCCGCGGGCCTTTGACTCCGGCAGGCCGGCGAACCATTCGCGGATCGGCGTGAAGGCGCCGGTATAGGTCGCGGGGTTGCTGCGCGGCGTCCGCCCGATCGGCGACTGGTCGATGTCGATCACCTTGTCGAGGTGCTCGAGGCCTTCGATGCGGTCGAAGCGGGCAGGGGCGTCGCTGGCGCCGTTCAAGCGCCGCGCCAGCGCCTTGTACAGCGTGTCGACCAAAAGCGTCGACTTGCCGCCGCCGGACACGCCGGTGACGCAGGTGAACAGCCCCAGCGGGATTTCCGCGGTGATGTTCTTCAGATTGTTGCCGCGGGCGCCGACCACCCGCAGCACGCGCTGCGGATTTTTCGGCCGCCGCTCCGGCACGGCGATCTCGCGCACGCCGTTGAGATATTCACCGGTCAGCGACGCCGGATTGGCGATGATATCGGCGGGCGTGCCCTGGGCGACGATGCTGCCGCCATGCACCCCGGCGCCGGGCCCGACGTCGACCACATAATCGGCGGCGCGGATGGCGTCCTCGTCGTGCTCGACCACGATCACGGTGTTGCCGAGGTCGCGCAGCCGCCGCAGCGTGTCGAGCAGCCGCGCATTGTCGCGCTGGTGCAGCCCGATCGACGGCTCATCGAGCACGTAGAGAACGCCGGTCAGCCCGGAGCCGATCTGCGAGGCGAGCCGAATGCGCTGGCTCTCGCCGCCGGACAGCGTGCCGGAGGCGCGGGCGAGCGTCAGATAGTCGAGGCCGACATCGACCAGAAATTTCAACCGCGCGCGGATCTCCTTGAGGATGCGCCCGGCGATCTCGTTCTGCTTGGCGGTGAGCTTGTCCGGCAGCTCGGTGAACCACTGCGCGGCGCCTTTGACCGACATATCAGAGACTTCGCCGATATGCAGCCCGGCAATCTTCACGCACAAGGCTTCCGGTTTCAGCCGATAGCCTTTGCAGGCCTCGCACGGCACGTCGGTAAAGTAACGGGCGATCTCCTCGCGCGCCCATTCGCTCTCGGTCTCGCGGAAGCGCCGCTCGAGATTGGTGATGACGCCCTCGAACGGCCGTTTGGTCTCGTAGGCGCGGATGCCGTCGTCGTAGCTAAAGCGGATGTCGGTGTCGCCGGAGCCGTAGAGGATGGCGTCCTGCGTCTTCTTTGGCAGGTCTTTCCATTTGCTGTCGAGCGTGAAGCGGTAATGCTTGCCCAGCGCGGCGAGCGTCTGCACGTAATAGGGCGACGACGATTTCGCCCACGGCGCGATGGCGCCCTTGCGCAGCGTGCGCTCCTTGTCGGGAATGACCAGGTCGGGATCGATGTGCTGCTCGATGCCGAGCCCGCCGCATTTCGGGCAGGCGCCGAACGGATTGTTGAACGAGAACAGCCGCGGCTCGATCTCGGGAATGGTGAAGCCGGACACCGGGCAGGCGAATTTTTCGGAGAACACCAGTCGCTCGGGTCCGCTTTTGTCGTGGATTTTCGCGACTTTCTTTTTGTCGTCATGGCCGGGCTTGTCCCGGCCATCCACGTCTTCCTTGTCTTTGGAAGAAAGACGTGGATCACCGGGTCTCGCGCCTTCGGCGCGGCCCGGTGATGACGAAGGAGCATCCGCCAATTCCGCGACCGCCAGGCCGTCGGCGAGCTTGAGCGCCTGCTCCAGCGAATCCGCCAGCCGCGTGGAAATATCCGGCCGCACCACCAGGCGGTCGACCACGACGTCGATGTCGTGATTGAACTTCTTGTCGAGCGCCGGCACCGCGGCGATCTCGTAGAACGCTCCGTCGACTTTGACGCGCTGGTAGCCTTTTCGCATAAAGTCGGCGAGCTCCTTGCGGTACTCGCCCTTCCTTCCGCGCACCACCGGCGCGAGCAGATAAAGCCGCGTGCCTTCCGGCAGCGCCAGGATGCGGTCGACCATCTGCGACACGGTCTGGCTCTCGATCGGCAGCCCGGTCGCCGGCGAGTAGGGCACGCCGGCGCGCGCCCACAGAAGCCGCATGTAGTCGTGGATCTCGGTGACGGTGCCGACGGTCGAGCGCGGATTGCGCGAGGTGGTTTTCTGCTCGATGGAGATGGCGGGCGACAGGCCGTCGATCTGGTCGACGTCCGGCTTCTGCATCATCTCCAGGAACTGCCGCGCGTAAGCCGACAGGCTCTCGACGTAGCGGCGCTGGCCCTCGGCATAGATGGTGTCGAAGGCAAGCGAGGATTTGCCGGAGCCGGACAGCCCGGTGAACACCACGAGCTGGTCGCGGGGAATGTCGAGATCGATATTTTTGAGGTTGTGCTCGCGGGCGCCGCGGATCGAAATCACGCGGCGGTCCTGCGCGCGACTGGCATCGGCGCGGCCGTTTGGGCGGCCGGCGCGGCCGGCGCTCTTGTCGGAGCTGTCGAAGAGATCGTTCATTCAGCTTTCGGAGGCCGCCTTATGAGAAATGGAAACCGCTCCCGCGGGTTAGCGCGTCGAACACGCGCGTGAACGCGCTACCGGGCAGCGGTCACGCCAATCGAACGTAGTGAGAACGCGGCCGGTTTGCCAGTCCGCGCGGCGGGCTATGCCCCGAAAACTTCGCGCGGCGAAACCGCGCGACCGGGCCGTTTCACGGATCGAGCCGCAACAGCCGCCATTGCTGCACTTCGCCGAGCGGCATCACCGCGTGCAGCTTGTCCGGCCGCCGCGCCAGCAGGGCCGCGGCCTCGTCGGCCGGGAGCACCATCCAGGCCGGCCCCGGAACCGTGCCGAGCTGCTCGAGCGTGGCGTTGAGAATGCGGCCGGGCACGTAGGGCAGCACGTTGAGCGCAGTGTCGCCGGTCCGGTAGATCGGGCCGGGCGCGGCCTGCACCAGTTGGGTGATGCGCGCCGCCTCGATTTGCGTCGGCCGGAAGCGCATCGGCAACAACGGCGAGGCGACGGCGTAGCCCAAGGCGTAAATCAGCAAGCCCGCCGTCAGCAGCAAGAGCGGGGCGACGATCTGCGGCCGCCGTGCGGCCAGCATATCGTAGGCGAGGCCGCCGAACACGCACAGCGCCGGCACCATCGGGAAGTAATAACGCGGCGCCGAGCCGCCCGGCCAAAACAGGATGAAGATCGGCGCGATGAAAGCGTAGCAGGCGAGCGCCGCGACGAATCCCGCCGGCGCGCGGTCGCGGCCATTGAACCAGCGCGCGATCAGGTACACGGCCGCGGCCAGCGCCGCGGGCAAGGTCTCGCTCCACAATCGCACGCTCGCTTGCAGCGGGCCGGAAAAGATCAGGTTCGGCCGTACGCGCATGAACGCCGCCCAGATTCCTTCGTCGCCGGGCCGGTAGATCGCGGCATACCACAGCGCCAGCGGAACGGCGCAGATCAGGCCGGCGAGGACCAAGCCCGGTAGCTGCCGCCAGGAACGGCTGCCGAGCACGAAGACGCCGACCCCGAGCGCAAAATAGGCGATCGGCTGCGGGCCCTTCAGCAGCCCGGCCAGCGCCAGGACGACGCCGATCGCGATCCAGCGGGAAAGCCCGATCGATCCCTTGATTGATCCTTTGGCGGCGCCGTCCCACCACAGCACGAAGGCCAAGAACAGCAGGACCGCGAGCGGCAGGTCGGCGGTGATCATCACATAGGCGCGCATGACGAGCGGGCAGGCGAGAAACAGCGCGGCGCCGAACAGCGCCGCGACAACGCCGGCGCCGACCTTGCGCAACAGGAAATAGATCAGCAGGCAACCCACCAGCAGGAACAACGCGATCGGCAGGCGCGCCGCGATCTGGCTGACATGCCCGAACGGCTCGCTGATGGCGGCGATGATCCACGACAACAGCGTCGGCCGTTCGATCGCGCGCACGTTGAACATGTTCGGGACGAGCCACTCGCCGTCTTCCACCGCGGTGCGCGCGATGGAAACGGCGAGACCCTCGTCGGAATTGTAGCCGCGAAAAAATACCAGCGGCAGCGCCAGCACGGTCCAGGCGATGACGATCACGGCGACCGGATGCCATCGCGTGCCAATGGCGGTCCACGCGACGACGATACGCTGAGCAATCGCGACGGGGCGCCTGCCGGCCAGCGAAGTCATGCTTCACGATACGAGCAGGCGACGCAAACCAGCTCACCCGATGGCGCTGGAATGAGAAAAGGCTGATGGCAGGTCGGGCAATCATGGGCAACGCCGCCGGCAAGCGCGTATCGGTTTTGCCATTTCCGCCTGACTGTCAGTCGCACCAGGTTGAGAGCGCCGCGCACGATCTCGAGATGGGAAATCTTCGACGTCCCTTCGGTGCGTTGATGGAAATGGATGGGGATCTCCGTGACGTTGAGCCCCGCGCGCACGAAGCGCACCATACATATGAGAAAGAAACTGTAGCCGCCGCTCTCGATGGTCTCCACCAGCCCCTCGGGTACACGGTCGAGCCGTGCGGCGCGCAGCGAGGTCGTGTACTCGGCGATCGGCAGCCCCAGCGCATTGCGCGCCAGATAGTTGGCGCTGCGGCTGACAAATCGGCGCCAGCCGACGTAGTCGAGCCGGCCGCCGGCGGCGAAACGCGAGCCGATGACCACGTCCGCGCCTTGGTCCAGGGCCGCGAGCAGGCGCGGTATATCGCCCGGATCGTGGGAAAAATCGGCATCGAGGGTGACGATGCGCTGGTAGCCCAGACGGCGGGCGTGCATCCAGCCGAGAATGTGAGCCGAGCCGATGCCGAGCTTGCCGGGACGCACCATCGCCGCCAAGCGCGGCTCGGCGGCGGCGCGCGACACGAGAATGCCGGTCGTGCCGTCGGTCGAACGATCGTCGACGACCAACACGTCGCAGGCGATCGGCAGCGCCAGCAGCGCGTCGATCATCCGCCCGATTGTGTCGCACTCGTTATAGGTCGGCAGAAAGATCAGCGTCTCGCTCGACCGCGTCGGCCGCAGCAGCGCAAGGGGTTGTTCGGCCGAATCCAGGGAGGCGCGTTCGCGTCGATTCATGGCCGGCCGACTATCCACAAGGAAAAGCCCGGGGTAAAGACCGGGGGCTTCAGTTACTCCGCGGACTCATAAGTCCGGCGCAATGTCCGCTTGGCTCGGAAAGCGATCGAAACGCTGCATTGCCGCGAAATGACGCGATGGGCCAACAACCGACATCTTCAACGACGCGGGTCAGTCGAGATCGTCGTCGTTCAGTTATCTAAATTTCGACTCGATGGCCTTCGGAGCGATGGCGGTGTTCGACCGTCGCCTCGAACCGGATCGCCGGTCACTATTGGACCGTCGTTCCCCTTGTAGTCGCTTTTCCTCGTCGGATTGCGAATCGGCGCCAGCATGGCGCCGATCCTGGCGCGCCCGCCTCTCGGAAGCCGAACGCCTTTCATCATTAGCCATTGCGGCACCTCGGATTGACACGTCTATATCCGCATTCGTAAACAGGTTGTAAAAGCCGCGACCGCAGCCTTGTCGAGAACAGCATGTTGGAGCCAAACGCGGCAGCCACCGACAGGCGGCTGACGAAATGGTCCGGTATCGGTAATTCAAAAGTTTAATCTTTTTGATTAGGTTCGACGACCAAAGGGGCCCTTAGCCCGGGATCGCTTTATGAAATTCTCTACGGCGGACTGGACGATGCTGCGGATACGCTGCCAAAAGTGTGGACAGCACACTGAGAAGATCGTGACGGTACTGGTGAGAAAGGACGCTATTTCCTGCACTCACTGCGGGGCCAGAATTAGCCTTTCCACACCAATCAACAAGATTTTAATTGCCGAAACTGTCGCAAGTTGCGACCGTGTTGGAGAAACTTTGATCAAAGAATTGGCGCTGGATGGGCGTCTTGTCACCCTCGGCTGACAGAGGATGAGGTTAACCGCAGCGCGGTGAATTTCGCGTCAGCTTTGAGTGCCGACAATAGACATCTGCCGTCGGCCGTCGGCGAGCTTATGTCGCTGACGGGTCGACAGCGCGCCTGATGTGGTGAGTGCCAGCGTAATATTGAGCTGATTTGGCTGACCGGCCAGTTGGCACCGGACTTCAAGACCATTGCGGATTTCCGCAAGGACAACGGCAAGTCGATTCGTGAGGTCTGCCGTACCTTCGTGGCGCTATGCCGCGAGCTTGATTTGCTGAGCGAGGCGAGCGTCGCCATCGATGGTTCCAAATTCAAGGCTATCAATGCGCGCGATAAGAACTTCACCGAGGCCAAGATGAAGCGGCGTCTTGAGCGGATCGACGAGAGCATCGCACGCTACATGGCGCAATTGGAGACTGCTGACCGCCGAGGTGATGCGGTGCCGGAGGCAAAGGTTGTGCGGCTCGGGGACAAAATCGTGAAACTGAGGGAAGAGGTCGCGCGGCTCAGTGCGATCAGAGCCGAGATGATGAAGAGCGAAGACAAGCAAATCTCGCTGACTGACCCGGATGCGCGTTCGATGGCAACGAGCGGCAAGGACACCGGAATCGTCGGCTACAATGTGCAAGCCGCAGTCGATACCAAGAACCATCTCATTGTGGCCCACGAGGTGACGAACGTCGGCACGGACCGCCATCAACTGTCGAATATCGCGGAGCAGGCTCGAGCCGAGATGGGCGTTGAGAGGCTCGATGCTGTGGCTGATCGCGGCTACTACGCGAGCGAGGAGATCCGCGCCTGCGAGGAGGCAGGGATCACCGTCACGCTACCAAAGCCGATGACCTCGAACTCAAAGGCGGTAGGGCGCTTCGGCAAGCAGGACTTACGCTACGTGGCAGCGGAGGATGCTTACGTTTGTCCTGCCGGACAAAGGCTTGCACATTCCTTCACGACTGAGGACAGAGGTTTGGTGCTACATCGCTACCGGACCAGTGCCTGTCAGAGTTGCGCTATCAGGCATAGCTGCACCACCGGCAAGGAAAGACTGATCTCCCGATGGGAGCATGAGGCCGTGCTCGAGACCGTGCAGGCACGTCTCGATCAACATCCAGAAAAAATGACAATGCGTCGTCAGACAGCGGAACATCCGTTCGGCACCATCAAGTGTGCTGGATGGGAGCAACGCACTTTCTTACGAAACGGCTGCCGAAAGTAGCAACCGAGATGGCGCTCAATGTGCTCGCCTATAATATGAAGCGCGTGATGGCGATCATCGGCGTGGCCGGGCTGCTGCAGGCTTTGGCCGCCTAAGCCAAAGGGACGCCGCGCGTTCAAATCTCAAATCAATGCCAGTAAACGCCCCAGGACGCGTCTGCAGCGATCAGGGGGGTCGATTCTGCTCAGATCGGTCGCGAAACCGACGTCGCCCTAGCAATGACGCTCATACAGACCGCTTTCCACACAGCCTGGGCCATGTGTGGACGGCTCCGAGTTGGCAAGGAGAATCTTCACGTTGCAGGCTTGGTCGGTGCAGCCATGTGTTCGGCCTTTGAGTGCGGTTCACATGACCGCTGGCCATAATGCTCTCC
>JBEKJZ010000091.1:0-24341 GCA_050010955.1 Xanthobacteraceae bacterium | reverse complement strand
CGCCGCGTTCATCGAGGAGTGCCAGCGCCGCGGCACGTCGCAGGCCGAGATCGACACCGCCGAGAAAATGGGTTTCGACACCGGCATCAAGGCGCTGCACCCGTTCGATCGGAACTGGAGGCTGCCGGTCTATGTCGCCAATTTCATTCTGATGGAATACGGCACCGGCGCCATCTTCGGCTGTCCGGCGCACGATCAGCGCGACCTTGAGTTTGCTCTCAAATACGAATTGCCAGTCCTAGAGGTTCTTAGACCAGCAAATGCCATAGACCCAGACAGTGAACAGATGCTGATCTACGGTGATACGTTCAATACTAACCCTTATTTGATCGTTACACGTGGTGAAACGAAGGAAGAGCCATTTAGTGAAACAGAGTATTTCAAAATCACCCAGAGGGCCTTCGATATTGGCGCTGACGAGAAATATGCTTCTGCCGCGCGGTTGCAAAGGAAAATAGACAAGATTGAGAAATTACCAAGTGATCTTGTCGTCCTTCATGAAAGGATTCAGTCTGAAATTCGAGAAAAAGTCAGATTTGTCTACACACGACCGGTTCCCGGTGCTCCCCGTCTGGTCACTGGAATTAAAGAAGCGATCGACGCCGCTACCTTGAAAGCAGAGGAGAAGGGTATTGGTAAGCGCCAGGTCAATTTCCGCCTGCGTGACTGGGGCATCTCGCGCCAGCGCTATTGGGGTTGCCCGATCCCGATCATTCACTGCGAGGCTTGCGGCGTGGTGCCGGTGCCGGAGCAAGACCTGCCGGTGACGCTGCCGGAGGACGTGACGTTCGACCGGCCCGGCAATCCGCTCGACCGTCATCCGACCTGGAAGCACGTCAAATGTCCGCAATGCGGCGCGCCGGCGACGCGCGAGACCGATACCATGGACACCTTCGTCGACTCGTCGTGGTATTTCGAGCGCTTCACCGATCCGTGGATCAAAACCGCGCCGACCGATCGGCCGATGGTCGATGCCTGGATGCCGGTCGATCAATATATCGGCGGCATCGAGCACGCGATCCTGCATTTGCTCTACAGCCGTTTCTTCACCCGCGCCATGAAAGCGACCGGGCATGTCGGGCTCGATGAGCCGTTCGCCGGCCTGTTCACCCAGGGCATGGTCGTGCACGAGACCTATCGCACCGCGAACGACGAATGGGCGGCGCCGGCGGAAGTCAAGGTGGAGACCGACGGCGACAGCCGCCGCGCCACGTTGCTCGCCACCGGCGAGCCGGTCGAGATCGGCCCGATCGAGAAAATGTCGAAGTCGAAGCGGAACACCGTCGATCCCGACGAGATCATCGAAACCTACGGCGCCGACGTCGCGCGCTTGTTCATGTTGTCGGACTCGCCGCCAGAACGGGACGTCGAATGGACCGAGCGGGGCGTCCAAGGCACCTCCCGGTTTGTGCAGCGGCTTTGGCGGCAGATCAATCAAGCGGCCGTCATCTCGGAATCCGCTGCAGCGGCCCGGCCTGGCGAATTCGGTACAGCGGCTTGGAAACTTCGCAAAACGACGCATCGTCTTCTGGCAAAAGTTTCCGATGAAATCGAAAAGCTGCATTTCAACGTCGCGGTAGCCGGCATCTACGAGCTGTGCAGCGCGCTCGGCGAGGCGATCGGCGACATCGACGCGCCCGAGCAGATGACGCCGGACTTTGCCTGGGCGGTGCGCGGAACCGCCGACATTCTGGTGCAATTGTTCCACCCGATGATGCCGCATCTCGCCGAAGAATGCTGGGCCGCGCTCGGTCACTCCACGCTGGTCGCGCAAGCCCCGTGGCCGGAGATCGAGCGCGATCTGCTGATCGAGGACACGCTGACGCTGCCGGTGCAGATCAACGGCAAGAAGCGCGCCGATGTCACCGTCGCCCGCGACGCGCAAAAGGCCGAGATCGAGAGCGCCGTGCTGGCGCTTGACGCGGTGAAGAAGGCGCTCGACGGCAAGCCGCCGAAAAAGGTGATCATCGTTCCGCAACGCATCGTCAATGTGGTGGCGTGAAATCGCCCGCGAACCTCGCTCATGACCGCCGTCAAAGCCGCAGACGTGGAAGCCTTCATCGCCCGCCCCGACCCGTCGCGGCCGGTGGTGCTGGTGTTCGGTCCGGACGCCGGCCTGGTCAGCGAGCGCGTCAATGCGCTGGTCAAGGCGTCGGTCGACGATGCCAACGATCCGTTCTCGCTGGTGCGGCTGGAAGGCGAGGAACTTGCGGCCGATCCGGGCCGGCTGGTCGAGGAGGCGCAGACCATTCCGCTGTTCGGCGGCCGGCGCGCGGTGTGGGTGAAGGCCGGCAGCCGCAACATCGCGCCGGCAGTCGAGGCGCTGCTGGCGCTCGCGGCGAGCGAATGCCGCGTGCTGATCGAGGCCGGCGACCTGCGCCGCAGCGCACCGCTGCGCACCTTGTGCGAGCGCGCCAAGAATGCCGCGGCGCTGCCGTGTTACCCGGATACCGAGCGCGATCTGGCGCGATTGATCGACACCGAGATGCGCGCCGCCGGGCTGACGCTGGCGCCAGAGGCGCGCGCTTTGCTGGTTCCTTTGCTCGGCGGCGACCGCGCCGCATCGCGCAACGAGATCCGCAAGCTCGTGCTCTACGCCCGCGATGCCGGTCAGATCGGAGTCGACGACGTCGCCGCGGTGGTCTCCGACGCCTCGACACTGGCGCTCGACGAGCTCGTCGACACCGCATTTGCCGGCCGGCCGGCCGAGCTCGAAGCGCAGCTCGCCAAGGCCCGCGCCGCCGGCAGCGCCGTCGGCTCGATCTTTTTTGCCGCCCAGCGCCAGCTCGCGCAGCTGCATAAATGGCGCACGGCGATCGAACAGGGCGGATATTTCTCGCTCGACAGCGTGCAGCCGCCGCTGCACTTCCGGCGCAAAAGCCTAGTCGAGGTCGCGCTCAAACAATGGAGCGCGGCGCGGCTGACCGCCGCCATGGCCGACCTCGCCGACGCCGTCCTCGCCTCGCGGCGCACGCCGGCGCTTGCCGACACCATCGCCGAACGGGCATTGCTTTCGATCGCGGTGAAGGCGCGGCGCAACGCGGCTTAAATACCGCAGCCTTACGTCGGATTCTCCAGACTGAAGGTCTGCGAATCGTCGTCGTAGGCGAAGGCTTCGGCGTAGCGGCCCCAGGCTGTCACCGCACGCAAGGTCTGCTCCGCGTCGTCGGTGCTCATGTGATCTTCCAGCTCGTCGAAGAAGCGGCTCCGCGGCGCGCCATGGTGAGTGCGCTCCTGCAGCACGCGGCGGATGTGGGCGGCGAGCGGAACGTTGGCGAGCAACTGGCGCTGAAAGATCTTCTTGCGTTCATCGGTGCCGGCCTCGACGAATTGCTTGCCGGTCTCGCTGAGCTTGATGTCGCCGCCTTCGACCTCCACGAGATGCAAAATCTGCAAGGCATCCGACACAGGAAAGAGGTTATCCGCCTCCATGTGCAGTTCGTCCGCGATGACCGGAAGATCGGCCTTGCCGTTATAAGGCTCGGCGGCGAGCGCTTCGAGCAGGCCGGACAACAGATTGGCCGAAACCCGCGGCAGTATGGTGTCGATCGTTGCCGCGACGGTGCCCGGCGCAGTTCCGATGGGCGGTGGTGTCGGCGTCCGCGCGGTCATCGCCGCATAGATTTTTTCGACCAGCTCGTGGAAATGCGGGTCGAGCCGGTTGCGCGGCTGCTTCAGCTCGACGGCGATCTCGCGAATGATGCGGCCCGGGTTGGTCGAAAACAACAGGATGCGGTCGCACATCAGCACCGCTTCCTCAATGTTGTGGGTCACCAGAAGGACACCCTTGATCGGCAGCTTGCCGTCGCCCCAGAGCTCGAGGAAGTCGGTGCGCAACGTCTCCGCCGTCAGCACGTCGAGCGCAGAGAACGGCTCGTCCATCAACAGGATGTTGGGATGCACGACCAGCGCGCGGGCAAAGCCGACGCGTTGGCGCATGCCGCCCGACAGTTCGCGCGGATAGGCGGATTCGTAGCCATCGAGGCCGATGAGATCGATCGCCGCCAGCGCGCGCTGGCGGATTTCCGCCTCGGGAAGCCCGAGCGCCTCGAGGCCGAGCTGAACGTTTTCCAGCACCGTCAGCCAGGGGAACAGCGCGAACGACTGGAATACCATGGCAATGCCGGGCGCCGGCGCGACCACCGGCTGGCCGAGATAGGTGATGCTGCCGGCCGAAGGCGGCATCAAACCGGCGATCGAGCGCAGCAAGGTCGACTTGCCGGATCCGGTGCGGCCGAGCAGCCCGACGATCTGTCCCTGCGACAACTGGAAATCCACGCCGTCGAGCACCAAAAGCTCGCCGCCGTCGGCCCGCGGAAAGGTCTGCCGCAGGCCATGAATGTCGAGCAGAGCGGCGCTCATGGTCACACCTCACCCCAAGCGGAATTTGCGTTCGGCGTAAAGATAAAGCGGCCGCCAGAACGTGCGATTGACCAGGACAACGAAAAAACTCATCACGGCGATGCCGAGCACGATGCGGTGGAAATCGCCGGCCTCCGTCTCCTGGGCAATATAAGCCCCGAGCCCGATCGCATGCAGGTGCTCATCGCCCCACGACGCGACCTCGGCAACGATGCTGGCGTTCCACGACCCTCCCGAGGCGGTGATCGCGCCGGTCACGTAGTAGGGAAACACCGCCGGCAGCGCAATCCGCCGCCACCACAACCAGCCGCGCACGCGCAGATTAACCCCGACTGCCCGCAGTTCGGCAGGGATGGCCGCCGCGCCGGCCACGACATTGAACAGGATGTACCATTGGGTGCCGAGAATCATCAGCGGGCTGAGCCAAATATTCGGATTGAGCTGCAGCACGACGATGGCCGAAACCGCAATGGGGAACAGAAGATTGGCCGGAAAGGCGGCGAGGAACTGCGCCACCGGCTGAACCCGTTCGGCGACGTGCGGGCGGGTGCCGACCCACACGCCGATCGGCACCCAGATGAGGCTCGCGATCGCGATGAGCACGACGACACGGGTCAGCGTCGCCAGGCCGAGCAGCAGGGTCGTGCCGACGTCGGCGGCGCCGACATCCTCGGTGGCAAAACGCACGACTTCGTACAGGGCGAGCGCCGCCAGCGCGATGACGGCGCCGTTCCATAAAAGCGCAGACCACCCGTCCTGTTTTCGCGGCGCGCGTTTGGCTGCTTCCGCAGCGCCCGGCTGGCGCGGTCGCAGCAAGCTTCGCCAGCCCGATGACAGCGTCTGCGTCAGCCGATCCACCAGCCGGGAGCGGCGCAGCACGTCGAGCACCCACGAGCGTGGCGGCAGCACGCCGGCTTCCTGCTCGAAGCGGAAGCGATCCGCCCAAGCCACTAGCGGTCGAAACAACAGTTGATCGTAGATCAGGATCACAATGAGCATAGTGACGATCGCATAGCCGACCGCCGCCAGGTCCCGGTGCTCGATGGCGAGCGCGATATAGGAGCCGACGCCGGGCAGCGTGATCGTGGTGTTGCCGACGCTGATCGCTTCGGAGGCGACGACGAAGAACCAGCTTCCCGACATCGACATCATCATGTTCCAGATGAGCTGCGGCATGGCGAATGGCACGTCGAGTCGCCAAAAGGTCATCCAGGGACTGAGCCGGAAGTTGCGCGTCGCCTCCACCAGTTCGGTCGGCACGGTGCGCAACGACTGGTAGAAGCTGAACGCCATGTTCCAGGCCTGGCTGGTGAAAATCGCGAAGATGGCGGCGAATTCCGCGCCGAGCACGCGCCCCGGCGCCAGCGCCATGAAGAAGACGACGGTGATGGAGATGAAGCCGAGGATCGGCACCGACTGGAGGATGTCGAGCAGCGGAATGAGCAGCCGTTCGGCGCGCTTGTTCTTGGCGGCGACCGTCGCATAGGTGAAGGTGAACAATAGCGACAGCGCCATGGCGATGAGCATGCGCAATGTCGTGCGCGCGGCATAGTCCGGCAGATTGACGGGATCGAGCGATACCGGCCGGCGCTGCAGTTCCGCCAACGGCTGCAACAGGTGCCGGCTAGCCTCGGCGAAAAATACCAAAAGCCCCAGGATCAGAATGAGCGCGAGCACATCCCAGCGGGTGAAAAAACGGCCCCAGCCGACGGAGATTGGAACAATCACGCGCATCGGCGGTGCCCGGTTCTCGCTGTTGTCACACGTTCGTCATGAAATCGCGGCCTCGGTCCCCCGCGGCCGCGAGCCTCGCGCGATCACATAACATTCGCGTGGCGCCATTCAAACATTATCGTGCTTTGCCGGCAGCCGAAGATCGAGTCATCCGCGCTTTCGTCACTCCGACGTCACGGGGAGGATCGGCGCGGTCAAGCACGGCGCCGGTCACGTCCGCTGCGCCATCCCCGCAAAGGCGTGCGCCAGCTCGGTCGGGAACGGGAACACGATGGTGGAAGTGCGCTCCCCCGCGATGTCGAACAGCGTGGCGAGGTAGCGAAGCTGCATCGCCTGCGGCACTGGCGCCAGGATGCGGGCAGCCTCGACGAGTTTTGCCGCCGCCTGCTGCTCACCCTCGGCGTTGATGATCTTGGCGCGGCGCGAGCGTTCGGCTTCCGCCTGACGGGCGATGGCGCGCACCATGCTCTCGTCGAGATCGATGCGCTTGATCTCGACCGTGGAGACCTTGATGCCCCAGCCTTCGGTCTGCTTGTCGAGAACGTCCTGGATGTCGGCGTTGAGCTTGTCGCGCTCGGCCAGCATCTGGTCGAGATCGTGCTTGCCCAAGACCCAGCGCAGCGTGGTCTGGGCGAGCTGGCTCGTGGCCATGAGGTAGTTGCTGACCTGGATGATGGCGCGCTCGGGATCGATGACGCGGAAATAGAGGACGGCGCTGACCTTGACCGAGACGTTGTCGCGGGAAATCACGTCCTGCGGCGGCACTTCGTCGACCACGACGCGCAGGTCGACCCGCACCATCTGCTGCACGAACGGCACCAGCAGAAACAGCCCGGGACCCTTGGTCCCGGTGTAGCGGCCGAGGGTGAAGACCACGCCGCGCTCGTATTCGCGCAGGATGCGAATGGAGGCGTAGATGAAGATCAGCAGCAGAGCGGCGATGACGATGACGGCTGTGAGAATCATGGTTGTGCTCCTTGTTGGGATTAACCAGGCCGGATAACTTCGACGCCGAGGACGAGACCGTCGCGGCTGACCACCTTGACGCGGCTGCCGATGTGAAGCGGCACATGCGAGCGCGCGCGCCAGATTTCGCCGTGAACCCTGACCCGCCCTTCGCCGTCCTGCCAGAACACCGTCTCGCCCTCGGCTCCGATCAGCGCGTCGGCCCCGGCGACCAGCGGCCGCTTGCGCGAGCGCAGCAGCACCGTCAGGACAAAGAGGAGCAGCACGGCGCTGCCGATAGCGGCGCCGGCGACGACCGCGCCGGAGAGCGAAAAGCCCGGCGCCTGCGAGGGAAACATCAGCAGCGCGCCGATAACGAACGCGGCAATCCCGCCGACGCCGAGCGCGCCGAAGGCGCCGATATGGGCTTCGGCGACCATCAGCGCGACGCCGAGCAGCACCAGCGCGGCGCCCGCATAATTGATCGGCACGAAGGCGAGCGCATAGAGCGCGACCAGGAGCGAGATGGCGCCGACCAGGCCCGGCAGGACGCTGCCGGGATTAAAGAATTCGAGGATCAGGCCATAGACGCCGATCAGCATGAGGAGGAAGGCGACGTTCGGATCGGTGACCAGTCTGAGCAGATCGGTGTGCCAGCCCGGCGGCTCGGTCACGAGCTTGAGCGCGGCGGTTTCCAGACGCTGGGGTTTTCCGGCAACGGTCACCATACGTCCATCGATCTTGGCCAGCAGATCGGCGTTGTCGTCGGCGGTCACGTCGATGACGTGCAGCGCCAGCGCCTCGGAGGCCGGAAGGCTTGCGGCGGAACGTACGGCCTCGGCGGCCCAGTCGGCATTGCGGCCGTTGAGCGCGGCAAGGCTGCGAATATAGGCGACGGCGTCGTTGACGATCTTACGGGTCTCCGTATCCGCCGGTTCGCCGTTCTTGCCTTGCTGTTTTTGTTCTTTTTGATCCGCCGGCAGCAGCGGAATGCCGCCGAGCTGAACCGGCGTTGCCGCGCCGATATTGGTGCCCGGCGCCATCGCCGCGATCGCGCTCGCATAGACGACGTAGGTGCCGGCGCTGGCCGCCCGTGCGCCGTTGGGCGCGACATAGGTCGCCACCGGCACCGGCGAGGCGAGGATGGCGCTGACGATCTGGCGCATCGAGCTGTCCAGACCGCCGGGCGTGTTCATGCGCAGAATAATCAACCCGGTCGTTTCCGGTTTGGCCGCCTGCAGTTCTTGCACAACGTAATCGGCGATGGGGGGACCGATCGCGCCGTCGATCTCGAGCACCAGCGCGCGATCGGCCGCTCTGGCGGGCATGGCGAGCGTGGCAACAGCCAACGCCACCAGCATTGCATCTGCGCGCAACCGCATCATGCCCGCGACCTCGCCCGATACCCGCCGGAAACTTATCCCGTTCGGCGTGGGCGAGCCATCATCGTCATTGCGCCACGGGGCCATAGAACGCGGCAGCGCCGGAACTTCGTGCCCAGGCAGCGAGTTCGAACTCGGTTGCGGCGGCAAGGCGCAGGCCGCATAAGTCGCTGATCATCGAGAGGGGCGCCACTTGGCATGAGCTTGAACGAACAGACCTTGGCGCTGCCGCCATCTTTGATGCGTGAGGTCGACAAGGCTCTTGAGGCGTGGGCTTCGAACGCCAATACGCGCCGCCTTTGGCGCGCCGATGCCACGCTGTGGACCGGCGGCGACGAAGGCGATTGGCTGGGCTGGCTCGACGTCGCCGAAAATAAGCCGTGCCACGTCGAACCGTTGCGGGAATTCGCCCGCGAGGTGCGCGCCGAGAAATTCACCGACGTGCTGCTCTTGGGCATGGGGGGATCGAGCCTGGGCCCCGAGGTGCTGGGCAAGAGCCTCGGATCGGCGCCGGGCTATCCGACACTGCACGTGCTCGATTCCACCGACCCGCAGCAGGTGCGGCGTTTCGAGCGCCGCATCGATGCAGCACACACGTTGTTCGTCGTGTCGAGCAAATCGGGCACCACGATCGAACCGAACGTGCTCATGGATTATTTTTTCGCCAAGGCGTCGGCTGCCCTCGGCGGCGCCGCGGCCCGGCACTTCGTCGCCATCACCGATCCGGGCAGCCACTTGCAAAAGACGGCGGAGCAGAAGGGCTTCCGCCGCATCTTTTTCGGCGTTCCAAGCATCGGCGGACGTTATTCCGTGCTTTCCAATTTCGGCATGGCGCCGCTGGCGGCGATCGGGCATGACCCACAAGCGTTTCTCGAGGCGGCTCGCATCATGGCGCGGGCTTGCGGTCCCGAGGTGCCGGACGCGGAAAATCCCGGCGTCGCGCTCGGCCTCGCGATCGGCGTTCTGTCCCGTCACGGACGCGACAAGTTCACCATCATCGGCTCGCCGCCGATCGCCGCCTTCGGCGCCTGGGCGGAGCAACTCATTGCCGAATCGACGGGCAAGAACGGTAAGGGCGTCATTCCTATCGCCGGAGAGCCGCTCGGCGCGCCGGTAGTTTACGACACGCATCGGCTGTTCGTGTTCCTGCGCGATGCCGCGCATCCGGATTATGGGCAGGATCAGGCGGTCGACGCGCTCGAACGCGCCGGGCACCCGGTCGTACGCATCGGCGTCGCCCCTACCGAGCTTCTCGCTCAGGAATTCTTCCGCTTTGAGATCGCGACCGCCGTCGCCGGGGCGGTCCTCGGCATCAACCCGTTCGATCAGCCCGACGTCGAAACGAGCAAGATCGCGACCCGCGAGATGACGGATGCGTTCGAGAAGACGGGCTCGCTGCCATCGGAGCCGCCAGTGTTCGAGAAGGACGGCATCGCGCTCTACACCGACGCCCGCAACGCCCAAGCCCTCCGGCAGATGGGCGCGAATGCCGCGCTTGAAAGCTGGCTCAGGGCGCACTTCGCCCGCCTCGAGGACGGCGATTACTTCGCGGTGCTTGCCTATATCGACGGCGACGACGCGCGGCTCCAGGCGCTGCAGCGCCTGCGCACGGCCGTACGCGACCGCAAGCGGGTTGCGACTTGCCTGCAATTCGGGCCGCGTTTCCTGCACTCGACTGGACAAGCCTACAAAGGCGGACCGAACTCCGGCGTATTTCTCCAGATCACCGCGGAGCCCGCTCCCGATCTGGCTATTCCGGGTCGCAAGGCGAGCTTTGGCGTGATCGAGGCCGCACAGGCGCGGGGGGACTTCCATGTGCTGGCCGCGCGCGGCCGGCGCCTGTTACACGCGCACATCGCCGGTGATGTGGATGAAGGCCTTGCCGCTCTCGGCAAGGCAGCACGCCAAGCGCTGGAATGAACGCGCCTACAGCGAAACGAATTGCCGCAGCCGCGTAAAAAGGCCGGCGGAAGACCGCAGGCCCAGATGCGTGGCTGCGATCGCATGCGGCGTGGCGCCGATGAGCCGCGCACCGAACGGAATACGCTGCACCGCCACGATCGTGATCCAGCTCAGGATCAGCGTCGCACCGAACACGATCGCGCCCTTGATTACCGCAAACAGCGCGGCGCCAAGCAGCGCGTATTGCAGCCAAACCACGAAGCCGTAATGCACGAAATAAAGGCTGTAGGCATTGGCCGAGAGGCTGTCGAGAGCTGGCGAGCGCTTTGCGACAAAACGCAGGCTTGCGGCGATTAGAAACAGAGAGCCGCTGGCGCATGCCAGCACGAAGCTGAAATCGGCGGCAATGTCGATGGCGATCGGCCCCGGGCCGTTCATCGTCAGCGCGGTCAAGCCCATCCAGAGAAAAAGGCAACTCAGTGCCGCAGCAAGCCACCACGCCCGGCGCCGCGGCAACGGGCCGTCGACCGCCAGCAGGCTGTGATCGATACCCTCGACGCCGATCCCGACTCCGGCAAAAAAATAGACGGCATAGAGCAGCGGGCGGCAGAACTGCACGGCAAGCGGCCCGGAATTGGACCACTCCCATGGCGTGAACGCGAGCGCCATCGGGACATAGGCCAGCGCCGAGACAGCGACGAGGATGGTAAAATAGCGGGCCGGACGTTTGCCCGCCGCGGCCGACCATTGGCCGAGAGCCTTGAGCGCGTTCGGCGCGATCCAATTGAGACCAGTGACCACCACATTCAACGCCAGGAGCTGCCAGAGAAACCACAGCTGCCCATTCGGCAAGAACGGCAGCGACAGATAGTGCTGCCAATAGGCGCTCACGCTCGGATCCAGCGCCCTGACCCGGAAGGCCGGATAAATGGCCAATGGGACCAGAGAAGCGACATCAGGTACACGTCCTGCCAAGCACAGAACAGGTCGAAGCCGAACCAGCGGTGGCTGTCCACAATCGGAAACGCACGCCACGCATAAGGCGGCTCGTCAAAGCCGGCAGAGGTCACAGGCGTCCACTCGACGTAAGCCAGTACCGAGTGGAAGGCGAGCACGATCAGGATGACCACGGCCCGCAAGTTATCGAGGGCGAGGCTGGAGCGGGACAGGGCGGCAGGGCGCGGCATGCAAATCAAATCCCAACCGGCCAAATTGACCCAATGGCCTGCAACTCAATCATCGGAACGTGCCGTGGCCGTTGCAAGCGGAAATGGCCGCCGCCGGCCATTTTTCGGGATTCCCGGCGCTTGGGCGTCCTGAAATCACCGCATTGTGGAACGCATAGTTATACGCCAGCAATGGCAATTGGTTGATTCTGGCGGGCGCAGACGGACGGAGAGAGCCAATTGGCAGGGAAATTGACAAGGCTGGTTGTGGCGGGACTCGTGGCGCTTGGCGCCGCTGTTCAGCCCCTGGCTGCCGCCGGACCGCCGACGGCGGAACCATCGGTGGCCGGCCTGTGGCAAAAGATTGATCCTGAGACCGGCAAGACGGTCATTTGGTTCCTGTTCGTCGAGAATGGCGGAACCTACCAAGGCGTCGCTGCGAAGCTGTTTCCGCGACCGAGTGACGGTCCGACGCTGCCGGTCTGCACGACCTGCCGGGACGATCGCAAGGATGCGCCGCTCTTGGGATTGCCCATTATCAAGGACATGAAGCGGAATGGCTTGAGGTACGTCGAAGGCAATATCCTCGATCCGCGGGACGGCAATATCTACAGCGCGAGCATGACACTGAGCCCTGACGGCCAGCAGCTGACCGTGCGCGGCTATCTCGCCTTCGAGTTCCTCGGGCGGGAAGAGGTCTGGTATCGCCTGCCCGACACCGCCATGAAGGAACTCGATCCCATCGTGGTCGCCAAGTATCTGCCGCGGCAGACGCAGACTCTGACGACATCCACGATCCGGCATCCGCAAAACAGTGCACAATCGACGAACCCGGTTCGCTAAAAGCGCCGATCGACGTCAATCCGTGCCGACGCCGAACTCGCAACCTGGCGCCGCATAGTAATAACGGGCGACACCGTAGCGGTCGCGCTCGATGACCGGCCGACAGCGGGCGAGCCACTTGTGATCGCGCGTCGCGAGGCGCGCCTTTTCGGCCTCGCCGAGAGTCTCCGGCACTTGCCTGACATAAGGATCGCCCGCGGTTCCCCATTGCGCCGCGCAGTTGAAGCTCTTCGCCGGACCGACGCAGCTCAGATCGACGACGGTCCCGGCGTAGGCTGAGGTGAAGGCGATGAGCGACAGCACAATCGCGGCGCCGACTGACGCGGCTGCCCGCTGTGCGGAAAATGCTTTGGCAGGACGATTGGTTAACACCGCTCTCTCCCTGCGAGCGTGGCCAGGTTGAGGTTCAACCCCGGTTCCACCCTCGTGCGTGACGCGGCGCAGGGTTCGAAAACAAGATTTCACCTGCCGGAAACAGGCGCCAAGCGTCGGTGGAGAACGAGCAAGCCGAGTGCCAGCCGGCGTGCCCTATTTTGGCACAGAAGGCGCATATTTCTGCGGCCGCGTTAACGTTTAATGATGACCGATGATGGCGGCCGGCGCTGTTCCCATCCCATCTGCTCCAGCTCGGGCACGGTGTCTTCGAGCTGGGGTAGCCGAGACAGAAGTAGCCGATGAACTTCCACTCCATGGGAACATCGAGCAGCGCGGCGACGACTTTTGGATCGAGGATCGACACCCAACCCATGCCGATGCCTTGAGCACGTGCGACGAGCCAGATCGTGTGCACGGCGGTCACTGCCGAATACTCGATCATCTCCGGCATGGTGAGGCGTCCGACGCCGTGCCCTTGGGCAGTGCCGCGATCGGCGAAGACCGCGAAGTGGCAGGGCGCCTCTTCCAATCCGGCGAGCTTGAGCTTCGCATAGCGCCCCGCCCGCTCGCTGCTTTGCGCCGCGAGCGCGGCGGCGTTGCAGGTCGCGAAATTCCGCCGGATCGCGGCGCGGATCGCCTCGTCGTCCACGACGACGAAACGCCAGGGCTGGCTCAATCCTACCGAGGGGGCGAGGCATGCCGACTCGATGAGGGCTTCCATGGTGCCGCTCGGTAACGGATCGCGACGGAAGCGCCGGACGTCCCGGCGCCAGATTAGAAGATCGCGCAGGCGCGCACGGAAAGCATCATCGAAGACGATCGACGTCCCTGGCACTGCGGCCACCCCTCCGACCTGCGGGCCGGGCAACGGGCTCATGAGCGATGGCCCTTTCTGCAGTCGCGGAAAGAAGCTATGGAATCGTCCAACCGCTGCCACTCCCGCTTGTTCGCCGGCAACCCGAAGCGCAGCCAGTTCGCGTTGTCCGGGAAAGCGCGCACCAAAATGCCGGCGCGGCCTAGATGACGGAATAATGCGTCAGCTTCCGCCGTTCGCGCCAGCCGGAACAAGCTTGTGCCACCGACGATGTCGAGACCTAGGTTGCCGAGAATCGTATCGAGCCGCTTCGCCGCCTTTTCGAGCCGCCGCCGCGTCCGTTGGCGCCACGCTGTGTCCGCCAGCGCCATGCCGCCGACGGCAAGCGCCAGGCCGGACACCGCCCAGGGGCCGAGGGCCGCACCGAGCCGCGCGGCCAAGGCCGGCGCGGCGAGCGCGAAACCAAGTCTGATCCCGGCCAATCCGAAGAACTTGCCGAAGGAACGGAGCACGACGACATTGCCGCACGATACGTCGGCCGCAAGACTCGCGTCCGGCGGTCCGACATCCATGAACGCCTCGTCGACCACGAGCAGACCGCCGCGACCGCGCAAGTCCTTGGCAAGATCGAGCAAAGCGGCCTGGGCGTGCAGCCTGCCATCGGGATTGTTGGGATTGCCGAGGATGACCAGCCCGGCACCTCTGCACGCGTCGATCCCGCTTACCGCCTCGACCTCGTGTCCGGCAAAGGCCGCGGCACGGGCGTGCTCGGCATAGGTCGGCGCGACAATGGCGGCGCGGCATGGCCGGACCAGCCCGGCGACCAGGCGCAACAAAATCTGCGTGCCCGGCGCGAGCACGACCTGGTCGGCGGAGTGAGCGCCATAGGCGCGCGCCGCGGCTGCCGCGACCGCGGTGGCGGCGGCAGGCTCCGGCAAACGGGCGAACAGATCGGCGGAAAAACGCGGCAGCGGATAGGGATTGGGATTGATCCCTGTCGAGAGGTCGAGGAATGGTTCAGGTGCGTCCGGGAATAGGCGCCGGGCAGCACCGAGGTCGCCGCCATGCAGTAGCGGTTCGTCTGCGCCGCCAAGGGGGACCATGTCAGTCGCGCTTGCCCTCATCGCCATGCTGATCGAACTCTGTTTCGGTTACCCGGAGCGAGTCGCAAGCGCGATCGGCCATCCGGTCACCTGGATCGGCCGTTTGACCGGTGCGCTCGATCGGTTGCTCAATCGCCAGACGATGGGAACGCGTGCGCGCCGCGCGGCCGGCATTGTTGCGGTGCTGATGCTGATCGTTGGCGTCGGTGCGGTTGCCTTGGTCGTCGAGCGCGAGCTTCTGCACCTTCCATTCGGTCTCCTCGTTATTGGCCTCCTCGCCAGCACACTGATCGCGCAAAGAAGCCTGCACCGGCACGTGGCGGATGTCGCCGATGCGCTGGAGAAACGAGGTATCGAAGCCGGCCGCACCGCGGTGTCGCACATTGTCGGCCGCGATACCAATCCGCTCGATGCGGCCGGCGTCGCCCGCGCGGCGATCGAGAGCCTCGCTGAGAATTTCTCCGATGCGGTGGTCGCGCCGATCGTCTGGCTGGCCATTGCCGGACTCCCTGGCGCCGCACTCTACAAGGCGATCAACACCGCCGACAGTATGATCGGCCACCGCACGCGCCGCTACGAGGCCTTCGGCTGGGCCGCAGCCCGGCTCGACGACCTCGTCAACCTGCCGGGGTCGCGCCTCTCCGCGCTCCTTCTTATCGCGGCCGCAGGCTTGAGCAAAAATGCGTCCGCCAATGGCGCATGGCGCGCCATGCGGCGTGACGCGGCACGCCACCGCTCGCCCAATGCCGGTTATCCCGAAGCGGCGATGGCGGGAGCGCTCGGCCTTTCGCTCGCTGGTCCGCGCGTTTATGGCGGGGTGCGCGTCGACGATGCCACGATGGGCGACGGGCGCGGCGACGCCGATGCCGCCGACATTGTCCGTGCGCTCGCGCTCTACCGCCGCGCCGATGCGATTTTGCTCGCGTTGCTCGCTACTGCGACGGTCTTTGTCATCGCGCCAAGGTGAGCAGGCGATCGAGATCGAGGTGGGCGGCGAGATGCGCGGCGAGGGCGTCGAGCGTCCGCTCGACCAAGTCGTCGTAGGCGATGGTCGCGGTGCCCTGGAAGCGGGCAAGCCACGCCGCGCGCTGCCGGTCGTCGGCGAACAAGCCGTGGACATAGGTGCCGAGCACGCGGCTGTCGGCTGAGACCGCACCTTCCGGCGAGCCGTCGGCGATCCGCGCAAAGGGCCGCGCGCAATCGGGCCCTTCGGTGACGCCCATGTGCATCTCGTAGCCCACAAATGGCGCCCCGTCGCCGGTCGTGCCGCGCACCGGTTCCAGGCGCTTCTCGGCCGAGAGCGTCGTTGCGACATCGAGCAGGCCGAGGCCTTCGACCGCAGCGGGCGGACCTTCGATCCCGCCGGGATCGGCAATGCTGCGCCCGAGCATCTGGAAGCCGCCGCAAAGACCGAGCACCATTCCGCCCCGGCGCCGGTGCGCGGCAATGTCGATGTCGAATCCGGCAGAGCGCAGCGCGGCGAGGTCCGCGATGGTCGCCTTCGAGCCGGGCAGCACGATGAGATCGGCGTCGCCGGGAAGCGCCGCGCCCGGACGCACGCGCACGAGATCGACTGACGGCTCGGCGTCGAGCGGATCGAGGTCGTCGAAATTGGCGATGTGCGGCAGGATCGGCACGGCGATGCGCAGGCGCGCTTGCGGTTTCGACGGCCGGTTTTGCTCCAACGCGAGCGCGTCTTCCGCCGGCAGCAAGCGCGCATCCGCGAAGTACGGGACCAAGCCGAGCGCCTGCCACCCGGTCGCTTGCGCGATGCGCTCCATTCCCGCGGCAAACAGCGTGGCATCGCCGCGAAATTTGTTGACGATGAAGCCGCAAACCAGCGCAGCATCCTCCGGCGCCAGCACGGCTTTGGTGCCGACGAGGCTGGCGATGACGCCGCCGCGGTCGATATCGCCGATCAAAATGACCGGCACGTCAGCAGCGCGGGCAAAACCCATATTGGCGATGTCGTTTGCCCGCAGATTGACTTCCGCGGCGCTGCCGGCGCCTTCGACGAGCACAAGGTCGGCCTCACCGCGCAGCCGCGTAAAACTGTCGAGCACGAACGGCAGCAGATCGTTTTTCATCTGCTGGTAGGCGGCCGCCTTGGCGCTGCCGTAGACCTGGCCCCGCACCACGATCTGCGCGCCGACTTCGCTCTGCGGCTTCAGCAGCACCGGGTTCATGTGAATGCTGGCCGGCGTGCGCGCGGCGCGCGCCTGCAGCGCCTGCGCGCGCCCGATCTCGCCGCCGTCCGCGGTGACCGCGGCGTTGTTCGACATGTTCTGCGGCTTGAACGGCCGCACCGCGAGCCCCCGCAGCGTGAACGCACGCGCCAGCCCGGCGACGATCAAGGACTTGCCGACATCCGAGCCCGTGCCCTGGAACATCAGCGCGCGGGCGGAGGCCATCGCCGGCGCTCCGCTCAGAACTCGATGCCCGGCTGGGCCTTCACGCCGGCGGAGAAATGGTGCTTCACCAGCGTCATCTCGGTGACGAGATCGGCGGCAGCGATCAATTCCGGTTTGGCATTGCGGCCGGTGACGACGACGTGGAGGCCCTCGCGGCGCGCGGCGAGCGCGGCGACCACGGCATGAAGATCGAGATAATCGTAGCGCAGTGCAATGTTGAGTTCGTCGAGAATAACGAGTCCGAAGCTCAGATCGGCCATGAGTTCACGCGCCTTCGACCAGGCGCGCTCCGCGGCGGCGACATCGCGCGCGCGATCCTGCGTCTCCCAGGTAAAACCTTCGCCCATCGTGTACCAGGCGATTTGCTCGCCGAATTGGGTGAGCGCGTCGCGCTCCGCCGTGTGCCAGGCGCCTTTGATGAACTGCACCACGCCGACGCGGTGGCCGCGGCCGAGCATGCGCAAAGCAAGGCCGAAGGCGGCCGTCGATTTTCCCTTGCCGGTGCCGGTATGCACGATGAGAAGGCCTTTCTCGATTTTTTTGTCGGCGACCTCGGCATCCTGCACCGCTTTGCGTTTCGCCATCTTGGCGCGATGGCGTTCGGCTTCGGCTTTATCGATCGTTTCCGTCATGATGTCTCCTTCAGAGCACCCTTCACCGCGACCGGCAAGCCCGCGACCATGAGCACGACGCGGTCGGCGCGCGCGGCGATGCGCTGGTTGAGAACGCCCTGCAGATCGCGGAATTTTCGACCGAGCGGATGATCCGGCACGATCCCGGACCCCACTTCGTTGGCGACCAGAACGATGGGCGCCGCGGCTTCCGCCAGCGCCTTTTCCAGACGCTCGGTTTCCTGATCGATATCAGCGTCCGCAAGCAGGAGATTGGAAAGCCACAGCGTCAGGCAATCGATCAGCACCGGTATCCCTTCGCACGCCGCAAGCGCCGCCGGGAGATCGCGCGGCGCCTCGATGGTCTGCCAGGACGGCCCGCGGCGCGATCGATGGGCCCTGATGCGCGCGACCATTTCGTGGTCGCCTGCCTCCGCCGTCGCCACATAAGCCCAGGGCGGCGGCAAGGCGCTGACCAAACGCTCCGCATAGCGGCTCTTGCCCGAGCGCGCACCGCCGAGGACGAGGGTCAGCGAGGCGCCCACGGCGGCCCTTCCCGTGTCATGCATTGCGTCGCTGCGCGCGCCATTCTGCGGCCCTTCGCGGAGCGGGAACCGACAGTCCACGGCACTATAGCGATCCTACGGCGCCATTGACAAAGGCGCGCCGGCCACCGTTAAGTGCCGCCATCGACGGTCTCTCGTCAGAGAGCGAACAGGGAATGCGGTGCGGAACGCAGGTTCCTAATCCGCAGCTGCCCCCGCAACTGTAAGCGGCAAGCCCGAACCACAGAGCCACTGGAGCATCCGGGAAGGCGGTGACGGGCGGCGAACCGCGAGCCAGGAGACCTGCCGTCGATGCGGTCGCCGCCGGGCGGGGTGCCTCGGCTCAGGCCGGTTCGCATCGCACCCGTTGATTGGCGCCACGGAGCAGCACGGGTGAACCGCATCGATGCGACGAGCGCGACCGAAGACGCGGCGACGAGCGCAGCCTCTCCCGCCACTCCAATCATTTACGTGTGCATCACCTGCCGGCCGGTTGGCGAGCCTGACTCTGTTTTGCGGCCGGGCGCAGAGCTCGCCGCTGCGACAGCTCACGCCGCCGCCGGCACCGAAGTCGAGGTGCGGCCGATTCGCTGCCTCGCCAACTGCACGCGCGGCCCGAGCGCCGCCATGCGCAGCAACGGCTCGTGGACTTATGTGTTCGGCGGATTAGACGTGAGCTGCGCGGCGGCGCTGATCGAGGGCGCGCGGATGCTGGCGCGCGCCGCCGACGGCATCCTGCCATGGCGCGGCCGGCCGGCGCCGCTCAAGCGCGGGCTGATCGCACGCATTCCCCCCATCGATTTCAATGAGGTCGACGTATGAACGGTTCACTCGCGCGCGTGCCCTGCACCATCGTCACCGGCTTTCTCGGCGCCGGTAAGACGACGCTCATCCGCCACGTGCTGGCCAACGCGCAGGGCCGCCGTCTTGCCGTCATCGTCAACGAGTTCGGCGATGTCGGCATCGACGGCGAGATCCTCAGAGGCTGCGGCAATGCCGCCTGCCCGGAGGAGAACATCGTCGAGCTCGCCAACGGTTGCCTCTGCTGCACGGTGGCCGACGAATTCGTGCCGGCGCTCGATGCCATTCTGGCGCGCGACGGCGTCGAGCACATCGTCATCGAGACTTCCGGTCTCGCGCTGCCGAAGCCGCTGGTGCAGGCGTTCCACTGGCCGGCGATCAAGAGCCGCGTGACCGTCGACGGCGTCGTCGTCGTGGTCGACGGCGCCGCGTTGGCTGCGGGCCGCGTCGCCCACGATCTCAACGCGCTGGCGCGGCAGCGGGTCGCCGATACCGCGCTGGCGCACGACGATCCGATCGAAGAGGTCTTTGAGGACCAAATCGCCTGCGCCGATCTCGTCGTGCTTAACAAACGCGACCTGATCGACGCGGCCGGTATCGAAAAGGCGCAAGCGGCGATCTCCAGCGTGCTGCCGCGCAGCGTCAAGGTGATCGCCGTCGCCGACGGCAAGGTTGACGAGGCGCTTTTGCTTGGGCTCGGCGTCGGCACCGAGGACGACATCGCCAACCGGCGCACCCGGCACGATGCGGAGGCGGAGCACGACCACGACGATTTCGATACTTTCGTCGTGCCGCTCGGCGAGATCGCGGAGCCGTCCGAGCTGGCCGCGCGTGTCGCCGGGCTGGCGGAGAATTTCGATGTTCTACGCGTCAAAGGTTTTGCCGCGGTGGCCGACAAGCCGCTGCGCCTGCTGGTGCAGGCGGTCGGACCGCGGGTGACGCATCAATACGACCGGCCGTGGGCTGCCGCCGAGGCCCGCCAAGGCCGGCTGGTGGTGATCGGACTGAAGGGACTTGATCGCGTCGCGGTGACCCGCGCGCTCGTCGGGTAGGCACCAGCATCATGCTCAAACTGAAATTGGTTTAAGCGATGCACCTGTTGACGACGACGTCGACCAGCCTCGACGAAATCGTCGAAGCGGTCGATCTCGCCCAGCCGCCGGGCGACATTGCCGTGCTGTCGTTCGCCGACAGCGACCTCGCCGGTCTTGCCGCCGCGTGGGAGGTCGAGCGCGCGGCGCTGCCCAGCGTTCGGCTTGCCCATCTGCGCGACCTGCGCCATCCGATGTCGGTCGATCTGTGGATCGACCGCGTCGGCGCCCACGCCAAGGTCATCGTGGTTCGCCTGCTCGGCGGCCTCGATTGGTGGAAATACGGGATCGAGCGCCTGTCGTCGCTGGCGCGGGCGCGCGGCATCGCGCTCGCCGTGTTGCCGGGCGAGGATCGCGATGACGCTCGCCTTGCCGCAGCTTCGACGCTGCCCCCGCCCGAGCTCGACGCAATGCTGCGGTTCTTCCGCGAAGGCGGCCGGGAAAATCTGTGCGCCTTGTTGCGGCGGCTGGCGCGCTATGCCGGGCATGATCTCGACGCGCGCGAGCCAACGCCGGTGCCGCGGCTGGCAGGCTATGTGCCGGGCGAAGGTGCGGTCGATCTCAAGCGGCTGGCGACAAACCTCCAGCCCGGGAAGCCGGTCGTGCCGATCATCTTCTACCGGGCGATGCTGCTGGCGGCCGACACCGCGCCGATCGACGCGCTCTGCACGGCGCTGACGGCACGAGGTCTGGCGCCGGCGGCGCTCGTCATTACCAGCTTGAAGGATGGCGAGGCGGTCGCCTTCCTGCGCCAGGCGTTCGCGCGGCTCGATCCCGCTGTGATTCTCGCCATGACCGCGTTTGCCGCCGGCGGCAACAGCGGCGAGCCGACACCGCTCGACCACGCAGATGTTCCGGTGTTACAGGTCGTCAGCGCCACCACGAGGCGCGCCGCCTGGCGCGACAGCGTCCGCGGGCTTGGTGCCGCCGATCTGGCAATGCATGTCGTCCTGCCCGAGCTGGACGGCCGCATTCTCGCCGGCGCCGTCGCGTTCAAGGACCCGCTGCCGGCGCAGGAGGGACTGGCCTTCACCGCGCTCGTGAGCCGGCCCGAGCCGGACCGCATCGCAATGGTTGCGGACCGCATCGCAAATCTCGTGCGCTTGCGGGCGCTGCCGCGCGGCGAACGGCACGTCGCCGTGCTGATGCCCGATTATCCGAGCGCGTGGGGCCGCACCGGCTACGCGGTCGGGCTCGATGTACCGGCGAGCGTGATCGCGCTCCTCGAATATCTCACAACTGCCGGCTATTCCGTGAACGCCGCGCCACAAACGCCGCGCGACTTGCTCGACGCGCTTGCTGCCGACACCGATGCGACGCTCACGATTGAGCAATATGAGCGCCTGCTGGCGCGCGTCCCGAGCGCGGCGGCCGCGCGACTGCGCGAAGCCTGGGGCGAGCCTGCTGACGATCCAAATGTGCGCGACGGCAGCTTCCGTTTGCGCGCGCAAAAATTCGGCAAGCTTTGGGTCGCGCTGCCGCCCGATCGCGGCCGCTCCGCGGAGCGGCGCGCCGACTATCACGATCCGCTGTTGCCGCCGCGGCATGCGTTGGTCGCCTTTGGCCTTTGGCTGCAACACGTGGCGAAGGTCGACGCGCTCGTGCATATGGGCGCGCATGGCACATTGGAATGGCTGCCGGGTAAGGCGGTCGCGCTCACCGCGGAGTGCTTTCCGGAGATCGTCACCGGCCCGTTACCGCTGATCTATCCGTTTATCGTCAGCAATCCGGGCGAGGCGGCCCAGGCCAAGCGCCGCATTGCGGGAGTAACGATCGGTCACCTGCCGCCGCCGCTGGTTGCCGGCGGGCTTTCCGGCGATGCGCGCGAGCTCGAACGCCTGATCGACGAATATGCCCAGGCCGATGGACTTGACCGGCGCCGCCGCGAGCGCCTCTCGCTCCTGATCGTCGAGACGGCGCAGCGCACTGGATTGGCGCGCGAAGCCGGCATTGGCAGCGCGGTCGCGCCCGACGACGCCTTGCGTCGCATCGATGCCTGGCTGTGCGACCTCAAAGACCTCGCCATCAAGGACGGCCTGCACATTTACGGCCGCGCGCCCCCAGGCACCGACGATCCGCTGTGGCAAACAAGCGCCGAGGCCGAGCGCGCGGCCTTGATCGCGGCGCTCGACGGCAGCCGCGTCGCGCCAGGGCCGGCCGGCTCGCCGACGCGCGGACGGCGCGACGTGCTGCCGACCGGCCGCAATCTCTTCACCGCCGATCCGCGCACGCTGCCGACGCCGACCGCGATGGAACTCGGTCGGCTCGCCGCCGACGAAGTCGTGCGCGCGCATCAGCAGAGTCACGGCGAGTTTTTGCGCGCCGTCGTCATCGACCTCTGGGGCAGCGCGACCTTACGCACCGGCGGCGAGGAGATCGCGCAGGGGCTGGCGCTCATGGGCTGCCGGCCGATCTGGGAGTCTGCGAGCGGCCGCGTCACCGGCATCGAGGTGCTGCCGACCGCCGCGATGGGGCGCGCGCGGGTCGACGTCACCTGGCGCATCTCCGGCCTGTTTCGCGATCTCTTCCCGGCACAGATCGCGCTCATCGATGCCGCCGTGCAGGCCGTTGCCTCGCGCGAGGAGACCGACGACGAAAATCCGCTTGCCACGGCGCGCCGTATCACTGGCGGAACGCACCTCGACCGCATCTTCGGCACGGCTCCCGGCAGCTACGGCTCAGGCGTCGAAGATTTGCTCGGCCGCGATGTCGACAGCGATGCGGTCGGCGCCGCTTATCTCGCTGCCGCCTCGCACAGCTACGGCGGCGCGGGCGGAGAAGGCGATGCGGCGCCAGGCGCCTTCGCCCAGCGCGTCGCGAGCACAGATGTTCTCCTCCATCCGAGCGACGATCCCGGCCGCGATCTCCTTGAGGGCGCCGAAGATGCCGCCTTTGTCGGCGGTTTCGCCGCGGCGGCCAAAATGCTCGGCCGCGCGGTCGATCTGGTCATGCTCGATGTGACCGATCCGCAGCAGCCGCGGGCGCGAACGCTATCGGCGGCGCTGGCGCGGATCGTGCGCGGCCGCGCCGTCAATCCGCGCTTCATCGCCGGGCAGATGCGCCACGGCCCGCGCGGCGCCGCCGAGCTTGCCGAAACCGTCGACCGGCTTACCGCCTTCGCCGCAACGACGGACGCGGTCGCCGGCGAGTTGTTTGATCTCCTGCACGAGGCCTATGTCGCCGATCCCGACGTACGCGCGTTTCTGCTGCAGGAAAATCCGCAGGCTGCGGCGGCGATTGCCGACCGGCTCGACGCCGCGCGGCGGCGCGGCCTTTGGCATCCGCGCCGTAACGACGTCGATGCCGGCCTCGCCGCGCTGCGCGCGGAGATCGACGCATGACCGCGCAGGCTCTCAATCTTCGGCAGCGCCGCGGCGCCTGCCCGGGATTGTCGGCGCCCATGGCGACCGGCGACGGATTGCTGGTGCGGCTGATGCCGCTCGGCACCATTCCGCTTGCGGCGTTCAGCAAACTGTGCACGGCGGCACGGCAGCATGGCAACGGCGTTATCGAAATCACCGCGCGCGGCAGCATCCAGGTTCGCGGAATAAATGCTGCGTCGGCGCCGCGCTTCGCCGCGACTGTCGCCGCGCTCGGCGTCGCGGCGGAAGATGGCATTCCGATTCACAGCTGTCCGCTCAGCAGTCTCGATCCAGAAGAGATCCTCGATGCCAGCCCGCTCGCTGCCGACTTGCGCCGGGCGCTGGCGCAAACATCGCTCGCCGCGAGGTTGGCGCCCAAAGTCTCCGTTGCCATCGACGGCGGCGGCGGACTGAGCCTCGATGAGCTTGCTGCCGATGTGCGCCTCGGCGCCGAGACAATAAACAACGGCGCCGCGTTTCGCGTCGGCGTTGGCGGCGACGCGGCGCGCGCGATGCAACTTGGTGTGGTCGCCACCAACGATGGCGTCGCGGCGGCCATGCGGCTGCTCGAAGTCATCGCGCAGCGCGGCCGCGATGCGCGGGCGCGTGATATTTTAGCCGCCGAAGGCGTGGCTCCGTTTCGATCGGTCCTCACTGATCTGCTTATTGGCAATGTATCGCTCCCTGCCGCGCGCAGATGCGGGGATGCCATCGGTCTGCACGCACTACGCGACGGATCGCTGACGTACGGGCTTGGCCTTGCCTTCGGTCATAGCGACGCGGCGGCGCTCGAACGCCTGACCGAAGCTGGCGGCACCGCCGGCGCTATCGGACTGCGCGCCGCACCAGGCCGCGTACTCATGATCGTCGGACTCGCACCAGAGATGTCTTCCT
>JBEKJZ010000090.1:0-19491 GCA_050010955.1 Xanthobacteraceae bacterium | reverse complement strand
TTCATGGCCGGCGGCATCGTGCTCGGCATTCCCGGCGTGATCCTCGCCGTCCCGGTCGCCTTGGTCGTCAAGAGCACGCTGGCGACGCTCTACGGTGATGAAGCCGAATAGGCCGGGCGTTGACCCCGAGGCTGTTTTCAGCCCCACTTGCCTCCAATCGGCTGCGCGAAGGCGTCGAATTCTTTGCCTTCCTGCGCGAACGGCGGGAGCTGGCGCACTGAATCACCTGGTCATCAATGCGGACGATTTCGGGCTGAGCGAGCCCGTCAACGCCGCGATCGAGCAAGCGCATAGGAGTGGCATCCTCAGCGCCGCGAGCCTCATGGTCGGCGCTCCGGCGGCGGCGGAAGCGGTCGAGCGCGCGCGGGCCTTGCCGAACCTGCGCGTCGGGCTTCACACCGTCCTTGTCGACGGCGATCCGGTGAGCGACCCCGCGCAAATTCCGGCTCTCATCGACGGCAGTGGACGGTTTCGCAACGATCTTGTCCGCTACGGCGCGCAGATCGCCTTGGACGGTTCGGTGCGGCGACAAGTCGCCAAGGAAATCACTGCGCAGTTCGAGGCTTACCAGGCGACCGGGCTGCCGCTCGATCACGTCAATGCGCACCGGCATTTCCATCTCCATCCGGCCATTGCCGCGTCGATCATGACCGCCGGACGGCGCTACGGCATGCGGGCGCTGCGCATTCCCGTCGAGCCTTGGCGAATCGTTGCGGAAATCGATCCGCATACCGGGCGCCAGGTGGGCCGGATCGTGGCACCCTGGGCCAGTTGGCTGCGCCGGCGTGTTAAGCGCGCCGGACTGACAACCGCCGATGCGGTATTCGGCTTGGCATGGTCAGGCGCGATGACGCGGACCCGGCTCGCCGCACTGCTTGGTCGGCTGCCCCCCGGCCTCGTCGAAATCTACCTGCATCCTGCGGTAACGGATGTGTTCGCCGGCGCGGCGCCCGGCTACCGCTATGCCGACGAATTCGCGGCCTTGTGCGATCCCGATTGCATCGCCGCCGTGCGCCGTTCGGGTTACGGGCTCGGCGGCTACTCAGACGCCTGACGATCTACTGCCGGCGCTTCCGGTCGAGATATCCCGCCGCGCGGAACCAATGGATCGCGTCCGCGAGCGCCTCCCGGTACGGCCGCCGACGAAAGCCGAGATCGCGTTCGGCCTTGGCCGCGGTGAAGAACATGTGGTGTTCGGCCATGCGGATGCCGTCCAACGTCGTGAACGGCGCCCGTCCGGTCAGCCGGGCTGCCGCCTCGGCGACGTAGGCAAACGGAATGACCGCGGCGCGGGGAAAGCGCAGGCGCGGCGGACGACGGCCGACCAGGCGGGCGATGTCGGCCAGCATATCGGCAAGAAGCACGTTCTCGCCGCCGAGAATGTAGCGTTCGCCGATCACGCCGTGTTTGAGCGCCGCCAGGTGCCCCTCGGCAACGTCATCGACGTGGACCAGGTTGAGGCCGGTATCGAGGAATCCGGGAATACGGCCGCGCGCGGCCTCGACGATGATGCGGCCGGTCGGTGTCGGCTTGACGTCGCGGGGCCCGATCGGGGTCGAGGGGTTGACGATGACAGCGGGGAGCGCCTCGTTTGCGACCATTGCCTCGACCAGCCGTTCGGCGGCGATCTTGCTGCGCTTGTAGGCGCCGATTCCCTCCTCCTCCGACAGCGGAACGGTTTCGTCGGCCGCGCTGCCGTCGGCACGCAAGGCGAGCGTGGCGACGCTGCTGGTGTAGACAACGCGCTCGACGCCGGCGCTTAGCGCCTCCCGCATGACGATGCGCGTACCGTCGACATTGGCGGCAAAAATCTCCCTGGGGTCGCGCGCCCACAGCCGGTAATCGGCAGCGACATGGAAGACGTGGCGGATGCCGGCCATGGCGCGGCGCACGGAATGTGCGTCGCGGATGTCGCCGTCGGCGAACTCCAGATCGAGCTCCTCAAGGTGAAAACGCGGGCTGCCGGGCCGTACCAGCGCCCGCACCGATAATCCGGCGAGGACCAGCTTTCTTGCTACCGCCGAGCCGACGAGTCCGGTGGCTCCGGTAACGAGGGTGTCTGCCGTAGCGCCCATGGCAAATCCTGTGCGAACCGAACCAAGCATTTTGGCGGCAAAAGCGCCATGCCCGGTTAACCTGCAAGTGTCGGAATTCATTGGATGCATTCGCATTAGCAATGGCGTTGGCATTGGATTGTGGTAGAATCAATTAGACTCGGTGATTGCCGGAAGAAGCCGAGGACGTCTGCACGATACGCGGGGCGCGTGCCGGGTTAGGCTACAGACGAGGCAAAGGCTTCTAATGGCATCCCAATTGGATTTCGCCGGCGGTACTTTCGCAGATGGACTGGTGGATGAGGGTGACGACACGCATCGGCTTGCCGATGCTGCCGTCGAATATCCGCGTCGCCTCGTCATTGCATTCGTGGGTCTGGACTTCGAGGCCCGCATCGCCGCGGGTCCCGGCGTCCTGGTCGTCTGCCGCACGGCCGGAAGCGAGCTGGCGACGGTTGCCGACAGCGCCGTCCGGCAGGGTTACCGCGGCATGATCAGCTTCGGCGTTGCCGGCGGCCTCGCCTCCCACCTGCGCGCTGGCGATTGGGTGGTCGCTTCCGCTGTTCGCGAATCGAAAACCGTCCGCCCGACGGATGCGGTGTGGTCGCGCAAGCTGCTCGGCATGGTCGCAGGCGCCATCCACGCTCCAATCGTCGGCGTCGATACGCCGATCGCCGAGCCGGCCAAGAAACGCGAGCTTCACAGAACGACCGGTGCAGCCGCCGTCGATATGGAATCCCACGTGGTGGCGCGGGTTGCCGCCGCGCATAAGCTCGCCTTCGCCGCCCTGCGCGTCGTCGTCGACCCGGCGCACCGGACGGTTCCCCCCGCCGCGCTCATCGGCATGCGTCCCGATGGCCGTGCCAACGTTTCAGCCGTACTGCGTGATCTCATGGCACGACCCTCGCAGCTTACCCCGCTGGCGCGCATTGCCGTCGACGCGCTCGCCGCCCGCTCCGCAATGGCCCGGGTGCGGCGTCAAGTCGGCCCGCATTTCGGGCTTCTCGATCACGCCTGAGATCGCACCTGGGGTGGTGCTCGGTTCCTCACCTCTCCCCAAGGGGGAGAGGTGACCGCTGAACCCAGGATGGGAACCGAAGCTAAGCCTGCGAAATGAATTTCGTGTTCAGGTAGGCTTGCAGCCCTTCGATGCCGCCTTCGCTGCCGTAGCCGGATTCCTTGACGCCGCCAAACGGCGTCTCCGGAGTCGAGATATTGATGGAGTTCACCCCAACCATGCCGGACTGCAGCGCGTCACCGATCAGGTTGGCGGTCTGTGCCGAACCGGTGAAGGCGTAGGCGGCGAGCCCAAAGGGCAGCGAGTTCGCGCGTTCCACCACTTCGTCGAAGGTCTTGAACGTGACCACCGGCGCCAGCGGACCGAACGGCTCCTGCGTCATCAGCATGCTGTCGTCCGGCAAGTCGGTGATGACCGTCGGCGCGTAAAAGTATCCCTGATTGCCGCGGCGCGTGCCGCCGGTGACGATCTTGCCGCCGCGGTCCTTGGCATCGTTGACAAACTTGTCCATGGCGTCGATGCGCCGTGCATTCGCCAGCGGCCCCATGGTCACGCCTTTTTCCAGGCCGTCGCCGAGCTTGAGCGACTTGGCGTATTCGCTGAAGCGGGCCAGGAAGCGGTTGTAGACCGGCTCCTGCACATAAAACCGCGTCGGCGAGATGCAGACCTGGCCGGCGTTGCGGTATTTGTAGGCGGCGATGGTGTCGGCGGATTTCTCCGGATCGGCGTCGGCGAACACCACCACCGGCGAATGGCCGCCGAGCTCCATCGTGGCGCGCTTCATGCCCTTGGCGGCCAGCCCCGCCAAATGCTTGCCGACCGGAATCGAGCCGGTGAACGAGATCTTGCGCACATCTTGCTTGGCGATGAGGTGCTCGGAAATATTCGCCGGTACCCCGAAAACGAGGTTGAGCACGCCGGCCGGCAGGCCGGCATCGGCGAAGCAGCGCACCATCTCGAGGCAGGCGCCCGGCGTCTCCTCTGATGCCTTGAGGATCAACGAACAGCCGGCGGCCAGCGCGCCGCCGATCTTGCGCGCCGGCGTCAGCGTGGGGAAATTCCACGGCGTGAACGCGGCAACGATGCCGACCGGCTCCTGCACCACGATCTGCCGTAACCCCTTGCCGGGGCCGGGCACGATGCGGCCGTAAGCGCGGCGGCCTTCTTCGGCGTACCACTCGATGATGTCGGCCGAGGTGCGCACCTCGGCGCGCGCCTCGGGGTAGGCTTTGCCCTGCTCCTGCACCAGCGTCTTGCTGATGGCGTCGTGGCGCTCGCGCATGAGATCGGCGGCTTTACGCATGATCTTGGCGCGCTCATAGGGCGAGGTCGCGCGCCAGACGGCGAAACCCTTCTTGGCGGCATCGAGCGCGCGGTCGAGATCGGCCGTGCTGGCGTGCGGCAGGCGCGCGAGCGGCTTTTCCGTTGCCGGATTGATCACGTCCTCGCCGGCGCGGCCGTCGCCGTTGAGCCATTGGCCGTCGATATAAAGTTCGAGATTGGGGTACATGGGATCCTCTTGGCGTCCTCTGATGCTGTTCGTCCACGATGTGCGATGGGGCGCAGGCGAACGAATTAGCAGGTTTCAGTGTTGCATTCATCCCTCCCGGCAGGCGGCATGTCGGCGCCCGAAAAAAAGCCCCGGCTTGGGGCCGGGGCGGGAATGCATGTAAGTGATTGCCGAGGAGGCGGTTTACAGTTGCCCATACTTTCTCAGCACCTCACGGCACGTGTTGCCCACGCGCCAGCTATGCGCGGCGAGCGTCGCGCCACAGCGGAGCAAGTTGCTCCAGGTCATGCCGCCGGAGCGGTCACACAGCCTCGCCGCCGCCGGCTTGCAGGGCGCGAGTTCGGCGAGATCGACGGCGCTGGCACTCGTGGTCCATACGCCGATAAGAAGGCACGCGGCTAGCATCGTTTTCATGCTCGGACAGTCCCTCGTTTTTGTCCTGGGAAGCGCCAGCTAGCGGATTATGACGGAAAAAGCCAGCTTTTTTGTGCGCCGCACAAAAGTCGTATCGGAGGAGAAACTGAGGCAGTGGGCTAACTTATTGAATATGAGAGAAAAACTCGCTCTGCGCGCTTAACTATTTCCGCGCATGGCATCTATTCGCGGGGAGCAATTCCGCTTTCGGCAAACGGCGCCGCGGCCGTAGGCGACACATAGCCCGGCTGCTCCCGGGGACGCGACGCTCCCACGGTCGCGCCCCCCAAGCCAGTCCTATTCCGCTGCTCAATAGCGGTTGGCGATCGGCAGCTCTTCGGCCGGGAACAGCGAGATCACCGTGTGGCCCTTGTCGGTGACCACGACCTCCTCCTCAATGCGCGCGGCGGAGTAGCCGTCGGTCGCCGGGCAATAGGTCTCGAGCGCAAACACCATGCCTTCCTTGATCACAGTCGGGTGCTCCATCGACACCACGCGGCTGATGATCGGCCGCTCGTGCAGGTTCAAGCCCAGGCCGTGGCCGAATTGCAGGCCGAAGGCCGACAGCTCGTCCGGGAAGCCGAACTCCTGCGCCTTCGGCCATACGCTACACACCTCGTCGGTGGTCACGCCCGGCTTGATCAGGTCGATCGCCAGGTCGAGCCATTCGCGGCACTTCTTGTAGGCGTCGTGCTGCGAGGGCGTGGCGCGGCCGACATTGAAGGTGCGGTAATAGCAGGTGCGGTACCCCATGAAGCTTTGCAGAATGTCGAAGAACACCTGGTCGCCGGGCCGCACCATGCGGTCGGTGAAATTGTGCGGATGCGGATTGCAGCGCTCGCCGGAGATGGCGTTGATCGCTTCGACGTCGTCGGAGCCGTGGCGATAGAGGAACTCGTTGACCATGCCGACGATATCGTTCTCGCGCACGCCGGGTTTGAGCTTTTCGTCGATCAGCTGATAGGCGCCGTCCACCATGGCGGCGGCGCGGTTCAACAGCGCGATCTCGTCGGCGGATTTCACTTCCCGCGCCTCCAGCATCACCTGCTGGCCGTCCTTGATCTTGAGTCCGGCCTTTTCCAGCTCGAACATCATCGGCGGTTCGATGATGTCGACGCCGACCGGCATCTTGGCGACGCCTGCGGCCTTGAGGATCGAAGCCATTTCCTCGGCGTGATGCTTCATCAAGCCGAAAGCCGGATCGACGGTGCCGCGCAAGCCGACAAGCCCGGCCTTGCAGTTCTCCGGCTTCAGCCACGGCGAATAGAGCCGGTGGTGGACGGCGGCCGAGCCGAAGTCCCAGAGGATAGGCTCGCCGCCGCGAACCAAGAGCGCCCAGCGCGAGAGCTTGTCGCGTGACGTAGCGGATATTGTTGTCGTCGAACAAAAGCAGCGCGCCGAGCTGGGAAGCTTCGAGCGCGGCCTGCGCGCGGCCGAGCCGGTAGCGGTGCATGCGCCGGTAGTCGACGCGCTCCTCGAAGTCGACGCCCATCGTGCCGAGCACCGGCAGATGACGGCCCCAATTGTAGCGTGGGTTGACGTCCTCGGCGCGGACGGTTGTCGGCTCGCGAGTAATCTCGTCCATGGCGTACTCCCTTCGTTTGCTTAGTAAACATTATACGCCGTCTCCCGGGCGCGGCGCAGCACGAAGTGGTGCGCTGTAGAGTCCCGATCAGGCGGCGGTTCCCCTCCCCCACAGCCGCGCCGAAGCGATATCGGCGCCGTCGCGGATCGATTTGAGCTTGAGCCACACGACCGGCTCGATCACCCATTCGCGCCGGGTGAACGTGCCGAAGCCGCAATCGGCCGAGGCGATGACGCGCTCGCGATCGCCGACCGCCGCCACGGCCTCCTCGATGCGGCGCGCCACCACTTCCGGATGCTCGACGAAGTTGCTGGTGGTCTCGACCACGCCGGGAATGAGGATCATGTCCTTGGGCAACGGCACGCGCCTGAGCGCGCCATATTCGTGGGCATGGCGCGGATTGGCAAATTCGATCGACAGCGCGCCCACCGCGGCCTGATGGAGCGCCGGCAGGATTTTTTCCAGCGCGACGTCGTGAATGTGCGGCCCTTCCCAATTGCCGTAACAGACATGCAACCGCACCCGCTCGCGCGGGATGCCCGCGATCGCCTTGTTGATCATCGCCACGTGCAGCTCGCACGCCTTGACGAAATCGGCATCCGACCCGTCGCGGTAGAACATGGTGCGGTCCATGGCGAGATCGGGCGCGTCGATCTGCAGGAGCAGGCCGGCCTTGTGAATCGCCCGATATTCGTTGCTCATCTCGCGCGCCAGCGCCGCGAGATAGGCCTCGTGCGAATCATAATAGGCGTTGAGCATGGTCGAAGCGATGATGCCGGGCGACGGCGCGGTCATGAAAGTCTCGGCGAACGGCTTGCCCTCGCCGGCGATGCGCTGGAAGCGCGCGATCTCCCGCTCGATCGCCGCGGTATCGTGATAGTGCAGCTCGGCCTGCGCCTCCGGCGCATTCTGTTGCCGGCTCACATTAGGGAACCGGCGCGCGAGATATTGCACCAGCTCGGGGAATTCCTCGAATTCGCGCCCGCGCCGGCGTTTGGATTCGCCGCCGAAGCCGGACATGCGTTGCGGCACGTAAGTCTGGAAGCCGACGCGCTGCTGCTCGCCATCGTTGCCGATGTCGATGCCGGCCTCCTTCTGCTTGGCCACGACGTGGCGCACCGCCGCCTCCATCTCCGCTTCGAATTGCCCTTTGTCAAAGCTTTCGCCCGCCTCACGGCGTACGAGCAGCTCGCTCAGCGCTTCGTTGCGCGGCAAGCTGCCGACATGGGTGGTGAGGATGCGGTCGCGGCTTGCAATCATAGTGTAAAGCCTGGCAAGGGATCGGCGCGCTTGTCATAGCGCAATACCGGGGACTTGCCAGGGCCATTGCGGCCGAATTTCCGCGTCGGCATAATGCCTTGCCCCCGGGGAAGTCACGGGCAAGGTCCGACGGGCCTGGGAGGAACACGGCGATGAATATCGCTCAGCCGAATTTGGCGCCGAGTGCGGCCGAAAGCGCGATCCCGCGCGACTACAATTTCGCCGCCGACATTCTCAAGCGCAACCTCGACGCCGGCCGTGCCGCAAAACTGGCCTTTATCGATCCGCGCGGCGGCTGGACCTACGGCGATCTTGCTGGGCGCGTCGAGCGCTTCGGCCACGTGCTGCGCTCGCTCGGCATCCGCCGCGAGGAGCGCATCCTCTTGTGCCTCCTCGACAGCATCGACTGGCCGACCGCCTTCCTCGGCGCGATCAAGGCCGGCGTGGTCCCGGTGCCGGTCAACACGCTCATGACCGAGGACGATTACCGCTTCATGCTCGCCGACAGCCGGGCGCGGCTCCTGGTCGTTTCCGAAGAGCTTTACCCGAAATTCGCCGGGCTGATCGGCGCCTGCGAAAACCTCGCGCATGTGATTGTGTCCGGCGAGAAGACGCACGGCCATCCGCGCTTCGAGGATCTGCTTGCCGGCGCCGGCAGCGAGGCGGTGACCGCACCGACGGTGCGCGATGAAATATGCTTCTGGCTCTACACCTCCGGCTCGACCGGCAAGCCCAAGGGCGCCGTGCACACGCACGCCGACCTCAAGCTCACCGACGATCTTTACGCCAAACCGTTTCTCGGCATCGCCGAGAGCGACGTGTGCTACTCGGTGGCAAAACTATTCTTCGCCTATGGGCTGGGCAACGCGCTCACCTTCCCGCTGTCGGCGGGAGCGACGACCGTCTTGCTGCCGCAGCGGCCGACGCCGGAGCTGGTGGCCGATCTCTTAAGAAAGCACCCGGTCACCGTCTTTTACGCCGTGCCGACGTTCTACGCCGCCTTTCTTGCCAGCGCGGACGCCCCGGAGCGTGGAGACATCCGCTTCCGGCGCTGCGTTTCCGCCGGCGAAGCATTGCCGGCCGACGTCGGCCGCCGCTGGAGCGAGCGCTACGGCGTCGATATTCTCGACGGCATCGGCTCGACCGAAATGCTGCACATCTTCATCTCGAACCGCCTCGGCGAGGTGAAGTACGGCACCACCGGCAAGCCGGTGCCCGGTTACGACGTTCGTTTGGTCGACGACCATGGCGAGATTGTCAAAAAACCCGGCGAGATGGGCGAGCTGCAAGTGCGCGGACCGACCAGCGCGGTCATGTACTGGAACAATCGGGAGCAATCGCGCGCGACGTTTCTCGGCGAATGGACCCGCTCCGGCGACAAATATGTCGAGGACGAGCAAGGCTATTTCGTCTATTGCGGCCGCCGCGACGACATGCTCAAGGTCAGCGGCATCTACGTCTCGCCGTTCGAGGTCGAGGCGGCGCTGCAAAGCCATCCCGAGGTGCTCGAAGTGGCCGTCGTCGGCTGGCCCGACCACGATGCGCTGATCAAACCGAAAGCCTTCGTGGTGCTCAAATCGCCGGAAAAGGCCAGCGACGAGCTGGCGCGCGTGCTGCAGGATTATTGCCGGCAAAAGCTCGCGGTCTTCAAATATCCACGCTGGCTCGAATTCCGCACCGAGTTGCCGAAAACCGCGACCGGGAAAATCCAGCGGTTCAAGCTGCGGGCGGAGGCGGAGGCGCATTAACCGGGGAGTGCAGCAGCGATGACGAGCCGCCGCGCCGCATGCAATTGCGGGCAACTTCATCTCGTCTGCGAGGGTGAGCCGGCGCGGGTTTCGATGTGCCACTGTCTTGAATGTCAACGGCGGACCGGCGCCGTGTTCGGCAACCAGGCATGGTTTGAACGGCGACAGGTTACTTCCGTTTCCGGCACCTCGACCCAATTCAGGCGCTCAGCCGACAGCGGCAAGTCAGTCACTTACCAGTTCTGCCCGGTTTGCGGCTCGACCGTTTATTGGGAGGCGGAAGCATTTCCCGGCTTGATCGCGGTGGCCGTGGGATCGTTTGCCGACCCGGCATTCCCGGCCCCCAAGCACTCTGTCTGGGAAAGGCGGCGACACCATTGGGTCGAGGCGCTTTGCGACATGCCCATCCAGCATGCCAATTGAGACACTGTCGCCCATCCTTGCGTTTACGTTTTTCGCGTATTACTAGGACGCCTCGCCGTCGACGTGCCGCGGTAGCTCAGCCGGTAGAGCAACGCATTCGTAATGCGTGGGTCGGAGGTTCGAATCCTCTCCGCGGCACCATAAATAACACCTACACCATTGATATCAAACATATTTTTACGAACAAACTGATCTCCACCCTAAGTGCCGCCCTAAGATGTGGCGCAGCTTGTCGGGCCTGAGTCCGCAAGTAGCGACTACGCCACCGGCCCCGTCGCCGACTGTTTGAGGAAGCTGGCGATCGCCTCTTCACCTTTCCGCGCCTGCCGCCGAGCCAATGGCGAAGCGCGAGAACGAACGCGATCAAACGTCTGCACGAGGCGTCAAAGCAGCGGATCAAAATGCAGAATCGTGCTGCCATGGCAGATATGGTGGCGATGTTTTTCTGGGCACTGTTCGCCTCCGGTCAGATCCACTGTGCGAGCGTCGAACAGCTGGCAGACGCTTAGCAACAAAGCCCATCGATCCACCGATTGACCTCGCTGCCTTACCGGGTACTCTCGAAATGCCGGAGGTCGCGTCACACCGAATTCCAACACTACTCGCGTCGGCACCGGGAGATCGTGTCATGAGCGAAGAGTCTTCCTATTATATCAGCACACTTGTCGGGATGCGATTTGACCTCCAAAAGAAGCCTATGACGCCAGAGTACCAGACACAAATCGAGGAGTATGAAAAGAAGCTATCGGCATTGCCTCTGCCAAAACTTGAAGCTGAGTATCAACGAGCTGAACTGGTTAGACTCAAATTCGGCAAACCGGAACATGCTTTGACCAAAACAGAACTAGTTGAGAAAGGCCATTTCGAGGAGCGGCTGTCTAAATTGTCCCCCTCGGAGTTGGTGCGCAATGAAGCTGCTTCAGAAGACGAGACTGTGAAGAACCTCGTAGAAGCCCATCGGTTCCGCGCTCTGACGCCAGAGCTTCGTGCCGCCTATTTCGGTGAGCCTCCGGACTATGCATCCTGGGGTGCATATGACTGCTGGAAAATGAATGAGGCCACCTCATTGACGATGGGGTTAGACCCAAAAGTCGATTTATTCTCGAAGATGAAGGAGCCTCGCGAGGTTTTCGCCGCTAGTAGCTCGTTGTCAAGAGCGGAAGAAGCTTGCAACGCCGTGAAGGTGAGCCGGGCAGAACTATGGAAAGAAATTTCAGTCCGGGGATTTCCTACCGATCCATTGTTTGGAATCTGCGATGAGTCCGAAGTCGCCTTAGAACGTTGGGCGTTCGCTGACGCTGCGGCCGAATACATTCAACTGCAAGATAGAATAAAGAGAGCAATCGACGCCGGCAAGCTCGGCGAAAGTATCACCCCGGCCGGGTACATGCTTTGGGCAGCGAACAGCGACATCGCTGTACCTAGTGAACTCAAACAGGTTTTCGAAGCGCGAAACGAATCCCCCAATTGGAAGGCTCGCTATGACGATCTGTCGAAACAACATCGAGAGGTCGCCGATCAATGCGACGTTCTGAGGCATGACCTTACCGAAATGAAGTCTAAGACCGTTGGGGGGACTGAGCGCACATCGGTGCGACGATTGATCATCGGAATGGCCATGATGGGATATAAGTACGATCCCAAGCTTCAACGAAATCAAGCAATCAGGGAGATTTTCGACGATATGCAAAAACTCGGAGTTCCCCGCGACATGGACACCATTCGCAAGTGGCTGCTGGAATCGCAGAAGGAACTTCCGGCGGACTGGGAGAAGCGATCGCTGGGCTAACGTAAGGGCTCCCGAGAGAGCAAAAAATCGGCACTGTTCGCACGAGCAGAACGGCCGCCAAACGATAGGCGATCGAGGCTGCGCTGGAACGAGTACGCGTCTCGCCAACCTCACCAGCGGAATCAAGCGGCCGAGGCGCTATTCTCGATGCCTGACCGATGGTGGCGCTATCTATTTTCTCCGTAACCGGCTTACCCATCGACTTGCAGATGCCGTCGAATCCCCGCGAACGGCTCGTCGCGCGCTCGCCTTTGCGACGATTCTCGGCGAACCCATACGCCACCACCCAGCACCGGCGGCGCCGGGCCGTCCCATGGCACGTCTGCCGTCCACAACCGCTGCGTCTTCGTCGTGCTGCCCGGGATCGAGCATCGGCAAAACGGCGTGTCGTCGGTGAACAGCTTCGGATAGGACAGCGCCGTAGCGAGAAGCACCTCGTGCAACGGTTTGAGCCACCAGGCCATGCGGAACTGCCAATGTCGCGGTCAACGATCGGCACATCAGCGCGGGGAAGGTGCACCGGCAGCATCCCGCGATCGCGATTGGGACATGGCCGTGTCCGGCTTGTCGCGCGCCACCCACCGGTCTTCGTGTCTTTCCCGGCTCCGTCCGATCGCGTTTTTGTTCGCCGCGGCTGCGAGATCGACTGTGTTTCGGAACAAACGGCAATTGCAATTGATTGGCGTCAATCTTCTCCGAACGGCTGCGGAACAGCGCGCGACAGGAGCAGACGCTTGTTTCGCTTGAAATGCGGCGTCGCGCTGGGCGATCGCGACGTCGCGCTCAAAGTAGCTAACCGAATTCGGTTTAGCTGAGAACCCCGCTAACCGAGTTCGGCTTATTGGCGATTTTTATCGAGTAAGAACCGCTTCGTCCTTCGACGACAAAAGCGGCTCATGTCCGATCAATCCAATCTTCCTACTACTGGGTTTGTCCGCCTGGCTGCGATTCTGGGGCCGCATGGCCCGATTCCAGTATCGAAGTCCACGTGGTGGGCCGGCGTCAAGACGGGTCGCTTCCCGCGCCCGTTGAAGCTCGGGCCCCGGATCACCGTTTGGCGCGTCGAAGACATCCGCGCCCTGATCGACACCGGCGTACCAGCCGGTGAGCGCAGTGCGCTCCGTAAGTAAGCAATGCAATCAAAGTAAGGGAAACATCATGGCTAAGTCAAACAATGAAGACGACGGAGGTTGGGACGAGTTCGAACGCTGGGCAAACGAACCGGATGAGACCGATTCGTCAAACGCCAGTAAACCACTGTCGGCGGGTGAGCAGGCGGCACTGATCGAGGAGTCCACACCGAAGGTCAGGACGTTCTGGCGCGGCTCGGTAAAAATGATTTGCGACGCGGCTGCTGAGTGCGCACGCACCGCTAAACGCCTCGATGCAGAGCATAAAAAACTTTATGTGAAAAAGCTGCGGTTCGGAAATACGGTGTTCAATATGTTGAAGCGGATCGGCGAGGACAAACGCATTCCGAAAAATGTCAAGCATCTGTCGCCTAGTATTTCGACGATTTACGAGGTGAGCCATCTGTCGAATGAGCAACTGAAGCTCGGAATCAGTGAGGGCATTGTAAACCCCGGGGCGACCAGGGATGACATCAAAATCTTCCGCGGCCGCCACAAGTCGCCGCCGAAGCTCGGCACGCAGCAACCGGGAAAGCGTCCGGGGGCGGCAGCCAGGGCACCCGACTCTGGCCGGCGCAGTGAGCGCGAGACCTCGGAGCCGCAAGACGATGAGTTTCTTGAGGACGAGGAGTTTCTCGAGGACGACCAGCAGGACGATTCCGGACCGTCTGCAGAGAGCGACGACGTCTATGACTCGGTGGTAGCGGAATGGAAGAAGATCGGTCTTCGTCGCAGCACCTGGCAGGCCATGCCGGGTAACGCGCGGCGGAAGTTCAAAGAAGAGGTTCTTCAACCTGAGCCATTCAAGCCGCCGGGGGCACGTGCGAAGTAGACGACCGATGATGCGTGACGGCCAGCGCCGATGATCATCGGCGCTGGCCGGGGCGAGCCGGTGTATTAGCGAAGCTAGGAATGGGCAAAAACAAACAGTTATGGAACGTGCATACGCCAACGCCTTCAAGCTCCAATAAGTTCGTGCGCTTCGAGAGCGAAGACGAGATGGCCGAGCTTCAGCAAGATATGCTCGAGCTGCTGAAGGGTAGCGGCGTTGATCGTGCCCGATACGATCAGCTGGCAGCCTGCGGCTCGCAAGATTGCGGGGCCGATCCATGCATGGAGGCTTGCTGGTTCGGCACGCGGCGGCGGCGTCTGCGGGAAATTTCGCCTGTGTACAGCCTAATCCAGCATAGCGAAGGCCCGGTTTACGAGGCGCGGACTCTTCGCTCAACTTGGTCTCGGCCGATCGGACGGCTTCAAGATGTCAGTATCGCAGCAGCGAAGCAATCGCTACGCCGGGCGTTCGACAGGCTGAACATGCCGGCGCTGGTTGTTGTAGGAACGTTTAAGGTATATGCCGCCCCCGAAAACGGGATACCACAATGGAGAGGCGAGATGCATCTGATCGTCGCGGGTGCAGACAAAGAGGAATTGGAAAAAGTCCTGTGGAGAGGCGGAAATTGTAAGAACCTCGAGATCTGCGTTCGAGTTATGCCCGTCGATAACCTCGGCCAGGCAATTAGCCGCGTTCTGAGACGGAATCTTCAACCTTGGCAGCACCCATGGCAGCCTCGGTTCGACTGTCCGCGGCCCACAAAGCAGAATCGATTGGAATTTTACACTTGGCTGTTAGACTTGGCATCTGGCGACCGCTTGGTTCGATACGGCTGCGACCGGTACTTCAACAAACTCGCCAAAACGCCAAGGACAATTCGACCGCTCAAGAAGCATCCCTATCCATACTGGCTGGAACCCTGGATGATCGGAGAGCATCCACCCAATTGTTTATGCCGCATCTGCTGGCCGAACGGTCGCCCATGGGAAACTTGACCTTCCTGACCCCTTACGACCTAGGCTGTGTAAAAACTCAGAAAATTGAAAGACGACGAGAATGGTTTTTCTCGAACGGATGTAAATCGAGCGCCCTTGCGAATTTTTGCAACCTTGATCGCCATTTCGCGAAACGCTCATTCTATCGCGTCTCGGCGTCTCCGAGTTTTCACACAACCAAGACCCAAAGGCGGTGTCGGAGGTCTCGAAGTTGCTGCTTTGCGATGTGAACCATCGCGACGATACGACGGACGCTCGCTTCGACGGTGGCGACCAGAGCAAAGACGGAGGAAAGGCATCACCTAGAGGATGATATACCGTCTAGGATCTGGTGTTTCCAGGGCCGAATCGGCCGCTGAGGCCACACGTCACCGGCTCTAAGTCCAATGGATCTCATGGCGGATCACGAACGGATCGAGCCTCTCGTGAACCTGCTGCGCAACAGCCTCTCGCGACTGGATTGGTGCGCCTTGTATCGTTACGGTTGCCAAACTGCCATGTGTATCATGGGCGCCGACGCTAACTTCATAGCGTATGCCTTGCTCGATCAGCGGGGCCAGCCTCTGCGTGAACACCCGTTGCGCCGCATTCCACCGCAGCTGCGGCTTGAACACCTTGCCGACGCCGGTCATTGGCATCGCATCGATTAAGACGATCTCTACCGGCACCGCGGCCCGCTCCGGCGTGCGCTCAAGCACCCATGCTTCCAGCTCACCAGGCGCCACGTTCGCACCGGCCTTTAACTGAATATAGGCCAGCGGCAGTTCGCCTGCGTAGGCATCGGGTTGGCCGACCACCGCGGCAAGGCCGACGGCAGGATGCTGAAAGAACACCTCCTCGATCGGCGCCGGGTCAATGTTGTGGCCGCCGCGGATCACGGTGTCCTTGGCGCGACCGGTGATCCACAAGTAGCCGTCTTCGTCGAGGCGCCCGAGGTCACCAGAATTGACCCAGCCCGGCTCGACGAACGCGCCCTTGTTATGGGCGTCGTTCAGATAGCCGCTGAACACGCCGGGCCCGGCCATTGCGACAACGCCGATTTCATTGGCGGCACAGTCGCGCTGATAGCGCCCGTCCGCATCGATCCTAACGACGCGAACGCGGCTGTACGGTACTGGGTGGCCAACCGAGCCAAGCCTGACGGGCCGGTCTAAGTATGCAATGGTATGCACACTGGCGGTCTCGGTCATGCCGTAAACCTCGACAACCGGGATGTTTAATTTTTCCTGTAGTGCGTTGCCGACCGCGACCGGAATTGCCGACCCGCCTCCTCCCACATAGCGTAGACAGGAAATGTCGGCATTACCGATCGGTACTGCGAGCGAAGCCGCGAGAATTGTCGGCACGCTGGAGAAGATTTCCGGACGGTAGCGCTCAACCAGTGACCAAACGTTCTTCAGTGCGGCCGGATTGCGCCAACCAGCTGGCGACAGCACCACCAGACAGCATCCACTCGAAAACGTTGCCAGGGTTTGCGTTAGGGCGCCACCCACATGGTATAGCGGCATACCGAACAGAAGGTTGCGGCCCGGTGAGGACTTGAGCATCAGATTGCAAGCCCAGGCTTGATACACCTGGTTTGCGTGGGTTTGGCGAACAAGTTTCGGCGTGCCGGTGGTGCCGCCGGCGTGAAAGTAGGCGGCGACATTGCCGGCGGCGATTTGTCGGCCACTCACCAAACGGTCTGCCGGCTGCTTGCTGATCAGTGCATCGAAGGAATAGATTGCATTCGCCTCGTCGTCCGACCCGTTGACCTGAACGATTGCCTTCAGCTGCTTCAATTGCCCGCGTACTCTGACGACCTTATTCCAGATGTCGCTGCCCTCCGTTGGTCCGAGCGCGACCAGTACCTTGGTGCCTGCGGCCTCCAGGATCTCGGCGATTTGATGCGCTTCGAGCAGGGGGTTCACGGGATTAGCAATGCCGGCAGCTTCCGCGCCGAATAGCGTGAAAAAACTTTGCGGCAGCAGCGGCAACAGGAGGCTGACGACATCGCTAGCGCCGACGCCCATGGCGTGAAACATATTCGCTGCCTGCGTGACGCGCGCGACGAACTGACCATACGTGACTACGATAGGCGTGTCCTCAGGACTAGCATTCGGTAGGAACTGAATTGCCGATGCATCCGCGTTATGCACGGCACCCAGCTTTATGGCATCAAAAGTGCTGGCCGCGGCAATTCGCTCTAGGTAAGGCACCCCTTCGAGAGCCTTGACCTCAGCGGCGCTATCTAGACTCGGAAATGAGTCACCGATCACGCGGTCCAACAGCATCGCGCGAGACACCGGTTATTTCCCCTGCATCCAAAGGGCAAAATTAGCAGTTCACCCAATATTCCGAACGTCAGCTTACCATTTTGCATCAGAGTGACCAACATTCCACATCTACCAGCCTGCCGAGAAGCCGTTTGCGCGCGGTGCGTTCAATTTTTCACCGGTGAAATTGTAGGCCGACGGCAGGTTCGCCAATTGAGCTGCGTCTGTGACTCAGCGCGAACCTGCGTGTACATGACAATACGTTGTTCGGCAGCAAAGAAGCGAAAAGGCGCATCAGCCTCACGATTCTGATAATTTGCGCCACCACGCAATGTCCGCTGGATCCTTAGGACTTGAACGCCGGTCCTGTGCAGGCATTTCACTTATCGCCCTGGGCAGTATTACGATGTCATCCTGGGACACGGTGCCGCGCTTAATCGATTTTGCCAGATAATCCGTGACATAATCTGCATCGCTGATGATCGGTTCGACGTGAATTCGGTCCAGGGTTTGATTGACGTATTCCTTTTCGTGCTCGTCAAAATAGGCGTCTAAGGTCGTTGAAAACCGTGAAATCGGAGGGGTAAGCGCAATTCCCCCATAATGAAGACCATCGTTGATTGAGACGTCGGTGAGTGACCGCTTCTTGCGCTTGTAGACAGGTAAATCCGGGAACACCATCATCCTGGGAAGCCGATTAAATCCAGCCTCTGACCTCGGGTCCCTATCAAATCTCGTTACTAGCCTCGAATTGACCCGATATATCTCCCTTTTCATTTGTTCCAGAATCGATTGTCTTCCTCCTGGTAAAGGGCGATACATAAATGAGATTTCATACGGGTCCCAATCCCGATCCACGTAACCCTGTATCCAATCCTGATACCCATGTATTAAATCCAATCTTGATCTCTTATCCATTCCTGATCTCCATCTATTAAATCCATTATTATTTGGTTCCATTTGCTAATTCCCAGGTATTAAAATCACTTTCTTTGATTTTGAATCCATGTTGCCATAGCTCCGCCATGTGCAAAGAAGAAATCCTCCTCCGCATTGGTTATTCTCCTCTTTGGCAGGGATTGTCATGCCGGCTATCCGAGCGCGCTTTTCGACTGCGGCGAAAATTAGTATCGCTCTGCACTTTACAGGCTCGGTCGGCAACGCTCCGTATAATGTCGGAGACGAAACAGCTAATCCGCGATTGTTATGATTCGTTCCACCGGAAATTCATCCAGCCAATTCGCGTGAATATCCTGTGGGTCCCGCCGAGCGCTAAAATCCGGGTTGTGGGATTTCGGCGCCGCACAGCAGTCGCGGCGATACCAATTTCCATTCGCCCGAAACTCATGCAGGGCGCCGAGGCGACCGCCTGAGATGCTAATTTTTACACGAGCGACAAAGACATGGTCAGGCGACATTATGGTATTTTTCTGATGCTTGCCGCAACTGACACATTGATGCATGGGATATTGAAATTCAAACCAACACAATTGCAAAGGAGACAAAAACATGGCTGAAAATATAATCAAACAAACTGACCATATTGATCCAAGGGACCGAATGGCCCTAGCAGGTTTGGTCGATTTTAACCCGCCAAAACGGACGAACCAAAGAATTCCAGATAAAAGCGTTAGTCCATTTAGCCAGGCACCGGTCGCAAAGCGACCGAGGGCACCGACAAACCCGGTGGTTGAGGAAAGAATAGTCGGTCGATCTAGCCGATGCCCATTGCCAGCAAAGCCAAATTCGAAGCTAACCCCAAAACCGTCGAGCACCGTTGAAGCAGATTTAGCCAAGGTCGTTGAAGTATGGGCGAGGTATCGGTCGACCAATGGCCGAGACGCCGTATACATGTATTTGGAGATGGTTTTTGCGGTAGTGCGGCGGTGGCAACGTCTCGAATGCTCGAAAAAGAACTCCCGAGCCATTCTTCGGCTTAGGAACGGCGCACGGAGAATGAGGATTGAGCCGTTCTCCATTCTGATATTCTGCACCGCTGATCCGAAGGTCGCTGATGCCAAGACCCGAAGCAAATGGTCCCGGGCATTGCGGTACGCCCGAATAGCCAAACCTGCCGATCAGCCGCTCACTGCCTTCATCAAATCAAACGGCGGCATAAACGAATGTGCGCGCCGGTTCGCCCGAAAATCGACTGATTGAGGCAACTGATAAGGAATTGTGACTTTCTTAGCCAGTCGAACTGCGGTCGGCACGATGCGCCAATCTTGTCTATGTTGAGAGGCCAAGGTCGGCGCGCACTCGTCACTTCGGCGAGTCATGGCACTCCAGCCAGTTCCGGTCTTGCCCCAACAGCCGACATTCGCTTGCGCTGCAATATCTGTCGCTAAGGGCCATATGTGGACGGCTCCGAGTTGGCAAGGAGAATCTTCACGTTGCAGGCTTGGTCGGTGCAGCCATGTGTTCGGCCTTTGAGTGCGGTTCACATGACCGCTGGCCATAATGCTCTCCGCGGATCAG
>JBEKJZ010000089.1:0-23596 GCA_050010955.1 Xanthobacteraceae bacterium | reverse complement strand
TGGCCGCACTGGTGAGGTCGACGGCTGCGCCGTCGAGATTAGTGAATCTGGTTGGGGGCGACGATGGAGCTCGGGCGTTCGGGGCGAACGCTGATGATGATGTTGCTGCTGCGGCCGCCGGCCGCGCAGCGAGCTACGGGTCTACGCCAACAGCCCGCTCGCAACCGCACTGACAATGGGGGCGCTTGCTCTCGCTCGCGCGACGCACGGCGCTGAAAGATCAGCGGAATAGTGGGCTCGTTAGTTTTTTTGGCGCCGCGGTTCAGCTACGGGGTGCTCGCCAAAGCATGGTGCTGAAAGATCAGCAGTAAAGGGGAGCGAGGTACGGGGTCTTCGCCAACAGCCCGCTCGCAACCGCACTGACACTAGGGCGGCGCTTGCTCTCGCTCGTGCAACAGGCGGCACCGAAAGATCAGCAGAAAAGGGGCGGCGTCAACCTTTATGGCGCTTATTTCCCGTGCGCGCGTGCGAGGCGGAGCCGAGCGCCGCGATCAGACCGACCCGCTCGAGCCGGCTGGGCGGCGCTTCGCCAATTTAAGGCGACTGCTGACCAATCGCCCTTGCTTAGGCTTTGTCGATGAAGAGCCCCATTCCAAAAGAACGTCTACGCGTCAGCAATTGGATTGTGCAAGACTCTATAATTATGCAGTCAACGAAACCGTCGAACTCCGATTTCTGGCGGTCTTTCAACATGTAGTTGATCCAACCCGCGTTCGCACCGTCGCGGACAAGAATTCGGCCATAACCCCACTCGACCTTCGCCCAACAGTCGCGGATTAGGTTTTCAAGGGCAATACCGTCGAAGTGCGAGGGCAATTCAATTGCGCAATGAATATGCCATCGACCTGACGTACCACGGTCCCATGAACGTAATGCGCGGGCGTTGACCTCGCCTTTTTCAAGGACGGGTAATACACGAAGCCTTTTGCCGTATCGACGAAATGCCGCTCCATATACTGCTCTGTTGAGGAGGTTCATGAAGTGCCGAAAAGCTTGTCTGCACCGATAGTCGTCGATCTTTACCCAACCGCCGTTGTCGGGCTGACGAGCTTGCTTCAAGGTTAAGGTGACGTCGCAAAATGCACCCCAACTGCTCGTATCGAAGAAGTGTGATTTGGCGGATTCAAAAGCATCAGATCTAACTTCCATCGAACAGTTATCGCGTGCATTACAGAGTGACTTCACGAAGCTCTGAAAGTTCCTTCGGGATTTATCGTCTCCGGAGGCGGCATGCGGCACCCTTAACCCATCGCGTCGGAGAACGTAAATATGAAGTTCGCGCCGCTTGACACCTTTCGCGACTGCGGACGGTGTCTTTGGTGACGCGGTCGGTACCCGTTCTTGGACGGCATTCTGCCTTTTTCGGGCCGCCCATTTTCTCCGCCTTACGCAGCGCGAGCCGCGCCCCGATTCCGCCGGCGGCGTCAGCCGTCACATTACAGCACTCTCGATCCAGCGTGTGATGCTCAATCCGCGGGGCGGGGCAGCGTCGTCTTGAGAAGGCCGCTGATGCGTTAAAAGTATCAAGGGGTCTCCTTCCCAGCGGAATCAGCCGACCAAGACATCTGGAAGTCGCTGCGGGGCAAGCTGGCCCAAGTTTTGGGCAAGTTCATTTCCGGAAAGAGGCCGCTGGTCGAGCGCGCCATCTGAACGTCGAGCTGCTGTTTTAGGTCCCGTCCTATCCCACGCGGCTAGGAAAGCAGGCCTTCATCGCAAAACACTTGAGTATTGGATGAAGTGCAGCGAAACTTGCTGCCGGCCCAACGTAAAAATGATCGCCGCGCCGGTCGCGATTGCTCCGTATCCGGCTGGTGCAATTCGACTCGCTCCCTTGACGCCAAGCAGCACTATCAATTTCATCGTCGGTCATGTCGCGGGCAATCTGTTGCCCGCGAAGCTCCTCCCGCACTTGCCGCCGTACTGGCGGATGCGGTGCGCGGGCAATACGGCGCAGACTGGTGGAACGGGAAGCGTGTTGATGAAAAGCGAATTCGTGACCTAGCGAATTTGCGCAGCAAGAAAGAAATAGACAGCGGAATAACTCCGCGATCTGAAAGAATGATTGACTACACAACGTTGGTGAACTGTCCCAGCTTATAACTGACAATTGGGAGTTATTTGAGCCAGTTTTTCAATCGAGGACCGCAGTTAGCAACGTATCAAACCAGCTAAACTTGCTCCGTGGCCCCATCGCCCATTGCAATCCGACAGATGAGTTAGAACAAGAGCGCCTCAATCTCGCCGTTCGCACGTGGTTCAAAATTATGTCTTAAAACTCGCAGCGACTTTTCTTCGCTGCGCAGCAGTCCGCAGACGCTACCGCTGGGGCTGCGCGACACCTAGCGCAAATTTCTTCAGGAGCTTGCATTGTGTCCTGCATAATTGAATTGCTCAAAGCCTTCGCGGGGCCACTCGCAATAATAATTGCGTCGGCAACCGCCACATGGATAACGTGGCGACTTGGCTTGCGACAGGTGGCGATAGCAGCCGCTCAAGCGCAAACAGCAGAGGCTCAACGGCAAATTGCCCAATCACAACGAGACATCGCTTACGATAAGCTCAAGTACGATCTATTTCGAATGCGGTACGAGATTTATCAGGCCGCAAAGACTGCAATGGAGCGCGTCATTCGCACCGGAACCGAACGTCCGGTCAGCGATCTGGAATTGCAGAGCTTGCGCCTCAAAATGGATGAGGCACGGTTCTTCTTCCCCTTACGTGAGGTGGCGATCTTCAAGACGATTGATGATCTAATCACTCAGCATGAGGTCGCCCGAATGGTGTGGAAGCGATTTAACGACGACGACGAAATTAGAATTACGAAGGGTGACATAATGGCCGATGCAATATCGAAGTTATCCGAAATACATCGAAATTTTCTTGACCTCCTCACACCCGAGCTGGGGTTTGCCCAATTCACGCGGCCGGCTCAACCCTCTAGCCCGCCTGCCCTAGCAGCGTGACAATGCGTCTCGAAATCTTGCGCTGCGCTTCGCGAAGGCTATCGCGGCGGCGTTGGCGTCGACGCGTTTTTAGGACGACCCGGATTGTAGTGGATGTGCATCGTCAGTGCGGTCCCGTGGAAAACGAGCAACATCAAAATCACGATCCAAATCCATGACCACTTGGTCCGCTTTGAATTGTAATTCTCGACGATGAACATTGCCGCTATCGCTTGTGCGCGGCGCGGTAAGTCAAAATTGCCGATTGAGCTTGCTGCGCTTTACGGTTTTTCAATCGCCATCTCGACTAGCTTGCTGAGCTTCTCGCGTGTTAGATCGCTTGGTCCTGTGATGAATGGTTCGTACATGCCGGAGTAAACGAATTGTTTTTGCAAAATGGGAGTACGCCTTGCGCCTCTAGCAGGCCTCGCAGCCCGCAGATTTTCGGGCATTTTCTTGTAAATTAGGACGCGATCTAGCTGTATTTCGATGACGTGTTCCCACCCATTCCCAATCTTGAACGACACGGCGACCGGCGCATGAGTTTTCGCCTCAATCAGCGCAGCGGGATTGAACTTGAACTGTCCCTGCGGGAACGTGTCCACTAGCTAATTCCTGAAAATATGGGATCACAACGTCGCGCATAGCGACGCGGCCTTGCTCGACTCGCTTCTTAAGTTCCGCCATTTGCGCCTGCTGTTTTGCTGCCTCCGCAGTAACCGCCGCAGCCGCCGCAGCCGCCGCAGCCTTCTTCTGCTCATACAACTTTGCCAGTTCTTTCGGTCCATTGGCGCTCTCATTGGTCCGGCATGTGGCCGACGACTCACCCCCGTCCGGCAATTTTATGCCTACCCTAGTAGCGTGACAATGCGTTGTGAAATCTTGCGTTGCGCTTCGCGAAGGCCGGGACCGCCAGTGAGCACTAAGGCGTTTATGTAGCTTTGATTGATCCCGCTCATGCTGTGTCCCATGAGCAACCTTGTCAGAACCTCATTCACTGCCAGGTCGGCGGCGACCGTTCGATACGTGCGCCGCAGCGCGCGGCCCTTCGCTGGTAGCTCGTCCTTGAACCATTCGGCTCCGGGGAATACGCGCACATCATCGGCACCGCGAGCGCGTTTCAGTTCGCGGGCGATGGCGCTCGACAGCGGAACCACGATGTCGGCCCCGCTCTTGCTCTGGCGAATAACGACAGTGCGCTTGCGCGTATCGACATCGGCCCACTTGATCCGCACCGCCTCGCCCGGCCGCGCTCCGGTCAACAGGCAGAAGCGATAGTAGGCTTGTTTCATTGGCGGCAGCACACCAACGGCGCGGCACCAGTCGGGGAATTGGTCGAACGCGAGTCCCGCCGTCGATGGCGTGTAGCCATGGTACTTCACCGCGCTGCATGGTGACTGTGGCGGCAGCGAGCGGTCGAGCTTCGCCATGTTCTTATAGAGCGCGGCGAGAATTCGGCAGCAATGGTCCGCCGCGCCCGGTCCCGCTTCCTTCGTCACACTCTTGTGGAAGTCGCGCACCATAGCCGGTGCGCCGCTCAACTCGGCGAGCGTCCATTTCCCGAACGATGGTGACAGATGCAGGCGTGCATACGATTGGACGATGCGCGCCCACGTCGCCGGCTTGCCGCGTTGCTTCGATTGTGCGCGCAAGTGCGAGTCGTACTCGACGAGCGCCTGATCGAGCGTCGTTGCATCGCGCAAGCCCGGCATCGGTTTGCCGGCGGCGATCTGGCCCGCGTACATCAGCGCCGCCTTGCGCGCGGCGACCACGCCCATGCTTGGATAGAAGCCAAGCCGGCGGAACGTCGTGCCGCGCTTCCCGCGTGTCCGGTATTCCTTCTGGAATGTCCATGTGATCTTGTGACGGCCGACGCGAACGAATAGACCCGAGACCTTGCTATCCCACATCACTTCGGCCGGGCCGTCCTCGATCAAGTCGCGGATCGCTTCGACCTGCCGGTCGGTGATCTTGCGAATTTTCCTCGTCATTCGCTCGTCAACCCCTCATCGAAGTGGCCCCAAATCGAGCATTAGACGCCAGTATTTGCAAGGGTTTTGCGAGTTTGCGGAGGCTACCTCAGCTTCAGGGTCGAGAGCCCGGCCAGCGCCAGCACGACCGCGACGATCCAGAAGCGAATGACGATCTGCGGCTCGGTCCAGCCGAGCTGCTCGAAATGGTGATGGATCGGCGCCATCTTGAAGACGCGCTTGCCGGTCAGCTTGAACGACACCACCTGGACGATGACGGAGACCGCTTCGAGCACGAACAGCCCGCCGATGACGGCGAGCACGATCTCGTGCTTGGTGGCGACCGCAATCGCGCCGATCATGCCGCCGAGCGCGAGCGAGCCGGTATCGCCCATGAAGATCGAAGCGGGCGGCGCGTTGAACCAGAGAAAACCGAGGCCGGCACCGAGCAGGGCACCGCACAGCACCGACAACTCACCGGTGCCGGCCACGTAGTGGATTTGCAGATAATCGGCGAACACCGCGTTGCCGGAGAGATAGGCGATGGCGCCGAAGCTCGCCGCGGCGATCATCACCGGCACGATGGCGAGACCGTCGAGGCCGTCGGTCAGGTTCACGGCGTTGCCGGCGCCGACGATGATGAACATCGCGAACAGGACGTAGAACCAGCCGAGATTAACCACCAACTCCTTGAAAAAAGGAAACACCAGCGAGGTCGAAAACGGCCCGCGCCCGAGCTGCACCAGCGCCACGCAGGCCGCCACGGCAATGACCGCTTCGATGCCCAATCGGGCGATGCCGGGAAATTCGTTGTGGGCTTGTTTCGTGACTTTCAGGTAATCGTCGTAGAAGCCGACCAGCCCAAAGCCGAGCGTGACCCACAGCACCACCCAGACATAGGGATTGGTGGGATTCGCCCACAACAGCGTCGACACCACCATGCCGGAGAGAATCATCAGCCCGCCCATCGTCGGCGTGCCGGCCTTGGTGATGATGTGCGATTTCGGGCCGTCGGTGCGGATCGGCTGCCCTTTGCCTTGCAGCGATCGCAGCCGGCCGATGATCGCGGGGCCGAACAAAAAGACAAAGAGCAGCGCGGTGATGACCGCGCCGCCGGTGCGGAACGTGATGTAGCGGAAGACGTTGAGGACGGTCACCTTGTCCGACAAATCGACCAGCCAATAGAGCATCGCATCAACCTCGTACGGACGCGGTTTCGAAGGCGTCGCTTGCCAACGAGTCTGGGCGCGCCGACAGCCGTTGCAGCGCCTTGACGATGGGCGCCATGCGCGAGCCGAGCGAGCCCTTGACCATGACGACGTCGCCGGCGCGAATCGCGGACAGAACTTGCGCCTCGAGCGCGGCGGAGTCCTCTGCATAGCCGCCGCGGCGGCTGGCGGGAAGAGCCTGCCATAACGCGCGCATCAGCGGCCCGCAGCAGAACACGAGATCCACCGCGTTGGCGACGACGGCATCGAGCAACCCGCGATGCAGCGCGCGCCCGCGCGAGCCAAGTTCGAGCATATCGCCGAGCACGGCGATGCGCCGTCCGCGCGGGCCGATCGGCGCCTGGCCGAGCAAGGCCAGCGCCGCATCGACGGAAGCCGGGTTGGCATTGTAGCTGTCGTCGATGACGAGCGCCGGCCCGCCGGGCAGATCGATCTCGATCGCCGTGCCGCGGCCGGATACGGGCTTGAATTCCGCGAGCGCCAGCGCCGCCAGCGCCAGATCGGCGCCGACCAGCACGGCCGTCGCCAGCACCGCCAGCGAATTGTGCACGAGATGACGGCCCGGCGCGCCGATCTTATAGGTGAGATCGGTACCGAGAATTTGCGCCTGAACGGTCGAGCAGTCGGCGTGCAAAACGCTCTTGATCAAGCGCGCGTCGGCCTTTTCATGCTCGCCGAACGACACGATGCGCGCGACGCCCACTTCCTTGGCGCGGCGTTTCAGGTGCGCGAACTGCGAATTGTCGCGGTCGAGCACCGCGGCGCCGCCCGCTTCGAGGCCGAGAAAAATCTCCGCCTTGGCGTCGGCGATTTTGGCGAGCGAGCCGAAAAATTCGAGATGCACCGGCGCAATGGTGGTGATGATCGCGACATGCGGGCGCGCCAGCCGCGACAGCGGCGCGATCTCGCCCGCGTGATTCATTCCCATTTCCAGGACGGCATAGTGCGCGCTCGGCGGACAGCGCGCGAGCGACAGCGGCACGCCCCAATGATTGTTGTAGGACGCGACCGAAGCGTGGGTCTCGCCGTCCTTGCTAAGCGCCAGCCGCAGCGCCTCCTTGGTTCCGGTCTTGCCGACCGAGCCGGTGACGCCGATCACCTTCGCTTGCGTGCGGGCCCGCGCCGCGGCGGCGAGCGCGCGCAAGGCCGCGAGCACGTCGGGCACGAGCAATAACGGCGCGGCGTCGGCAAAGCGCGCGCGCCGCGCCGGCGCGATCACCGCGAGCCCGGCGCCGTTCTTGAGCGCGGCCTCGACGAAGTCGTGGCCGTCGCGGTTCTCGCCTTGGATGGCGAAGAAGGCGTCGCCCTTGGCGAGCGTGCGGCTGTCGATCGAGATGCCGGATACCGTTTGCGGCAATCCGCCCTGACGCTCGGCGCCCATCGCGTCCGCCATCGCCTCGACGGTCCACAGCGAGCGCGCGCTCATGCGGCCAGCTCCTTGAGTGCCGCGGCGACCGCCTCGTGGTCGCTGAACGGCACCACCCGGTCGCCGATGATTTGGCCGGTTTCATGGCCCTTGCCGGCGATCAGCAGCACGTCGCCGGCGCGCAGGTCGGCAATTGCCGCGCGAATCGCCTCGCGCCGATCGCCGATTTCGATGGCGCCGCGCGCGGTGGCCATGATGGCGGCGCGGATGGCGGCGGCGTCTTCGCTGCGCGGATTGTCGTCGGTGACGATCACGCGGTCGGCCTTGGCGACGGCGACGGCGCCCATTAACGGCCGCTTGCCGCGGTCGCGGTCACCGCCGGCGCCGAATACCACGACAAGCCGGCCGATCGCGGCGGGCCGCAGCGCGTCGAGCGCCTTGGCGAGCGCGTCGGGCTTGTGCGCATAGTCGATGAAGACCAGCGCGCCGCGGCTCAAACCGACCAGCTCGAGCCGGCCCTTGGCACCCTTGAGATGTTCGAGCGCCGCGAATACCGCCGCCGGATCGCTGCCGGTGGCGATGGCGATGCCGGCCGCAAGAAGCGCGTTTTCCACCTGAAACTCGCCGACCAGCGGCAAATGCAGGCGAAAATTCTTGCCGCCATGTTCGACCCGCAACGCCTGCGAAAAGCCGTCGCGCACGGATTCGACGAGACGAATGCCGGTGCCGTTGCGGCCGACGCTCATGATCGACAGGCCGCGCGCCTTGGCGGCGGCCATGACCGCGTCCGCGTGCTCATGATCGACATCGATGATCGCCGCACGGCCGGGTTCGAGGAGCGCCTCGAACAACCGCAGTTTGGCGGCCAGATAAGCCTCGAAGCTCCCGTGATAATCGAGATGGTCGCGGGTGATGTTGGTGAAAGCGCCGGCGGCGAGGCGCAATCCGTCGAGCCGATATTGATCGAGCCCATGCGAGGAGGCTTCGATCGCAAGATGCGTCACGCCCTCGCCAACCAGCGCGTCGAGCGAACGATGCAGCGCCACCGGATCCGGCGTGGTCAGCGCACCATAGGTCTCGCCGCGCGGCGAGACGATGCCGATCGTGCCGATCGAGGCCGCGCGATATCCCAACGCCGTCCAGATTTGACGCGTGAAGGCCGCGACCGAGGTTTTTCCGCTGGTGCCAGTGACGGCAGCGATGGTGCGCGGCTGGCGCGGGTGGAACTTCGCGGCGATCAGCGCCAGCGCGCGCCGGGCATTGCCGACCCGCACGAAAGCAACCGCATCGAATAACGGCGCATCGAGCCGCCGCTCCGCCAGGACCGCGGCCGCGCCGCCCACGATAGCCGGGCCAACGAAACGCAGGCCGTCGGTCTTGCCGCCGGTAATCGCTGCAAACAGGTCGCCCTTTTTGACCGTGCGGCTGTCCGCGGTCACGCCGTCGATGTCGAGATCCGCATGGCGCGGCTCGATTTCCGCGTCGGGGGGCAGAATCTCGCGAAGCTTCATGGCGGTTCGCTTAGAGCATGATCCCGAAAAACGGGCACCGGTTTTCCGAAAAGATCGTGCGCTACTAGGATGTTAGGGCGACAATCGATGCGATAGCGGCGATTGCACTCTCACGCCGCCCCCGCCTTACCTGCTTTCCTTTGCCGAGGCCAGTATCAGGTGATCGGCTGTCGGCAGGTCCATGCGCGGTTCGATGCCAAGGAGCGGGGCGATGCGCGCCACCACCGCACCGCCGACCGGCACCGCATTCCAGCCGGAGGTCTTGAAGCCGTGCGTGTCCGGCAGCGCCTTCGGGTCATCGAGCATGATCAGGAGCAGATAGCGCGGCTGGTCGGCCGGCATGACCGCCATGAAATCGGTGAGCACGCTCGACTTCGAATAGCGGCCGTTGATGACCTTGTCCGCAGTGCCGGTCTTACCGCCGATGTAATAGCCCGGTATGTCCGCCTTCCTCGCGGTCCCCTTCTCGACATTAAGCCGCATCAGATAGCGCATCATTTCGCTGGTCTCAGGCTTGATCACCCGCTTGCCCAGCGCCTCGGCCTCGGCCTGCGTTCGCTTGAGGAAGGTCGGCGGAATGAGGATGCCGCCGTTCATCAGCGCGGCGACGCCCATCACCGCCTGCAAGGGCGCCACCGACAGGCCGTGCCCAAACGCGATGGTGATGGTGTTGAGCTCGCCCCAGCGCTTGGGCACGATCGGCGCGGCGCTCTCCGGCAATTCGGTTCGCAGCCGGTCGAGCTGGCCCAGCTTTCTCAGAAACGCCTTGTGGGCGTCGACGCCCATCGCTAGCGCGGTGCGGGCCGCACCGATGTTCGAGGAGTAGGTGAAGATTTCCGGTATGGTCAGCATCCGGTTCTCGGGCTCGAAATCGTGGATCAGGAATCGGCCGACGCGCATCGGGCCGTGCGCATCGAACGACGATTTCAGCGTCGCCCTGCCGGAATCGAGCGCCATGGCGATGGTGAAGGCCTTGAAGGTCGATCCCATTTCGTAGACGCCGGTGGTCAGCCGATTGATACGCGTCGGATCGAGCGCCTCATGCGGGTTGTTGGGGTCGTAATCAGGCTCCGACACCATGGCGACGATCTCGCCGGTGCGCACGTCGAGAACGATCCCGGCTGCGGCCAGCGTCTTGAATTTGGCACGGGCGGCGACCAGCTCGTCGCGCAACGCATGCTGAACGCGCAGATCGACGGCAAGCTGCACTGGAGTTTGCAGCCGGTCGGTGGCGAGCCCCGCCATGTGCAGCGCAGCGAGCCCGTGGCCGTCCAGCCACTTCTCCATACCGGCGATGCCCTGATTGTCGGTATTGACGTGGCCGATCAGATGCGAGACCTCGGCGCCGTTCGGGTAGCTGCGCTTGTTTTCGCTGAGGAAGCCGATGCCCGGCAGGCCCTGCCGGTAGATTTCCCGCTGCTGCTCGGGCGTGATGTCACGCTTGAGCCACACGAAGCCGCGCCTGGAGGACAGCCGCTCGCGCAGCTCGGCGGCATCGATATCGGGCAGGTCCGCGGTGAGCAATTCCACCGCCTCGTCGACATCGATGAGCCGGCGCGGTTCGCCGTAGAGCGAGGGCACGCGCACGTCGGTGGCCAAAATCTCGCCGCGCCGATCGAGGATGTCCGGACGCGCCGTCGCGATCGCGTCGCTGGCAACGACGCGATGCATGGTACGGCCGTCGGATGCGACCGCAAACATGACGAGACGGGCGGCAATGATGGAATAGACCACGGCGAAGGCGAGAATCGCCAAGCCGACCCGCGCCCGCGCCTTGGCGCCGCGATCGACCTTGTTGCCGTAGAGCAGCGCGCGCATCAGCCGCCGCCGCCAGATTTCGCCGGGCTGCAGCGTTTCGGTTTGGGTGATCGCGGTCATCGTTCAGCGATCCGGATTTGCGGGCACTTGCGCGCCCGTTTCGCTGGCGGGTTCTGCGGGAGCGGAGGCCGGCGCCGCGATGCTTCCCGTCACCGTATCGGGCTCCTCCAAATTCTCGATCATGACGCCGATCGGATCCTGGCTGTCGGGCTTGATGAATTGCGGCGGACGGTCGGGAAGCTGATCGAGCGAATTGAACTGCGTGGGCGTCACCGGCTTGAGCTGCAGATAGCGTTTGGCGAGGGCTTCGATGCGCGCGGGATTGTCGAGTTCTCCCCACTCGGCGCGCAACGCGGCGATGGTGTCGCGCTCGCGGCGCACTTCGCTGCGGATCTTAGCGAGCCGTTCGGCTTGCACGGTGGAGTCGAATTTGATGCGATAGACGTAGGCGGCCGCCGCCACCAGCGCGACGATCACCACGAGATTGAGGATGCGCAGGATCATGCGCGCCCCCGCGTGATGTCCGCGAGCGAAGGCAGCCGCGGCAGCAGCGTTTCGATTGCCGTTGAGCGTGCGGCGGCATCGGTGCGTTCGGCGGCGCGGAGCTTCGCCGATCGCGCCCGCGGGTTGGTGGCGATCTCGGCTTCGTCCGGCGTTTCCGGCCGCCGCGTCAGCACGCGGAAGGTCGGCGGCGCCGCGATCATTTGCGGCCGATGGCGAGAGGATGCCGGCGCGCGGCTGCGCCCCGCGAGGAAGGTCTTGACGATGCGATCCTCGAGCGAATGAAAGGAAACGACGACAAGGCGCCCCGCCGGCTTGAGTACGCGCTCGGCGGCGGCGAGGCCGTGCGCCAATTCGGCAAGCTCGTCGTTGACAAAGATCCGCAGCGCCTGGAAGGTTCGCGTGGCCGGGTGGATCGCGCCTTCTTTGCTGTGCACGATCCGCGCGACGATGTCGGCCAGCGCCCGCGTCGTGACGATCGGGCGCGCGGCGCGGGTTTTGATGATGGCGCGCGCAATCGCCCGCGCGTGGCGCTCTTCGCCCAGTGTGGCGATGATGAAGGCGAGGTCGCGCTCGCTGGCGCTGGCGACCACGTCGGCCGCGCTCGGACCGCCGCGCCCCATGCGCATGTCGAGCGGTCCGTCGAGCCGGAAGGAAAATCCGCGCGCCGGCTCGTCGATCTGCATGGACGAAACGCCGAGATCGAACACGGCGCCGTCGACCCCGGCAGCGCCGTGGGCCGCCGCGATCGTATCGAGCTCCGAGAAGCGCCCCTCGACCAGCGTCAGCCGGCCCCGCGCTTCTTCGACAAGCGTCGCGCCGGCAGCGATTGCGGTGTCATCGCGGTCGATCCCGATCACGCGCGCGCCGGGTGTCGCCAGCATCGCGCGCGCATAGCCGCCGGCGCCGAACGTCGCATCCGCATAGACGCCACCATCGCGAACGCCGAGCCACGTCATGGCGCGGCGGGCGAGCACGGGAATGTGACGAGCCAGTCCGCCAGCGACAGCAGAGCTGTCGCCGCTCATCATCGTTCCCGTGCTCCGAGCGGTTTTGCCGCCGCCGTCCGGGCGCCCAGTTCCGCCTTGAAGGCGCGGACCTTGTCGGTGGCCTCCGCGAGTTCCGCGCGAAAGCGGCCGGGCTCCCAGATTCGAAATTTGTGACCGAGACCGACGAAAGCGACGGCATCGGTGATCCCGGCATGCATTTTGAGGCTCTCGCTGAGCACCACACGGCCTTCGCCGTCGACCTTCAGTGTTTCGCTGGTGCCGTAGAGCGCGAGCGAGAACTGCTCGCGTTCGTCGGAATAGGGCGCGAAGCAGGTGATGAGCGCCTCGATCTCGGCGAGCAGCGCGTTGCCTCCCGCATCCAGCGCCGGGCGATCGAGTGCGGGGTAGCAATAGAGACCGTCGAAGCCGTCGCGTGCGAGCACCGCGCGGAATGCGGCCGGTACCGAGACACGGCCCTTGGCATCCAAACGGAGCCCATAGTGGGACACGAACCGGTCCATCTCGGCCCTCGCGGCACGGCCGCCTCGACCGCCGCAGCCCCTGCAAACGGCAACCCCCCTGCGAACCCACCGCGGCTGCACTTCCGCCGCCATCCAATCCGGGCATCGTAGGGCTTTTTGGGGCTAAATGGGCTATCATGGGAAAATATGGGCGTCAATATATTGGCGCTGGCTGTTGCGCCGTTCCGCTCGATTTCGATTAGTCAGGGGTAAGCTTAAGGAAAGGTTGAATTCTTACTGCTGGCTGGACTTAAGGTCAGCCGCGGCGCCGCCAAGCCCGCGGACGCTGCTTTCTCGGGAACCGCGACGGGCCTCGGCCGTTTGAGCCGGGCAGCGAGCTTCGGCTTTTGATGACTTTATCCTCGTCTCGATTTCGCCAGACGCACAATCGACTTGTCGGCAACCCTTGTTGTCTTAGAGTCTGAATCATGCCGCACCGTGTATTTCCCGCCGAGTCCTCCGTCGCCGCCGAGGTCAGGCCTTCGCCTAATCATGATGAGCGCAGGGCTGGGCTCCGCCCCGACATGATCGTCCTCCATTACACTGGGATGCCGGACGCCGCGGGCGCGCTGGATTTGTTGTGCTCACGGCAGAGCAAGGTGTCCGCCCACTACTTTGTGTTCGAAGACGGCTACATCGTCCAGATGGTCGAGGAGAGCCGGCGCGCCTGGCACGCCGGCACTTCGTTCTGGGCGGGCGAAACCGACATCAATTCCTGCTCGATCGGAATCGAGATCGCCAATCCCGGTCACGACTATGGCTATCCCGATTTCCCCAGGCGCCAGATCGCGGCTGTGACCGCGCTTTGCCGCAGCATTCAGACCCGCCATGCGGTGCCGCCGGCACGGGTGCTGGCGCATTCCGATGTTGCGCCGTCGCGCAAGCAGGACCCTGGCGAAAAATTTCCCTGGCGCACCCTCTCCAATTCAGGCGTCGGTCTTTGGGTCAAACCGTTCCCGATAACGGAAGGCGGCACCTTGCTTGCGCTCGGAGACCGCGGCGAGGCGGTCGCAGCGATGCAGGAAGAGTTCAGCAACTACGGCTACGGCATCACCGTCAACGGGACCTACGATTCCGCCACCCAGGCTGTCGTGACGGCCTTTCAGCGCCATTTCCGGCCGGATCGAATCGACGGCATTGGCGATGAGTCGACCCGTGCCACGTTGCACGAGCTACTGCCTCAACGCGACCGCAAGCGGACCACTGCTGCGCGCGCTCATAACCTCGATCGCCTCACCGCCTCCGAAAGGTTGCCGGGGAGGAAAGTCCGGGCTCCATGGACAAGCGGTGCCGGATAACATCCGGCGGGCGCGAGCCTAGGGAAAGTGCCACAGAGAACAGACCGCCGCGGCGCGTTGCGTAAACCGCGGCAAGGGTGAAAAGGTGCGGTAAGAGCGCACCGCGCCGGCGGCAACGCCGGCGGCACGGCAAACCCCACCGGGAGCAAGACCGAATAGGGACGGCACGAGGTTTTGCGCGCGCGAGCGCGGAACGCCTCAGGTCGATGTCTAGATCCGCCGTCCGGGTAGGTTGCTGGAGGCGCCGGGCAACCGGCGTCCAAGAGGAATGGCCGTCACGCATGCGGATCGGTTTCCGCATGCCATCCAGAACCCGGCTTATAGACTGACTGGCATGACTTTAGGGCGCCCGACGGAATCCCGGCGGGCGCCCGCCAAGTTTCCGGCGGGCATTGCTGAGCCAGCAATGTGCGAGAGGATTCCGTGTGGAGTAAGGCTGCGAACCTGCGCCACCGGGTAGCTGTCGGAAAGAATCTACTCCATGGTCAGCTTTATCGATGAACATATTCTAAAATTACCCAAAAAGCGTGGTCATGAGTAGCAGGATATTCTATCTACGTTGGCAACAAAACGCGGTTCCCCAACTCAAATGGCATGTTGCGAAACCCCACGGGGGCCGCCTATCTATGGCTCGCATGGACACGATGACCGCCCCATCACTCGCCGCTGCAACCCAGGCGCCTGAGACGGCCCGCTCTGCGGGCTTGATCGAGGTTTGCTTGACCGCGATCGAGCCCGTCGCCCGCGACACCAACGTCTATACGTTCCGGCGGCCCGACGGCGGCCGATTGCCGCCCTACCAGCCGGGCGCCCATATCGACATCCATCTGCCCAACGGACTCATCCGGCAATTTTCCCTGCTCAATCCCGATCCCGATCCCGAAAGCTACATCGTCGGCATCAAGCTTGATGCCGCCAGCCGCGGCGGCTCACGCTATATCTTCGACGAGTTGCACGTCGGCCATACGCTCAAGATCAGCGCGCCGCGCAATAATTTCCCACTGGTCGAGAATGCCGAGCACGTAGTCCTGTTTGCCGGCGGCATCGGCATCACGCCGATCTGGTGCATGGCGCAGCAGCTCGCGGCGCAAAATCGGTCGTGGAAACTCTATTATTCATGCCGCTCGCGCGCCGATATGGCGTTTCTCGCCAGACTGGAAAAATTCGGACCGGACATCGTTCACCTGCATTTCGATGAGGAAGCGGACGGCAAATTCCTCGACCTTGCCGCCGCCATAGCTGCGGCGCCGCCGAACGCGCACTTCTATTGCTGCGGCCCCAATCCCATGCTCAAGGCGTTCGAGGCAGCGGTCGCCAACCGGCCGCACGATCACGTCCATGTCGAATATTTCACGCCCAAGGCGGAGGCGGCGGCGGGGACTTTGGGCGGCTTCTGGGTGGAACTCGCTCGCTCCGGCGAGGAGTATTACATCCCGGAGGGCAAAAAGATCCTCGAAGTGCTCTACGAGGCCGGGGTCGATGTGGATTACTCATGCGAACTCGGCATCTGCGGCGAATGCGTGACGCGAGTCATCTCCGGTATTCCTGAACACCACGATTCGGTGCTCAGCGAAGAGGAGCAGGCCACCAACGAAAAGGCCATGATCTGCTGCGCCGGATGCAAGAGCGAGCGGCTGGTCCTGGATATGTAGGACCGGGTCGCAACCACGACGCGGACTGCCAACGAGTTCCACCGAAGACCTGCAAAAACTCCCATGCAGGCCCGCTTTCGCCGGGTTGCTCTGCGCGCCCAATTACGCTAAGTCCGCGCGCGGCGGGGCAGGCTGGAGGGGGTCATGGCCGACCACGGCGACATGGAATACGCGAGTGCAACGGGCAACGATTATCCCGCTCATGAGCAGACATATCGCTCGTTTGTGACGCTCGTGAAGGGCGCCATTGCGGTGGTTGTTGTCATTCTTATCCTGATGGCGATTTTCCTCGCCTGATCTGCGCCGGTGGGTCGCGACGGGCGCGGCTTGCCGCGTTTGGACCGACGCGACGGCAGACCAGGACACTCTCTATCCTGACTTGATCTAAATCATTTTCCGCATCGGCCTTTGCCGATAATCCCATCGGCCTCGGAGAGGGCTTATGAAGGTTGCCGTCACAACAGAAATCGATCCGGGCGAGCCGCGCGTAGCGGCGACGCCGGAAACAGTCAAAAAACTCATCGGGCTTGGCGCCGAGGTTGCGGTTGAGCCCGGCGCCGGAGTGAAATCGGGAATCCTCGACGCGGACTACGCCGCCGCGGGGGCTAAGGTCACCGGGGATGCCACGAAAAACGCCGACATCGTGCTCAAGGTGCGCCGTCCTTCAGCCAACGAGCTTGCCGGCTACAAGAAGGGCGCCGTGGTCGTGGCGATCATGGATCCTTACGGCAATGAGGCCGCGCTCAAGCAGATGGCCGATGCCGGCACTATCGCCTTTGCGATGGAACTCATGCCGCGCATCACCCGCGCGCAGTCGATGGACGTGCTGTCCAGTCAGGCCAATCTCGCCGGCTACCGTGCGGTCATCGACGCTGCCGAAGAATATGGTCGCGCGCTGCCGATGATGATGACGGCGGCCGGCACCGTGCCGGCCGCGAAAGTGTTCATCATGGGCGTCGGTGTCGCGGGCTTGCAGGCGATCGCGACCGCGCGCCGGCTCGGTGCCATCGTCACCGCGACCGATGTGCGTCCTGCCACCAAGGAGCAGGTCGAGAGCCTGGGTGCGAAATTTCTCGCGGTCGAGGACGAAGAGTTCAAGAACGCGCAGACCGCTGGCGGCTACGCCAAGGAAATGTCGAAAGAATACCTGGCCAAACAGGCCGCATTGGTCGCCGAGCACATCAAGAAGCAGGACATCGTCATCACCACCGCATTGATCCCCGGCCGTCCGGCGCCGAAGCTGGTGTCCAAGGAAATGGTCGCCTCGATGCGGCCCGGCTCGGTGCTCGTCGATCTCGCGGTCGAGCGCGGCGGCAACGTCGAAGGCGCCAAACCCGGCGAGGTTACCCAAGTCGGCCCCGCCAAAATCGTCGGTTATCTCAACGTGCCGGGGCGTCTGGCGGCCTCCGCTTCGGCGCTCTACGCGAAGAACCTGCTCACCTTCCTCGAGACTCTGATCGACAAGAAAGAGAAAAAGCTGGCGATCAATTGGGACGACGAACTCGTCCAAGGCACCGCGCTGACCCGCGACGGCGCGATCGTGCACCCGAATTTCAAGCCTAAAGCGGCCTGAAGGAGCAGCCACAATGGATCATCTCGCGACGGCGGTCGACCCCTTCGTATTCCGCTTTTCGATTTTCGTGCTGGCGGTGTTCGTCGGCTACTACGTGGTGTGGTCGGTGACGCCGGCGCTGCACACGCCACTGATGTCGGTGACCAACGCGATCTCCTCGGTGATCGTCGTCGGCGCCCTGCTCGCGGTCGGCGTCGCGCTCGTTGGCGACGATAGCGGTCCGATCTTGGCGCGCGTGCTCGGCTTCGTCGCGCTCACCTTCGCCTCGGTCAATATCTTCGGCGGCTTCCTGGTCACCCAGCGCATGCTGGCGATGTATCAAAAGAAAAAGAAATGAGCGCCGCATGAGCCCGAATATCGTCGCACTGCTTTACCTGGTCGCCGGCGTCCTGTTCATCCAGGCGCTGCGCGGACTGTCCAGCCCGGTATCGAGCCGGCTTGGCAATCGCCTCGGAATGATCGGCATGGCGATCGCCGTGCTGACCACGCTGGGATCGCATCCTCCGGCCGATCCCATCTCCTGGGGCCTGGTGATCGGCGGCATCGCCATCGGCGGCAGCACCGGCGCGGTGATCGCGCGGCGCGTCCCGATGACCTCGATGCCGGAACTGGTCGCAGCCTTCCACTCGCTGGTCGGCATGGCCGCGGTGCTGGTGGCGGCGGGCGCATTCTATGCGCCGGCGGCCTTCGACATCGGCACTCCCGGCCATATCCATCAGCAAAGCCTCATCGAGATGGCGCTTGGCGCGGCCATCGGCGCCATCACCTTCACCGGTTCGGTGATCGCCTTTCTCAAATTATCCGCGCGTATGAGCGGCAAGCCGATCACGCTGCCCGGCCGCCACGTCATCAATATCGCGCTGGCGCTGGCGTTGATCGTCTCCGTCTATGAGTTCTACGTCGGCCAGAGCCAAATCGCCTTCTGGCTGATCGCCGGCATTTCCTTCTTGCTCGGCGTGCTCATCATCATCCCGATCGGCGGCGCCGACATGCCGGTCGTGATCTCGATGCTCAACTCCTATTCGGGATGGGCGGCGGCCGGCATCGGCTTCACGCTGGGTAATTCGGCGCTGATCATCACCGGTGCGTTGGTCGGTTCCTCGGGCGCGATCCTGTCCTACATCATGTGCAAGGGCATGAACCGCTCGTTCATCTCGGTCATCCTCGGCGGCTTCGGTGGCGAAGTGGCGGGGCCGGGCGCCGGCGCGGAGCAACGCCCGGTCAAGCTCGGCTCGGCCGACGACGCCGCCTACATCATGAAGAACGCGCAGAAGGTCATCATCGTGCCGGGCTACGGCATGGCGGTGGCGCAGGCGCAACATGCGCTGCGCGAAATGGCGGACAAGCTGAAGGCCGAAGGCGTCGAGGTCAAATACGCCATCCATCCCGTGGCGGGCCGCATGCCCGGCCACATGAACGTGCTGCTCGCCGAAGCGAACGTGCCCTACGACGAGGTGTTCGAGCTCGAGGACATCAATTCCGAGTTCGCCCAGGCCGACATTGCTTTCGTCATCGGCGCCAATGACGTCACCAATCCCGCCGCCGAGGACGACAAAACGTCGCCGATCTACGGCATGCCGGTGCTGCAAGTGTGGAAGGCCGGCACCGTGATGTTCATCAAGCGCTCGCTGGCGTCGGGCTATGCCGGCATCGACAATCCGCTGTTCTACCGGCCTAACACCATGATGCTCCTTGGCGACGCCAAGAAAATGACGGAATCGATCGTCAAAGCACTGTAAGATTCCGGCCGCAATGGCCGGAAATTGTTCGCCCAAACCGCCTTCCCCAATCCGCGCCCGGCGCGGGTCCGCTCCAGACTTGTCGCCCCCCAGATTCCGTCGATTGGCATTCCGCCTCATCGGCATTCCGGTGCTTGCCGTCGCCGGGGTGCTGATCTACCGCGGACTGCACGACCGCTTCGTGTTGCCGGAATGCGATTCGGGGCGCGCCAAGGACACGCTGGCCGACATTCTCAAACAGCTCAAATATCAACCGCTGCGCTACGAACCGATCAAGACCATTTCCAGCAGCAAGGACAAAGTGGTTTGCAACGCGCTGCTGCCGCTGGCGGATGGCGCCAACCTGAACATCGACTACAGCTTCTTCTGGCAGGGCAACAACGCGGAAATGAAGTATTCGATATCGCGCAGGCCGGCCCAACGCTCGGGGATCGATTAGCCGCATCGGCAAGCGTCATGAGTCTGCCTGAGGCTCACCGTACCCGCCCGCCGTCGGCGTCTGGATGATGATCGCCTCGCCGGCGTCGATCACGGTGGCGTCGCAGCCTGCGAGTTTCTCCATCCGGCCGTCCTGGCGTCGCGCCCAGTTTTCGCCGACTTGGCCGTCGTTGCCGCCGGCAAGCCCGAACGGCGGCACGCGGCGATGCCCCGACAGGATCGTGCATTCCATTCTTTCCAAAAACCGGATGGTGCGGCGGATGCCGTCGCCGGCGTTCCAGCGGCCGCGCCCGCCGGAACCTTTGCGGATGTGAAAGTCCTCGAGCAGGACCGGATAGCGGAACTCGAGGATTTCCGGATCGGTGAGCCGGGTATTGGTCATGTGGGTATGCACGGCGTCGGTGCCGGGAAACCCGGGCCCCGCCGGCGAGCCGGAGCAGATCGTCTCGTAATACTGATAGCGCGCATTGCCGAAATTGAGATTGTTCATGGTGCCCTGCGCCGCCGCCATAGCGTCGAGCGCGCCGAACAGGCAATTGGTCGCTTCCTGCGAGGTTTCGACATTGCCGGCGACCACGGCCGCGGGAAATTCCGGCGACAGCAGCGACTTTTTCGGGATGACGATCCGGATCGGGCGCAGGCAGCCGGCGTTCATCGGGATGTCGTCGTCGACCATGACGCGGAAAACGTAGAGCACGGCGGCGCGAGCCACCGGCTCCGGCGCATTAAAGTTGGTCGGCTGCTGCGGGCTGGTGCCGCTGAAATCCACGGTCGCCTCGCGCTTTTTCTTGTCGACCTTGATGCGCACCTTGATGACCGTGCCCTGGTCCATCTCGACTGAGAACGCGCTGTCATGCAGCCGGTCGATAACGCGGCGCACGCTTTCCGCCGCGTTATCCTGGACGTGGCGCATATAGGCGCGCGCCACCGGCAGCGTGAAGTGGCGCACCATCTTGCGCAACTCCTGCACGCCCTTCTCGTTGGCGGCGATCTGCGCCTTGAGGTCGTTGACGTTCTGCAGCGGATTGCGCGCCGGATATTTGCCACCGGTGAAGAGCGCGTAGGTCTCCTTCTCGCGGAAGCGGCCGCGCTCGACCAGCTTGAAATTGTCGATGTAGATGCCTTCCTGCTCGATCGTGGTGGCGTTCGGCGACATCGAGCCCGGCGATATGCCGCCGATGTCGGCATGGTGGCCGCGCGACGCTACCCAGAATAAAATCTTCCCCCCGTCGAACACCGGCGTGCAGACGGTTATGTCCGGCAGATGCGTGCCGCCGTTGTAGGGGGCGTTGATGGCATAGACGTCGCCCGGCCGGATTTTTCCCTTGTTTTCGCGGATGACGCTCTCGACGGCGCGATCCATCGAGCCGAGATGCACCGGCATGTGCGGCGCGTTGGCGACCAGCGAGCCGTCGCCGTCAAACACTGCGCAGGAGAAATCGAGGCGCTCCTTGATATTGACCGAATAGGCGGTGTTTTGCAGCGCCACGCCCATCTGCTCGGCGATCGACATGAAGAGATTGTTGAAAACTTCGAGCATGACCGGATCGGCGTGGGTGCCGATGGCGTGCATGCGCTTAAGTTTCGCGATCCGCCGCAGCACCAGGTGATTTTTCGCCGTCAGCTCGGCCTGCCAGCCCTGTTCGACAACGACCGTCTGGTGCGGCTCGATGATGATGGCCGGTCCTTTCACCTTCTGTCCCGGGACGAGCGTCTCGCGCGTATAGACGGCGGCGCGGTGCCATTTTCCGCCGGAGAACAACCGCGCGCGGCGCGCCGGCGCCGCACGCCTTGTCCGCGTCAGCTTTCGCGCTTGCTCCTTGAAGATGGTGCCGCCGCCCACGGCTTCGACCGACACCGCCTCGACGACTAGCGATTTCTTTCGGTCGATGAATCCGAATTGCGCCTTATGCGCGCGCTCGAAGCCGGCTTTCATTTTTTGCAGGGACACCAGCTTCACCTCCTCCTTGAGGGGAGGGTGAGTTTTGCCGGCTTCGACAATCAACGGCGTGTCCGTTCCCGCGTAGCGGATGTGCGCGCGAACGTGCAGCGTGATCTTGTTCGCGGCGACGCCCTGCCCGGCGACTTCTTCGACCGTGGCGGCGGCTAACCGGCGCGCCACCCGTTGCAGCGTCTCGCGCGCTTTGTCGCCGAACGGCTCCTCGATCGCCTGCTGGCGGACGCTGCGGATGTCGGCAAGCCCCATGCCGTAGGCGGAGAGCAGCGACGAGTACGGATGGATCAGCACGCGCGTCATGCCGAGCGCGTCGCCGACCAGGCAGGCGTGCTGGCCGCCGGCGCCGCCGAAGCAGTTGAGCGCATAGCGCGTCACGTCGTAGCCGCGCTGCACCGAAATTTTTTTGATCGCGTTTGCCATGTTCTCGACCGCGATCTTGATGAAGCCGTCGGCGACCTCTTCGGATGAGCGGTCGTCGCCGATCTCCTTGGCGAGCGCCGCGAATGCCGCGCGCACCGCGCCGGCGTCGAGCGGCTCATTCTGTTGCGGCCCGAATATTTTCGGAAAGAAGTCCGGAATGAGCTTGCCGACCATGACATTGGCATCGGTCACGGCGAGCGGACCGCCGCGCCGATAGCATTTCGGCCCGGGATTGGCGCCGGCAGAGTCGGGGCCGACGCGAAAGCGGGCACCGTCGAAGTGCAGGATCGAGCCGCCGCCGGCGGCCACCGTATGGATCAGCATCATCGGCGCGCGCATGCGCACGCCGGCGACTTCAGTCTCGAAGGCTCGCTCGTATTCGCCGGCGAAATGCGACACGTCCGTCGAGGTGCCGCCCATGTCGAAGCCGATCAGCCGCGCAAACCCGGCTTGGCGCCCGGTCTCGGCCATGCCGACCACGCCTGCCGCTGGCCCCGAGAGGATAGCGTCCTTGCCGCGGAACAGCTCGGCGGCCGTCAGCCCGCCCGACGACATCATGAACATGAGCTTGGTCCGCTCATCCGCCTCCCCGCCGTGCAATTCCCCTGCCATCTGCGCCACGTAGCGGCGCAGGATCGGCGACAGATAGCTGTCGACCACGGTGGTGTCGCCGCGCCCGACGAGCTTGATCAGCGGCGAGACTTCGTGGCTGGCGGAAACCTGCTCGAAGCCCATTTCGCTTGCCAGCGCGGCGAGGCGCTGTTCGTGGGCGCTGTAGCGATAGGCATGCATCAGCACCACGGCGACCGCGCGGATGCCGTCATTCTTGGCGCGCGCGAGCTCGGCGCGCACGGCCTCGACGTCCGGTTCGCGTTCGACCGTGCCGTCGGCGCGCACCCGTTCATCGACTTCGACCACCCGCTCGTAGAGCATGTCCGGCGTGATGATATGCTTCGCGAAAATCTTCGGCCGCGCCTGGTAGCCGATCCGCAGCGCGTCGCGAAAACCCTTGGTGATCAGAAGGAGCGTGCGCTCGCCCTTGCGCTCAAGGAGCGCATTGGTCGCCACCGTGGTGCCCATCTTCACGGCGCTGATGCGCGCGGCGGGAATGGGCTCGCCGGCCGCCACCCCAAGCAGGCGGCGGATGCCGGCCACGGCCGCATCGCGATAGGCTTCGGGATTTTCCGAAAGCAGCTTGTGGGTGACGAGCTTGCCGTCCGGTCCGCGGCCGATCACGTCGGTAAAGGTGCCGCCGCGATCGATCCAAAATTCCCATTTATTCATGTAACTCTCTGTTATTACATGTTATTCACTCATTCGCAAAACATTGACAAATTGCGAAAACGAATGAATTTCCAACACGTTATACCGACGCAATTTTCAATTTTTTCACAAAACATTGACAACCGCAAAGCCAGATGCCGACTGAAAACCTGACGTGCAAGCCGCCCAATACATCGGTAGATCAGATCGAGCGTTTCTATGCGCGCAATCTGCCGCTGTCGAGGAAATGGCGGTCAACTTGCAGAGCTTTGGGAACGGGTGAGCACCTAATCGCCAAACATCCACGACTCAGGATTTGCGATAGGGTCGTTGCGATTTAGCGCCAATAATCCTTTTACGTTTCGGATGAGCGACCACACAAGTGCCCACAATATAATCAAGGCTCCAA
>JBEKJZ010000088.1:0-20149 GCA_050010955.1 Xanthobacteraceae bacterium | reverse complement strand
TCAGGCGATGGTTGGGCCGAACTTCAAAAGGATGGATCGCTCACCGGAGAAATCCGCTTCCATAACGGTGACGATTCAACCTTCAAGGCTCGCCGATGGTGAGTTCTTCAGCAGCCTGCTAGCCGGCGCGGACCTTTGTGCCGCTGTATCGCGGATGCAAGCCGGCCGCTTCGGCATCGGCTTCGCTGTTATAAATGACGAGATGCTTGAGCTTCTCGGCGGGCGCTCCGAGCAGCGAAGCCAATCCCGGCGAAAACGTCTTCCGCACGGTGTCGCCGACGACGAAAGGCGCGGCGGCCTCCGCCTCGATGTCGGTTTCGCAATAAAGGCAGCGCAGCATGCGTCGCTGCGGGGAATTATCTTCCACGACATAAAACTTGTTGGCGGCGTATTGGCGTTCGGCAGGGTCGCAAGTGATGCAGTTTGCGTTGGCGCATTGGATGCCCGTTCCGATCGGCTGCACGTAAAGCGGATGATCGGGTTTGCCGAAACCGCCGACGAATCTGTGCAGCGACTTGTTCTTGTGCAGCTGCAGCAGCAATGAGATCAGCGCCATGCGAACGGGAACGCCGTAGGCGGCCTGGCGGAAATAGATGGCGCGGCGATCGCTGTCGAACGAGGCGTCGAGCTCGTTGACGCGCGGCAGCGGGTGCATGACGCTGGCTTCGGAGTATTTGGCATCGCCCAAAAACTCGGCGTCGATCTTCGGATACGGTCGCTCTTTCTCGGCCCAGCGCTCTTTCTGGAAGCGGGTGACGTACACGGCATCGGTCTTCTTTTGCAAAATCAGGCCGTAGTCGACTTCCGGCTCGGCATAGAGCGAGAGCTGATGCGGCTGATCGGCGGTGACGTAGAGAGCATCGATCGAGCCGCCGTCGACCTGCCCCGGGGCCTTGGAGATCATGCGGCAGTGGAATTCCTCGCGCAGCCGCCGATCGACATGCGGCGGCAGCTCCATGCCGGGCGCGGGGAGGGGATCGATGGTGGCGCCGAACCGCGCCAGCGCGTAAACGAAGGAGTGGATCGTGCGGCTGCCTTTAAGGTCGCCGGAGATCGCGACCTTCATGTTTCTGAAGCCTTTGTTCTTCGATCGCAGCGTGAATAGATCGCACAGCGTTTGCGTCGGGTGCTCATGGCTGCCGTCGCCGCCGTTGATCACCGGCACCGCCGAATATTCGGCGGCAAGCCGCGCAGCGCCGTCGCGCGGGTGGCGGATGACAATGACGTCGGCGTAATTGCCGGTGACGCGGATGGTGTCGGCGAGGCTTTCGCCTTTGGCCGCGGAACTCACGGCGGGATCGGCGCTGGTGATTTTGTCGCCACCGAGCCGCAGCATGGCGCTCTCGAACGACAGCCGCGTTCGCGTCGACGGCTCGTAGAACAGGCTGGCCAGGATGAATTTGGACGCGATGCTGGTGCCGCGTCCGATCCGGTAGGGTACGTTTTGGTCCGCCAGTTCCTGCAAAAACCCATGCGCGACCTCGAAAATCGTCTCGATCTCCTTATTGGTGAGATCATTGATCGAAACGATGTGGCGTGTGAGCGGCTGGGGTTTCGTCATCAAAGCGGTCCTATAGGCCCAATCCGAGCGGTCCGGCAAGCCCGCTGTTGGCCGTAGGCGGCCGCACGGGGCAGTGATGCACCGGAATTTGCCGGCGGGACCGTGCTACGATGTGGGAAGTCGAAAGAGGTATCGCCATGACCACCGCCTTGCGCCTGGACACCCACGAGGTTTTCAATCAGTCACCGCCCTACGAAAACGTCGATCTGTTTTTGAGCGATCGGCCGTTGTTCGAGGCCGTCGAGGCCAACGGCGCCGGGGGTGAAGCCGCCGCGCTCTCTGCCTTCGGTCGGCAATGGGGAACGGCGGAAATGTTCGCGCGGGCGCGGCGCGCCAACGAGAACCCACCGAAGCTTTACGGTTTTGACCCGAAGGGCTTTCGCCGCGATACCGTCGAGTTCCATCCGGCCTATCACGAGTTGATGCGGGCAAGCGTCGCGTCCGGGCTGCACGCCTCGACCTGGACCCCATCCGGCAAGCGCGCCGCGCCGCCGGCGGAGGTGGCGCGCGCGGCGCGCTACTACATGGCGGCGCAAGTCGAGAGTGGTCACTTGTGCCCGATCACCATGACCCGCGCGGCGCTGGCGCCGCTCGCGGCTGAGCCGGCGCTGCTCGCCAAGATCGCCGCGAAAGTCGCCACCACGAGCTACGACCCGGCTTTCCGGCCATGGTGGGAAAAATCGGGGATGACGCTCGGCATGGGCATGACGGAGAAGCAGGGCGGCACCGACGTGCGCGCCAATTCCAGCGTCGCCACGCCCACCGGAGATTCCTATACCATCACCGGCCACAAATGGTTTCTCTCCGCGCCGATGTGCGACGCCTTTTTGGTCTTGGCGCAGGCGCCCGGCGGTCTCACCTGTTTTCTCATGCCGCGCTTTCGGCCCGACGGCTCGGTCAACGCGCTCCGCCTGCAGCGGCTGAAGGACAAACTCGGCAACCGTTCCAATGCCTCGAGCGAGATCGAATTCGCCGAGGCGTTCGTCTGGCGCGTCGGCGACGAGGGCGCCGGCGTGCGCACCATCATCCAGATGGTGCAGTTGACGCGGCTCGATTGCGCGCTCGCTTCGGCCGGCTTCATGCGGATGGCGGTGGCGCAAGCCGCGCATCATTGCCGCTATCGCTCGGTTTTCCAAAAGCACCTGTACGATCAGCCGATGATGCGCGCGGTGCTGGCCGACCTGGCGCTGGAGGTGGAAGGCGCGGTGGCGCTGGTCATGCGGCTGGCGCGTTCCTTCGATCTCGCCGACACGGATCCGCATGAGGCGGCCTATGCACGGCTGGTCACGCCCGCGGCAAAGTATTGGGTCTGCAAGACCGCGCCGAGCTTCATCTACGAGGCCATGGAATGCCTCGGCGGCAACGGCTACGTCGAGGAAAGCGTGCTGCCGCGGCTCTATCGCGAGGCGCCGGTCAATGCGATCTGGGAAGGCTCCGGCAACGTCATGTGCCTCGACGTGCTGCGCGCGCTCAAGCGCGACAAGGAAGCCGCCGACCTTTTTGGCGAATTGGGGCGCGAGGCGTCGGATTTGACCGGCGATAGCGCGGCGCCGTTCGCGCCGATGAACGAGTTCGCGAGCGAAGCCACAGCCCGCGTTACTGTCGGCAAGCTCGCAGTGCTGGCGGCCGCTGCGGCACTGCGGGCGACCGCGCCGCCGGCTTTGGTCGAGGCGTTTGTGCAAACGCGGCTTGTCCGACAGCACAGCGCGCTTTACGGGGCCGACGCCATCAACGCGCCAACCGCCGAGCTTCTTTTGCAGCGGGCGCTGCCGGAAGAGTGATGTCTTTAGCCCGGCGCTCGGACGTCTCGCGCCAGCCGATCGAGCGCGCCCTGCAGGATATAGGCGGCGGCATGCTGGTCGATCACGGCTTTGCGCTGGGCGCGGCTGGCATCGGCGGCGATCAGCGCGCGCTCCACCGCCGCCGTCGATAGCCGCTCGTCCCACAGCGCGATCGGCAGCTCAGTGAGTTTCGCGAGATTGCGCGCGAAGGCGCGCGTGGATTGCGCGCGCGGGCCTTCGCTGCCGTCCATGTTGACCGGCAGCCCAAGCACGAAGCCTACGGCGCGCCGCTCGCCGGCCAGCGCGAACAGGCGCTCGGCATCGAGGTTGAACCGTTTGCGGACAATCGTCTCGACCGGGGCGGCGAGGCGCCGGTCCGGGTCGCTGACCGCGACCCCGATCGTCTTGCTGCCAAGATCGAGACCGATCAGCGCGCCGCGTGCCGGCAGGAGCGAAGCGGCGTCCGTAAGCGCAAGAACGGGCATGACAGTTCGTTAGCATGCACCGCCGACGGCGCAAAAAAGGCAACGCCCGCACGAGGCGGGCGTTGCCTAAGCAGGTATTAGTCGTCGCGCGCTCAGGCGCTATGGGCATGCTGCCAAGCGAGCCGCTGGATCTCCGAGCGGTTAACCCCGATATCGGCCAGTTCGCGGTCGCTGAGATACGAAAGCTCCCGCATGGCGTCTCCGTAACGCTTCCAAGCCTGGAAGAGGCGGATGATGGATGCAAGCATTGATACGTCCTTTCCCCGACGGCCTCCGGCAGCCGCCGGAATTATTCGCAGCGAAAATAAGGCGTTGGGTGCGCTGCACAAAGCGATTTTGTTGCAGTGCAGCTAAGCCCAGGCTGCATGTCGTCAGCATTGAATCCTTAAGGGTTTTTAGGGCACTCCCTGATTATCCATGCAAGTATCAAGTATAATGATCGAGAACTGCTATTCTCGCATGGCTCGGCTATGCCCGTTTTCGGCCACCTGAGGATCGTTTCTCCGCCGCACTTGGCGGCTGATATCCGCGTCGCCATGGCGCAGGCTGCGCAGGACCGGAAGGACAAAGCCCTGTGGTTGACGTTGGCGCAGTCGTGGGTGCGGCTGGCCGAGCATGTGGCGCGCTCAAGGACTGCGGACCCCGATGCCGATAACGGCGACGACGTTCTCGCCGTCCACTCTTCCGATTGAACCGGGTGCCGGGCGACGCGAGCTTCGAGCCCTCACGCGCTCGCTCACTGCGGGTGATTGTCGAGGACTTCGCGGCAGGCGGCGCTGATTTTCGCCCGGTTGGTGATCAGGCAACCCTGGATCTCAAAGACGTCCGGTGGGGCGTTATCCTTGATAAATTCTCCGCAATACTTGACCACATCGGGGGCGCACGCCTTGCGTTCTTTGTCGGTCCCCAGTCCAAGCGGATTGGCTGGCGGCGGTGGCGGCGACTGCGCCTGCGCCGCTGCTGCGGTGAGCAAAAGAGCGATCATGCAGAACGTTCGAAGCATCAGTCCCTCTTTGAGTATTCCCGCCACGCGACGGGCGCCTATCTCACATTCGTTCCTCACGGGGCACTGCCCGGAAAGGCAGCCCACGACGCACGATGTGCGTCGCGTCGTCAAGGCGCGCCGCGTGTCCGCGCGCGCACAGACTCGCCGCGGCCGCAGCCAAGGGCAAAGTCGAAAGGCCTGGGTGCTTTGGCCCTTACCGCCGGTATGACCGAGAACAACGGCATCACCCCGAACATCCCGGCTCGCCCTTGCGCGCCGTCGTCCCGGGGAGATAAATCTTGCCGTAGGGCGGTTAGCTCAGCTGGTAGAGCGTCTGCTTTACACGCAGGATGTCGGCGGTTCGAATCCGTCACCGCCCACCAATGATTCCACGGCGTGCCCGGCAGGCTCGTAAGCGGTCCACGGCGAAATGCCCCCGGTGGGCAATGCCGGGTCTGGACATCCGTGCCGACAACGCCGGAAGCGATTGAGGGTCGTGAAAGCCATTTTTTGGGTGACAGGGCGACTTGATTAAGATCAAGTTTGAGCGGCAGGATCATTTGACTAACATCAAGGCGATTTGAGCTAACGGCCCTACTGTTGTGTTTGGCTTATATGGAATCCCGGATTGGGGGGATTGCATGTGAGCCGGGCGGCTTTGACCGAGCCCTTGAGTGCTTTGGTGGCTCCGGTCCTGGCCGCCTTCGTTATGTAGGCCTCGAGTCCGAGCCTCGCGGCGGTGGCCGAACAATCCGTCAGGAGTTCCCGATCAGCAGGAGAGAATCGGATGAGCATCTCAGAAGATTTCTTGAAGAGGGAAGACCTTCGTTCGCATCTCTTTCGAGAAACCTGGCGGAACTTGATCCCTGAAGTTTTTCGGGATGTTCCGACCTATTACGACAGAGGCAACGCGGTCGCATCGCTGGGGAATTGCGCGCGGTGGAGCAACAAGTTTGCCTCGGCCATCCAAAAACATCTGCCGCCCGGCGCCAGCGTCCTCGACGTATGTTCGGGCACCCATGACATTCCGCTGCGGCTCTTGGCGCTCGATCCGACGCTGCAGATCCACGCCGTGGATGGAAGCGCACATATGTTAGCCGAGGGACAGCGCCGCGCGGGCGAACGCAATCTGACGATCGATGCCCACGTCTGTGACGCCCATGGGCTGCCGTTTCCCGACAACTCGTTCGACGCCGTGACGCTACAATTCGCTTCGCGCCATCTCGAGATCATCAAGGCGTTTAAGGAGATCTATCGGGTTCTCAAGCCCGGCGGCGTCTTCTGTCACAACGACATGCTGCGCCCGGCATCTAGGATCGTCGAAATCCCATACCTGGTGTACTTGCGCTTCTCGGTATGGTTCACGGCAATGATTTTCGCCAGTTCTGCACAGAGCAAGAAGTGTGTTGGTTATTTCGCCAACGCGATACGACACTTCTATACACCGCGTGAGTTGGAACTGCTTCTTGACGAGGTTGGTTTCGCCGGCATCGAGAGCTGCGATTTTCTCACGGGCGCTCTGACTTACCACATCTCGCGCAAGCCGAAATCTTGACGCTCTCATGGGCGCTGGTCGGAGCGAGCATTTTATAGGACCGCACGTTGCTCGCTCTGAACGGCGGTGAGAGTCGCCAGCTTTGCTGGCGGCTCTGGCCGTTCGGGCGGCGCGGCAAGCGGCCATGCGGCGGGCCGCTTCTTACCTCACACGGATTCTTGCCTCACACAGTTAAGGTGGGCGCGCCGAAGCCCCTTGCGCGAACACGGACGTGGCCGCGGCCTGCCCGGCAAGCCACTCCGGAAACAAAGAATCGAAGACAGATGACGGAGGACGGACTGTTCGTCTGTCCTCCACACTCCGTCATCCGCTGTTCGCCATTGTGCCTCAAATGGCTTCCTTCAACTCCTTGGAAGCGCGGAACGCCACCTTCTTGCTTGCCTTGATTTGAATGGCTTCGCCGGTGGCCGGATTGCGGCCCATGCGCGCGGCGCGCTTTCGGACTTGCAGAATGCCGAGGCCGCCGATGCGGATGCGCTCGCCCTTTTTGAGGTGCTTGACGATATTGCCGACTAGGCCGGCGAGTATGGCTTCCGCCTGCTTTTTCGAAAGTTCGTTGTCTTCGGCAACGCTTGCCGCGAGATGCTTCAATGTAACGGTTGTGGCTGGTTTAGTCGCCATGAGACCCTCCTCGATGAAGCGGTGGCGGGCCAAAAGTGCCCGTCACAGCGATGCGTTAGACGATTCGGCGGCGACTGACCACGCTTGTTTTGCCGATTCCACGGATGTTTTCGCCTTGCCTCGCCATCCGGCCGCCGTCCATGGCGCATACAAAGCAAGCCAAAAAGGCCCATTTTGGGCCGGAATCCTTGACTTGCGGGCGGGCGGGCTTTAACTGCGCAGCGCGCCCGCGGGGGCGTAGCTCAGTTGGTTAGAGCGTCGGCCTGTCACGCCGAAGGTCGCGGGTTCGAGTCCCGTCGCTCCCGCCATCCCCTAAAACTCATCGTTTGTCGTCAAGGGCTTGGCTAAGAGTTGGCAGTTTCTGTCCTTTGGAGTTGGCAGTCCGTGTGCTGCTTCCGTTCCATGGTGGCCGCGTCCTACCCGACCGCGGCAGCCCTAGCGGCCTGACCCGCCGGCGAGACCGGCGGCCTTCCCTGGCTCGGCGCGGAGGCTCCCAGGAGGGGAGGGACGGCCCGAAAACGAAAGCGCCCGTCGCGTGAACCGGACGGGCGGCTGGGGCGGCGCGGGGCCCTCTACCGGCTGCCGGCCTTTCGGCGCAGCAGCTCCGGCAGCTTGGCGAAGTTCACCGCCATGCGGCGTGGGCGAGGGGCGAAGCAGATGTGGCCCTAGGCCCGAGGGCCGCACAAGCAGAAGTCGTCCAGCTTTTCTGCTAAACTCCTCTGCGACCACGAGTGCTCATGACGCCAACGAGTCGTCTCCGCCAAGAGAGATGATCCAATGTTCGTCAGATTGGGAAAATTCCTGGAAATCTTCCTTTACTGGATTGGCTGGGGTCTTGCGGTCCTTCTGATCGGAATAGCGACCATTCTGTCCTTCATATTAAATCCGCTCATACCACTCGTTCTCTTTGGCATCGGCCTGATTGTTTGGGTGTTCGCGCTTGAACTCAAGAATAATGCTGATGAACGGTGATTACCGGCAGTCGCCGGGAGGCCGTTCCGCAGCAGCTCCGGCAGCTTGGCGAAGTTCGCCGCCATTGCGGTGGGCCTTGAAGCACGGGCTTCCATGCGTTGGGTAAGCACCATTGACTAATTGCTGCACCGTTCTGGACTCGCACGACGTTGACCGTGGCGCAGTCGTTAAAATTGGCGTTCAGTAAAGCGCCGACGAAAGCACTGGTGAGAGCACCGGGCGCATAATACCACCAGATTTCGGCGTTGTTGTTCGCAGCGCCGCCGCTGCCGCCGAATGTGGCGTTTCCTTCCCACTGCCAGCGGTTGCGGAAAGTGGCGAGGTTCAAGCCAGACCACACGGTTCCGCCGGTGATGGTCGTCGCGCCTTGGCCCGTCAGGCCGTCAACGTGACCACGTCGCCAGTCACCGATGCCGCCGTCCAGATGCCGTCTATGGCAGTGGTGTTCCCGGTGCCGCTATTTATGTCGACCATGATCTGAGCGCCGGACGTGAGCGCCGGTGTGGTCGTCAAGGTCAGCGACACGACGCCGGTGCCGGTGGTGTAGGAGTTTCCAGACGAGGCAATCGAGTATGAGTTGGCGCCAGCGACCGCAACGTCAGAAACCGTGGGATACACTCCAGGTCCGGCCGTGTAGTCGTTCTCAGAAAACAAACAAATGACGACGATGCTCGGCCCACTCGTCGTCAGCGATGGATAGGTGCTGCTGGTGTTAAAACCTTTGTAGGTGGAAGTGCTACCGCTGGCAAAACTAGCTATGCTCAAGGCGCCGAGTTCGGGTTGTCTCGGGACGAAGATGTCCGGCTGTCGAGGAATGAAGATGTGCGGCGTCGGGAACAGCTTGCGCCGCGGGTAGGTCAGCGGCGCCCTGGCCGGCCGGACGATCTCTCGCTGCGGGAGGATCAGCTTCTTAGTCACTTCATGTTCCTTTTCAGGGGCACGTTGCCAGACTGTGATGGCAGGCGCCAAGGTCTACTGCTTGCTGCGGCAGCCAGGCAGGCACCGTGCCGACGCCGATTGCCGGGCTGGTCGATTGCAGAGCAAAATTTGATCCCACGGGCGGCGTGACGTTGCTCCCGGTCGAAATGTTGCCAACGTTCACCCACAGCGGGTTGGTGTGGCAGTAGTTGTTGGCGGTGTAGCTCGACACGGTGCAGGCATCGGTCGGGAAAGAGTAAAATACCTCGCCGACCTGCTGAGTGGTTCTGGTGTCATACGTCATGTTCTTACTGAAGAAACTTGGCGGGGAACTCGCAATCGCATTGTTGGTTGACAGATTTCCAGAGGCCGTTGGTATGGCCACGCTGATGTTGTTGTAAAAGTAGTTGACCTTGCCAGAACTATCGGAGGTGTCGGCGTCAATACCGCCGCGCTCGCTGCCGGTGTTCTCGACGCTCAGATAGTTGTTGTAGATCGAATTGTTGGCCGAATAGATGTTGACGGCTCCGAAGGGGTGAAGACCAGAGCCGCCAGAATTATAGGAAACATTGAAAGCGACCAGCACCGGATCAGTGTAGTTCGTCGAGTTGCCGTCGGCACTGTCCTGAGTGTCGAAGATGATGTTGTTACCGTCAGTCACGTATCCGCATCCAACTTGGAGCGTGTTGTTGTAGAGTACGCTCCAGGCGATGACGCTGTGAAAGTACACGCCGCTGCTTATCGTCCAGGTGGGGAAGCCAAACACCGGGTTCGGCACCTGATCGTCCGAGGTCGGCGAATAACTGGCAAGGTCGTGGTCGCTCGCAAAGCTGATGCCGGACCCCTGCGCTGCTGGACAGGTCATTGAATTGTTGTAAAGCACGTCGTGCATGGCGTAGTAAAAATCGCCACCGTTCAACTGCATCCCGCTCTGACCGAAGCCATAGATGGTGCTGTTCAGCACCCAGACATGATGCGAAGTGATTTCGACGCTCGGCGGATTGCCGCAGAAGGCGTCAACGCCACTGGAGTTTTCGGTGTTCGTTCCGACCATGATGAAGCCGTCGAACATGACGTAGTTCGCATGGTTGCAGGCAAACTCGACGCTGTCGCCGTTCCCCTCCGAGCCGTTGAGCGTGCAGCCGCCCAAGGTGGCGCACTTGTAGACGACGTAGCCGGTCGCACTCGCGAGGTTGCCGCCGTGCGTCGGAGATATTCCGTTGTAGGTTCCGTTGGCGACGGTGATGCAGTAGCCCGGGGCAGGGTTCGGAATGGTGGCGTCAGCATGATTGAGGGTCAGCCACGGACCGACAGTCCCGCTGGTGTGCGTCGCCGACGTCCCATCATAGCTGTCGCTGCCGGCGGTCGAGATGTAGCGAAATGTCTGGCATGAGTAGTAGGGAGTGGCGAACAGCGTCGCGCTCGTTCCGGGTTTTTGAATGATCTGGATGTTGATGTCGAATGTGTTGGTGACCGCCCAAGATTGCGGAGACAGTCGTCGCGGCTTAGTCAGCAGCGTCCGCAGTTCATACTGCGGGATTTCCAGGGCGGCAGCGGTCATCCGGTGAGGCGACCCGACGACCAGCTTCGAGCGATAGTGCGCGGCTGATGCCGGCAGCACTGCCAGCGACAGCGCGGCCGATGCGACGATCAGGTGGCTGAGCAAACGACCGGGCTTCATCAGCGGTCTCTCCGTTAGGTCGCTGTCAAGGTGACTTGGTAAGGCCCGGCGGATGCTGGACGCGCCGACGAGCAGGTTGCACGGCGTTCCAGGCAGCCCCATGCCGTTGTTTGATAGCACGAACGACGCAGCGTTCGCACCGCTGAGGACGATCGGAGTGTTGGGGCCGCCACCGGGCGGCGACGTCGTGACCGTAACCGAGGCGACTACGAGCGCCGCAGCAACTCCGGCAGCTTGGCGAAGTTCGCCGCGAGCCGCCGCGCCTCGTCGCGGGTGAGCAGCTTGGCCGCCGAGCGACACGCCTAGCCTAGTCCGGTCTTTGTGTGGTGTCGGATGTCGGAAGTTGGAGCACACCAAGCGTGATGGCTGCTCTTGCACGAGTTGTTCATAATCGCCAGGGTGCTGCCGACCCCGGGCACAACCGCCGTGAGAACAATCAATAACGGGATCTTCATGGCGACCTCGCTACAGCGGGCCCCCGAACCTATCAATTGGACCTTTCAGCACCAAGACGCGGCAAGCACTTTGCCAAGCCGAAGAGATGGCCGCGGGGCTCTGTGGAGCCGTGGGGTGTCTGCAATTTTTCTCGACTCGGTCGCGATAAAGGCGCAGCATAATCGCGACTCGAGACGCCAACGCAACGCGTTCGGGCTTTCAATCCAACCTTTCAATCGGGATCCTTTTGAGTGTCCCGTTCCCTCGTTGCGAAGCATGTCGGGCGAAAGGAAATTCCATGCGCACAGTCACCCAACCGCCGCCATCGTCGCGGTGCGACCAATGCGGTGGCGAGCTACGGCTCAAGCTGATTGAGCCCGCCAACCGCGAACTTGATTTGGAGGACGAGATACTCGTCTGTGTAAGCTGCGGTTACGAGCTATCGTGCATAGTGCGCCATAACCACACTGCACCGCACGCCAAGGTGGCCTAGCTAAGCTAGACGATCACGTTCCGCGCACCCCATGGTCTGATCATCCGAGTATCACTCGGACGTGATGGGCGTCGACGCGATGAAATTCACGTCACGGATTTTGGAGGGGTTGGTCGTGTGCCGCGGCTCGGTTGAGCCGCGGGAGGGGATTGGTTGGATCCGCCTGCGGAGGCGCCTAAACAAAAAGAGACCCCGACCGAAGTCAGGGCCTCCCCGTTGGTGCCGGCCACTTGGCGCTGAACGCTTGATCCTCCAGAAACACAACGGGTGTGAGGATTGGTCCGGCCAGCATCCAGCACTTTTGTCATGGTAGCGGGCTTGGTAGTAAGAACCTTGATAAATCTCAAAAAGGAGTTTTTCAAACTGAGGCACCACCCAAGCGCCTGGCCGGAGGCGCCCCTCACGATGAAGCACGCGTCGTTGTGTTCCTCGATTGTCCAGGGCGACGGGAAACGGCGTGAAGATAGCATGCAAGATGATGACGCCATTTCCGCTTTGCACCGAAAGCGACCGTCAGCCATCCTGAGGAAGCTGCCGCGGCGTAACCTGGTGTCATTGCTCAGTTCACTCGTCTCGCTGGAGGTGGGGTCCTCCGGTCTTCCAGGAATTCCGATTTCGGCGAGTACGGCCGCAGCAGCAACGTGAACGGCGCTTTGGCGACTGGCAGCCAGGAGGGTTCAAGGAAGGTCGCACTCCCTCGAAACGCGCGTGCGCGCTATTTTTCGAGCGCGCACAGGCCACGACTATGATGCGGGAATTAAGCTTCAGTGGTTTGTCGTTTAGGAAAAGACTTTCTTCGCCTCCTGTTGAAGTACGCTCATCGCACTGATGTATGGGATTGGACCATAGCTAATGCGCGCGACGCCGAGCTTAGAGAGACGTTCATTCGACGGCACGCCGTCCATGACCATAACATTCACAGGTAATGTAACGGTTTCGCAAAGCCGTGCGATCAGCGCTTCTTGCGTCAAGCCGGGGATGAAGAAGCCGGATGCGCCAGCAGCTGCGTAGGCCTTAGCCCTCTCAAGCGCTTCGTCAACTGCTTGAGCCGCGTTCTCACCGTGTTCAAAAAATACGTCCGTCCGCGCGTTGACAAAGAAGTCAACGCGCTTTTTCTCTGCGGCTTTGCGGATCGCACCGAGCCTCCGGGCTTGGCGGTCCACGCCATAAAGCCCCGAGCCTCTGACGATCCGATCCTCAAAGTTGATGCCAATCACACCTAAATCGATCAAGCGCGAGATGTTATCCGCGAGCTCGCCGTCGTCCTCGCTATAACCTCCCTCGAAGTCCACGCTCACGGGGGCATCGACGCTCGCCACGATACGCGCGACGACCTGCTCAGCGAGCTCGATCGGGATTTCCTCGGCGTCCTGGTAGCCTTGCGCGGCGGCGACTGACCAACTGCTTGTCGCAATCGCCTTCGCGCCGGCTTCCAGAATAGATCGCGCGCTACCAGCGTCCCACGCATTATAGAGCAGTAATGGGGCTCCCTTGACGTGTAGTTGAGCGAACCGGTTGGCCTTTTCACTTTGGTCCATTTTTATACTCCTGGCGTGACACCTTGTCGGGCCGGTCAAAGCGATCACGGAGCAGCGGGTCGAACGCTTACAGTCTTGAACAGCGGCACAGTGGATCAGGCGTCGATCTAATTTATAGGACTTAGAAAATCCATCTTGCCGATGTCGACTCCGTTGTGGCGGAGGATGGCGTACGCTATCGCTACGTGGAAGTAGACGTTCGGGATTGTCATCTGCAGGAGATAGTCCTTCCCGCCGAGGAGCTTCCCGGGCGCCCACGAAAGGCTAACTTTGCGATCACTTGCGCCCGCATACTGCGGCTCTCTCACGCTCTCCGTGAAGGCAACGGTCTTGCGGATGCGGGCACGCACATCATCGATCGTCTGCTCGTTGTCCTCGTGCTTGGGTGGTACCTGTCCCGAAAGCCAAGCGGCTGCGGCCTTGACGTAATCGCAAGCGCTCTGGACCTGGTAGATAAACGGCTGCATGTCCGGCGCAAGGCGGTCTCTCATCAGGGTGTTGACATCGAACTTCTTGGTCGCCGCGTGCTTCTCGGCCTTGTCGAGCCAGGCTTCGATATTTTTCAGCATTTGCACGCACTGTGAAATCGCTTCGTAATACATCGTGTCCTCCTGGCGCCACCGATACCGCGACATAAGTTCCGATGGTCACTGCCGTCCGGCCATGCCGCCGCCGTCGGCCGATAGTACGACGCCTGTGATGAAGCTCGCCTGATCGGATGCGAGGAACAAAAGCGCTTCCGCCGCGTCTGCCGGCTGACCGTTGCGGCCGAGCGGGTGCATCGCGTTGTAGGTCGGCAGCACGGCAGCCACCTGCTCGGCCGTCAAGAAGGTATTGAACACCGGCGTCTCGATGACACCGGGTGCAATCGCGTTCACGCGTATCTTGTGAGGCGCGAGCTCGATCGCGAGGTTCCTGGTCAGCGCGTGCACACCGGCCTTCGCAGCCGAATACGGAGCCGAGGGAGTTGCTCCAATCGCCTGGAGGCCCCACATGGAACCTGTCTGCACGATGGCGCCGCCACGGCCGAAGTCCTTCATGGCTTTTGCGGCGGCCGGGCGGCGAAGAACTTGCCTTTGAGGATCACGTCGATAAAGCGGTCATACTCAACTTCATCGACCTCCAAAAAGGCTTAGGCGTGAAGATGCCGGCGTTGAATGACAAAAGCGGCCAGAAATCGGGTGGTTAGGATGCAGCCCGCGGCCTAGATGGGAGACAGAATGTTGGAGGCACCCATGCTGTCGCCCGATCGAATTCCCAATCCGATGCCGCTTGCCGCAGCGGCAGCCGACTACGACGTGGTCCGCAAGGCCATCGGCCATATCCGCAGTCACTGGCGCGAACAGCCAAAGATCGACGCCATTGCCGAGGCAGCCGGGGTGACGCCGACCGAACTGCACCACTTGTTCCGCCGCTGGGCCGGCTTGACGCCGAAGGCGTTCCTGCAGGCACTGACGCTCGACGGCGCGCGCCAACTTCTTCGCGACTCCGCGAGCGTACTCGACGCCACCTACGAGGTGGGCTTGTCCGGTCCCGGCCGCCTGCACGATCTGTTCGTCACCCATGACGCGATGTCGCCCGGCGAATGGAAGTCGGGCGGCGAAGGGCTGACGATTCATTTCGGCTTTCATCCGTCGCCGTTCGGCAGTGCGCTGGTCATGGCAACCGAGCGCGGCCTCGCCGGCCTCGCCTTTGCCGACCCCGGAGAGGAGCGCGCTGCGCTCAACGACATGAAGGGCCGCTGGCCGCGCTCCAGCTACGTCGAAGACAGCGCCCGCACTGCTGCGATCGCCAGGCGGATTTTCGATCCGACGCAGTGGCAGTCGCAGCAGCCGCTCCGCGTGGTGCTGATCGGCACCGACTGGGAAGTGCGGGTTTGGCAAACGCTGATGCAGATCCCGATGGGCCGGCTCGTCACCTATTCCGACGTTGCCGGCAAGATCAAAGCGCCGAAGGCCGCTCGCGCGGTCGGGGCCGCGGTCGGCAAGAATCCGATCTCGTTCGTGGTGCCGTGCCACCGCGTGGTCGGCAAGTCGGGCGAGCTCACCGGCTATCACTGGGGCATTACCCGCAAGCGCGCGATGCTCGGCTGGGAGGCCGGGCGAGTCGCGGCTGCGGCGTAGTGACAATTTACCTCTCCCCGCTGCGCGGGGAGAGGTCGAGTAAGCGAAGCGAGTGAGGGTGAGGGGGCCTCGCCGCGATTCTGAGGCCAGCGGAGAGGACCCCTCATCCCGACCTTCTCCCCGCACGCGGGGAGAAGGAGAAGTTCTTAGGCCGCCAGATCTTTCTTCTTCGCCACCGTCGCGTCGGCATTGAGCCAATAGAGCGAAGGCGCGCCGGTAGCGAGTTCGCGCGCGACGATCTCCTTGGGGCGAAAGGCGCTCGAGCACGCGGCTTGCGGCCTTGGCGATGACCGCTTCTTCCTCGGTCGAGTGACCGGTCGTGCCGATCACATGCACGATGCCGGCTGCCGCGCTCAATTCGGCGAGCACAAGCGTCGCCGCCGGTATGGTGAATTCGATCAGCCCATCGGCCGACTTGAGCAGCGGCGCGGCATCGCTGACCACCTTGATACCGTTCGCCCCGAGACCCGCGAGTTCGCCCGCATCGCGGCCGATCACGGCAGAGCCGGCGGCCTCGACGGCGCCGGCGAGTGTCACGCCTTTGGTCACGGCGATAGCGTGCATAAGCGTGCGCCCCATGCGCCCGCCAGCGCCCGCGATCACCAACCGTATATCGGAATTAGTCGCCACGGTGCTTTTTCTCCGCCGGCGGCGGGTATAGCGGATTTTCCTCTCCCTGAAAGGGGGAGGACCATCATGGGTCGAACGCTTTAAGGCTGAGGGCCGTCGTAACCCTCGACGACGATGAGATCGACCGTCGAATGCGGCAGCCGTCGCTTGATGTTCTCCTGATATTCCGGCGAGCGGTAGCAGGCGAGCGCGGTGGCATAATCGGGGAATTCGACGACGACGTTGATGGAGCGACAGCTTCCTTCCATGCCGTCGTATTTACCGCCGCGCACCACGTAGCGTCCGCCGAATTTCTTGAAGATGGGCTGGTTGGCCGCCGCATAAGGTTTAAAGCCGTCTTCGTTGCTCACATCGATCCGCCCGATCCAATAGCCTTTGGCCATATCCTGCCTCCTTCAGTTTTCTGCCTGCGCAATCTCGGCGACGATTGCTTCCGCCGCCGCTTGCGGATTGTCAGTTGCCACAAATCATAAGACCAACGAAGCGCAATAATCCGGGATACGACGCCGTCCTGACGGTAGCAGACGGAGCGACTGCCGATATTTCATTGAAGAGTTGAACAGCACGTCGAGGCGACCGAACTTGTCGATCGCCGTTTTGACGGCGGCTTCTCCGGTGGCCGGCGAGGCGATATTACCGACATGGAAACGGCACGCTTGCCGCCCGGGTCGATCTGGCGCGCAGCCGCTTCGGCCTTGGCACGATCGCGATCATTAATGACAACTGAGCCGCCCTCGGCGACGAACCGTGTCGCGACCTCTTTGCCGATCCCCGAAGCGCCTCCGGTGACGATAGCAATCTTATCCTGGAAACGCATGTTCACTCCTTCCGTGCTTATCCGCTTGTTTCCCATCACAGTCCCACAAACACGTAGCCGGCGCCTTTGCACTCAATGCAGCCGTTCTCGCCGTCGCCCGGTCCGCCCAATAAGCAAAACGGATGCCCTTCATCGTCCAGCTCGCCGCTGCTCGGGCAGAGGATTACCGCGACTCCGTCCGCACTCGGCCATGTCGGAGCCCGCAATGGCCGGCCGTCTTCGGCGACGAAGATGTCCGCCTCGACAGCTGCGCTCGGATCAAGCGTCATGGGTGAAAACCGGATAGGCATGACTCCTTCGAGGCGTTCGAGCGAGACTGACCGGCGCTATGCCGCGAGTAGATGATCGCGCAACAGTTTGTTGAACGCTTCCGCTCGCTCCTCAGGGAAGAAGATTCGCGCCCCCTCCAATTCCACGGGCGGTTTTGCTCCAGGAATCGCATCGGCCAGCCAATGCGCCCACTTCACTGGGAAGTAAATGTCATCCGTACCCCAAACGATAAGGGTCGGAGCCTTTAACTGGCGCAGCCGAGGCTCGATCGACACCGTGTGCTTGTTGTCGAAAGCCGCCACGAAGCGCTGAAGGTCGCGTGTACGCTGTCCGGTCCGCACGTGGGGCCGCAAATAAATTTCGATGTCCGCATCCGATACGTTCTCGGGTCGCTCATAAGCCGGCCCCAACGCCTGCGGCGAGCGATAAATCGCTTTATCCGCGAGCATCGCGTTTATCGTGTCGCGCAGACCGCCCGCGATCGCCATTTCGACGAAGGGTTTGAATGCCTCCGGGGGCCAGTTATCGTGGGTATCACAGTTTGTGAGCGTTAAGCTCCGCACACGATTAGGATTCGTCGCTGCGAAGATTTGCGCTATACCGCCGCCGCTATCGTTGCCAACCAGGTCGATCTTATCGATCTTAAGGGCGTCGAGGGCTTGGCGCAGCATATTGGCGTTGTCGGTGACGGAGACAGCTTGGTTTGGACCGATCTCGGTATCGCCATGCGCCAGCAAATCGACTGCAATGCATCGCCGGATATCGGACAATCCGGCCAATTGGTGACGCCAGACATGCTTGTTCAGCACGACGCCATGGACGAACAGCGCCAGCGGACCGGAACCCGCCTCGCTATAGCTGATGCGCCCCGAGGGGGTGTCGATGCTGCGCGTGGTCAATGCGGTCTGTTGGTCGCTCATGACTTACTTCTTCCGGATCGCGGCGTAGCGTTGCGCGCTGAGAAGACCGGAAGGAGAGCGCCGGGTCTACCATAATCTTTAGTGATCTTAAGTGCGACGGTGGGGCAACATCAGGGAACTTGCGCAGAGCGTTGAAACGCCAAAGGAGTGAGGCCGTAAGCCTGCTTAAATGCGGTACTGAAATGGCTGTAGCTCGAAAACCCGAGATCGAGTGCCAAGCCCGTCAAATCGGAACAATCATCAAGTAGGTCAAGCGCTCGGGCGAGCCGCAATTGAAGCTGATAGCGATAAAGCGGCAGACCCTCGACTTGTCGGAACACCTGAGTGAGATAGACCGGCGAGACGCCGACGGCGCCGCCAATCTCAGCCAACGTCCAACGACGCCCAAGGTTTGAAGAAAGCATAAGTTTTGCGCGGTCCACCAGTTTTTGCCGCCCTACGCTGCCGGATGCGGCGTACGACGTGCGTTTTCCCAAAGCGCGGCTTACCAACGAAAGGATCAAATCCTCCGCTTCGAGGGTCTCGGTTATCCCTCGGGAGAGACGATGACGCACGAATGCCGCGAGCAACTGGGCATGCGCATCGATGCGCATGCGAGATCGGTTGAAAAGAGCTCGATCTTTGGTGTGGAGGAAGTCGGCACGCGTCAGCTCTAACAGTATCGCCTCATCGATTCCTATCGACAGACTTGCATCGCCGCCTCCAACAGGATGGCTAACTCGATAAGGTTCATGTTCATTAAAGAACATCACCTGATTCGCTTCCGCGACTGTCTCGACTTGATCCAGATGACGTACGTAGACGCCGCGATAGGTGCGTTGTGCTAACGCATTCCTCATCACTTTTGTGCCTGCACGTGCCTGAGCACAAAACGTCCCACACCGCCACGGTGTCGGTTGCTAAAAGTGGGTGAGAGTTGATTTCAGTCATTGTTGAACTGTCGCCCCGTCCGCGTCCAGCTCAGTAGCTTTGGTTGTCGTCCCACGGCTCATCGCCAGTTAGGCCTGATTTGCGAGCCGCGCGCACGTCTACCACCTGCGAATAGCCCGGCGGCTTACCGAGTTCGGGCGGATTTATTTGACGGATTGGATTGCCTGAATTGTTTTGCATCCAATTGTTCCTCTATCATCCGTGATCAAACGGCACGAGCACGTCTTGTTATCATGACTATTTCTAAAAGGTCGCGGTATCTATTGAGGCCCCGGCGCCGCCTCTTGTCCGTTGTTGTTCCAATCGCGGCCTAGCTTTCGCAAAGCAGCGAACGCAGCGTTGTGCCAATCGCAGACACGACGCTAGCGAATCATCGACCCGGCGTGGCTTCGTCGGCGGCGCCTTTAACGTCGGTCGCCGGGGCAACGGCCCTCCGCTTACAACGTAAACGCCAGCAGAAATTAAAATAATGGCGATCCAGTCGATAGCCGTCGGCCACTCGCCGAGGATAGGAATGGCCAGCACGGCGGTCATTGCCGGGCACAGCGCGGGGAACGCTGCACCGCCTGAAGCTCCGAGGATGCTGACGGCGCGCCCGTAAAGAACGAGTGAAATAACCGCCGTCAGAACCCCCTGGACGAATGCCTGAAGGGCTATGTCGGTCAGCGGAGCCTTGAAAATACTCGCCCCGGCGACGGCAGCATAAATGGGCAGGTAAAGAACCAGCGTGACAACAGCGGCAATGGCAGCGGCGTGGAGGCCGTCGAGGCGTGCACGACGCATTGCGACTGTGTAGCAGGCCCAGAGCAAGGCGCCGCCGAGAAACAATACGTGCCCGATGTTCTGTCGAGTACCGATGGTACCGCCCGCGCTCCAGACGATGCCGATGACGCCGGCCAAAATCAGCGCTAAGCCAGCCCTCTTCGCGGATGTGAATGCCTCATGCAAGATGGCAACCGCCAGTAACGCGACCATCATTGGCACCACACCGGAAAAGAGGGCACCGGCATCGACCGCAGGCGCGAACAGCAGGCCGGCATTCACAAGCAACACCATGGGCGCGCCGCAGCCGACCACTATGGCAGCAAATCCCGTCCATCCGAGGCGCTCAATCGCAAGCCCCTTCCGCCACAGGTACGGCAGCAAAAGCAGTCCGCCGATGCCGAACCGAAGCGCCGCAATGTCCCACGGCGTCATACTCGTACGGAGACCAAGACGAGCCACGACGATCCACCCGGACCAGATGCAGGCCGCACCGAGGCCGCAGAGTGCGCCACGTGTGTACTGGGCGGACGTTGGATTCGACATTGTTTTGCTCGGCTTGAGGTGCTGTCGAACTATCTAGGCCGCCTAAGCTGCTACGCCCACCCGATTCCTGGCTCTTAGAAATCGGTTGGCTGGGCCGGCCTCTAACCGACAAAGATGGCCGCGTTC
>JBEKJZ010000087.1:0-23243 GCA_050010955.1 Xanthobacteraceae bacterium | reverse complement strand
AACGACAACTATGCTCCGGTTGCTCTGGCCGCGTAAGCGGCTCGAAAGACCGATCTGAAGCCCTGGCGTCTTAGCAGCGTCAGGCGGGGTTCGGAGGCACCTGGCAACAGAAGCCTCCACTTTCTTTCAGAGGACGGCGGACGGATGACAGAGGACAGAATCGATCTGGACCTCTATGATTCGCTGACTATCTCTGATCCGTCCGTCTGTCATTCGTCGTCCGAACCATGGCCCTCGATCTCATTCGCTATGACATTCTCGCGCAAGCGGCCCTGCGCGGCGTCGTGCGCACGGTATTGGCCGACGCGGCGAAAAAAGGCCTGCCCGGCGAGCATCATTTCAAGATCACCTTCAACACCAAGGCGCCCGGCGTGCGGTTGTCGGAGCGCATGCGCGCACGATTTCCTCAGGAAATGACCATCGTTCTGCAGCATCAGTTCTGGGATCTCGCGGTAGCCGAGCACGCCTTCGAGGTCGGCCTGTCGTTCGGCGGAATTGCGGAAAAGATCGGCGTTCCATTCGAGGCGGTGACGGCCTTCTTCGATCCGGCGGTCCAATTCGGCTTCCAATTCGAGACCATCGAGGCCGCCGCAGCGGGCGATTCGCCCGCCGGGCCGCAGCCGGCCGAAAAACCAATAGGCTCCGCAACCAAGCGGCCCGCCGCGGAAACCAAGCCGGAAGCGTTGCCGGCGCCGGTTGCTTCCGCGCCCCCGGACCCGCCGGGTCCGGACAGTGGCGGCGGCGAAGTCGTGCGGCTTGACCGGTTCCGGAAGAAATGACGACAGAGAACAGACGACGGAGGACGGACGACAGAGGACAGACGAGAGAAGCCCCAGCCCGTCATCCGTCGTCCGTCATCCGTCCTCCGAGATGAAAACCCGCACCGAAACCGACACGTTCGGCCCGCTCGAAGTGCCCGCCGATCGCTACTGGGGGGCGCAGACCGAGCGCTCGCGCAACAATTTCCGCATCGGCGACGAGCTCATGCCGCTTCCGATCATCCGCGCGCTGGCCATCGTCAAGCGCGCGGCGGCGGAGACCAATCGCGAGCTTGGCTCACTGGACGCACGCCGCGCCAAGGCCATCGTCGAGGCGGCACAGGAGATCATCGACGGCAGGCTGGACGATCAATTCCCGCTGGTCGTGTGGCAGACCGGCTCCGGCACCCAGACCAACATGAACGTCAACGAGGTGATCGCCAACCGCGCCAACGAGCGGCTCGGCGGCGCGCTCGGCTCGAAATCGCCGATCCATCCCAACGATCACGTCAACATGAGCCAGTCGTCGAACGATTGTTTTCCGACCGCCATGCACATTGCGGCGGCGCAGGAGATCGTGCACCGGCTCATTCCGGCGCTGACGCATCTGCATGCGGCGCTGGAAACGAAAACCAAGGCCTTCGCCCGCATCGTCAAGATCGGCCGCACCCATACCCAGGATGCCACCCCGCTTACACTGGGACAGGAATTTTCCGGCTATGCGGCGCAGGTGAAATCCGGCATCGCGCGCGTCCGCGCCGGACTGAAGGAACTCTACCCGCTGGCGCAAGGCGGCACGGCGGTCGGCACGGGACTTAACGCCAAACGCCAGTTCGCCAAGTTGTTCGCCAAGAAGGTCGCCGCCATCACCGGGCTGCCGTTCGTCAGCGCGCCGAATAAATTCGAGGCGCTCGCCTCGCACGGGGCGCTAGCGTTTGCGCACGGCGCGCTCAACGCGCTCGCCGCGGATCTGTTCAAGATCGCCAACGACATTCGTTTTCTCGGCTCCGGCCCACGCTCCGGCTTCGGCGAATTGCTGCTGCCAGAGAACGAGCCGGGCTCGTCGATCATGCCCGGCAAGGTCAATCCGACCCAATGCGAGGCGATGACCATGGTCTGCTGCCGCGTGTTCGGCAACGACACCACGATCGTCACGGCGGCGAGCCAGGGGCATTTCGAGCTCAACGTCTATAAGCCGGTCATCGCTTACGCCGCGCTGCAATCGATCCGGCTCCTCGCCGACGCGGCCGTGTCGTTCACCGATCACTGCGTGGTTGGCATCCGCGCCAACGAGCCGCGCATTCGCGAGCTGATGAATAATTCGCTGATGCTGGTCACGGCGCTGGCGCCGCGCATCGGCTACGACAAGGCGGCGAAAATCGCCAAAACGGCGCTCGCCAATGGCACCACGCTGCGGGAAGAGGCAATTAAGCTCGGCTTCGTATCGGGCGAGGAGTTCGACCGCCTGGTGCAGCCGGCCCGCATGACCCGGCCGGGCCCGTGAGCGGGGCGAGGTCAGCTACGCGCGCGATAACGCTTTTGTGTCCGCCATGGCCGATGCAGCGCCACCGTGCCGGCGTAATTCTTTCAGACCACACAAGCCAGGATAGCCCCAGGCACTCATCCGGTTACCGCTGAATCTGACATGGGCGATCTCGTCAACCTCCGTACTGCGCGTAAGCGAGCGAAACGGCGCCAAGCCGAGCAGCAGGCCGCGTCCAGCCGGCTGGCGCACGGGCGCTCCAAGGCAGAACGAGCCCTGACGCAATCGCAAAGCGACAAAGCACGGACAGATCTCGACCGACACCGGATCGACACGGGAGACGGGCAATGAAATCGCAAATCGTCAAACGCTCCATTGTCATCGCCGGCCACAAGACCAGCGTCAGTCTCGAGGATGCATTCTGGAAGGCGCTGAAGGACATCGCCGCCGGCCGGGATATGACCTTGTCCGAGCTTGTCGGCGCGATCGATGCCGAACGCCGGCACGGCAATCTGTCCTCGGCGGTGCGGCTGTTCGTGCTCGACTACTACCAAGCGCGGACCACCGGTTGTGGTGAAGGCGGAAATCCGCCGCGCGAGGTGATGGTGGTTGCGCCGCCGGGCGCGTCAGTTCTGCGATCGGAATAGCATATCGAGCAGAGAGCGGTTGGACGGCGTAATCGACAGTGGCGCGGATGGTGGCGGTGCCGCGCGCCGCGCGCTTGCGCTCTCGGTCGCCGGCGGCTGTTTGGACCCGGCCGACGACGGTAAAGCGGCAGCAGCCGTTCCGTGATCGGTGCCATGGTCCAAACGGCTCTCGGGCGCGGTCGGCGGCGCTTCGGGCCGCAGCCGGTCTAGCCCGCGCGTGTTGGATGCCGGCCCGGTTGAGGCATTCGCCTGGATCGCCGTTTCCAGCGTCGTGCCGGCCGGGATGTAGCGGACGGACGGCGATACCGGGCGCACGACGGGGCCGAGAACCTCCTCGCGCCGGTTCGCCTCGATCGATTCGAGCCGTCGGGTCTGCAGCTCGGTGGCGCGCAAGGTCAGCCAGCCCACCAAAGCCGAGATATCGAGTTTGGTCTCAGGCGCCGCCAGCGGACCCTTCACCGTCAACGCCAGTTCCGGCCGTGTGCTGATCAAGGCATTTGCCGCCGGTTGGGCCGAGAGCGTCATGTGCGCGTCGATCGCCGTGCTGTTGAGATCGAGAACGCCGTCGAGTGAAAGCTCGGCCCCGCTTTGGGCCGACAGGGTCATCTTGGCCAGGCGAATCTGCCCGTCGGCGATCGTCACCTCGGCTTCGCCGTTCGGCACGGCGAGCCGGCCGGACTCCATCGCGGCACTCACCGCGGTTCGGATTTTCGCCGTCTCGATCGAACCGCTCTGGTCGGTGGCGTGAATAGCCGCGTCGAATGCCGCCGGATCGATGCCGGCGACCTGCGCATTCGCGAGCGTCACCGCCCCAGTGCCGTGAACCGAGCCGATGAGGCCTGCGGGGCTCAATCCCATGCCGTCGGCCTGCAGCTTCACCGTCAAAAGGCCGTCGAAGGCATTCTTTTTGGATGCGATGATCGCGGCGGCATTCGCGCCAACAAGCGCGAGGCGGCCGTGCGCGGCGAGCTCTCTCGAATCGCGGCGGAACGTCAGCTCGCCGGTGAGGCGTCCGCCGGCGAGCCCGCCGTCGATGTCGCTCAAAGCGATCTCGGCCGGCTGAAACCGCACGACGCCCTTGAGGTCGCGCGCGAGCCATGCCGGCGTCAAGGCGGCGCGATCGAGCTTGAAGGTCACGGCTCCGTTCAACGCATCGAACGCGCCGGCGCCGATTGGCTCGGGCGACCACGCGGCCGCGCCGGCGATCGGCATTCCCAGGATCATCGCCGCAACCGCCGCGGCGTCCGCATCGTTGGCCGCAATATCGCCCTCGATGCCGACCGGGCTCGACAGTTTGACGGCGAGGCGGCCGCGCAGCGACGCCTTTCCGACGGCAACGTCCAGATCCGCGAACGACAGCGTCCGGCCGGCCACAGCGACGCTCGAACTCGCGGTGAGCGGCGCCGCTGAGCCGGACTGGCCAGTCATGGCCCGGTGCAGCGGCCGCAGGTCGGCCGCGGCGGCTTTCACTAGCAGGCGGCCGGTCGGCGCGTCGTCGCCGCTCGGGTGCAGCATCCCCTCGACTGCCACCGAGAAACCTCCGGCTGCGGCCAGGCCCTTGACGCGAATATTGCCGTCGAGTGGTCCGGCGGCGGACATCGTCATCTCGCCGGGCAGCTGATCGACCGCGAGAACGGCGTCAAGATTCAGCAGTCGCACCAGCGCGCCGCCATCATCGGCCTCGAGCCGGCTCGCGACCCGCACCACTGCGGCGCCGGGATGCGCCAAATCCCCCGTTGCATCGCCGTTGAGCGCGAGGCGCAGTGCGCCGACATCGCCGTTAAGATCGAGCTTGGCCATACTGCCCGCCGCCGAGCGATCGACGGTGAGGACGCCATGCACCTTTGCCGGCGCCAAACGCTCGGCCAGATGGCGGAACGTCTCCGCAGCCTGCGGCGCCAACTTGCCGACGATGCCGGTCAGACCGGCAAGAGTTTTGGCGTCGAGATCGAGCGTCAGCCGCCCGCGCGGTTGCGACGACAATTCGTCGATGCGCCCGCTGATGTCGAGCGCGGTGCCGCCCAGATCGCCGACCGAGAGCCGGTCGATGTGCAGCACGCCGGCGTCGAACTTGACCCGGGCGTTGACCTGTCGCGCGTCCACACCGGCGACGGTTGCCTTGCCGACATCGACCAGGAGCGTCACCTCGTGGGGCATCTCGAAGGCGCCGTTGGACAGCACCGCCTTGGCGAAGGCCGTCAGCGCATCGACGTCGAGGTTTGCGGCGCGCAGTTCGCCGTCGAGCGTGGCCGGCCGATCGCCCGCCGCCCAGGTGTAGGCGAGCCGCCCTTCCAGGTTCTCCCGGTCGAGCGCCGCCGACAGGCGATCGAGCGCCAAGCAGTCGCTTGCGATCGTGATGACGCCGTGCGCGGTCAAAGTTTCGGCCCGGCCCGAAGGCGGCTCGCTGCGGCCCTCGAGCCAAGCCATCAGCATTTTAAGATCGGCCGATTCGAAGCGGGCGGGCCCGCTGAAGCCAAGGCCCTGCGGGCCGTCGTCGAGCCGGCCGCTCAGGTTGACCTCGGTGAATCCCGGCGCCTGGAATTCGACGTCGTCAAGAGTCCATCCCTGATCATCGAAACCGACCCGGCCGTGCAGTGCCTGAAGCGCGGTGCCGCCGACCATCAACGCATCGACGGAGATACCGACCGCGACCGGAATCGGCGGCTTCACCGCTGCAACAAAGGAGTCGAAAAAGCTTTTGATCATGACGAGCGGCGGCCGGTGCGTCACGTCCGGAGCCGCCAGCGCGCGATCGACGTCGACTTGCACCGCCGCGACCGTGCCGTCGAGACGCGGACGTTCGCCGAATGTCAGTTCCGCTTTGCCGCTGAAAATGACCGCCCGCTCGTCCGGCCCGTACTGGAAGGCGAGCTCGCGCAGCGACGCCGAAGCCGGCGTGGCGCGCAGCTTGCCGGCGAGCTGCCAGGGGTCGTTCATCACCCGTTGGCCGTGCGCCAGTGTCGCTCCGACCGGCCGCGCCAGCGCCAGCGTGCCGTCGAATTGTGGAACGCCGCGGTTGAAACTGAGCGTACCGTCGATCTCGGTGGTCAACGGATGATTCGACGGCTCGACGCCGAGCCGGAGCTTGAGGCCGCCGTCCTCGTCGATGCGGCTGCCCGATATGCGATAGCCGTAAAGTTCGTTGCCGACGACGAAGGCGCCCTCGCCCCGGAACGGCCCGGCGAAGGAGCGAATATCGCCGTTGAACGAGAGCTTCTGCACCACGACGCGGTCGCCGGAGCCGGCGTCGGTGAACGTGACGCGTCCGTCCTCGACCTCAAGACGCGAGATGGTGAGCGTGTCCGCAGCGAAATCCGGCGATGCGGCGGGCCAGTCGATCGCGCCTGTGCGGTCGATGCCGAGACCGATCTGCGGCGCCACCAAGCGCAGCTCCGTGGCCTGCACTTGGCCGCGCAGCAACGGGCCAAGCCCGACTTCGAGTTCGACCACGCCGGCCCGCAGCTGCGGCTCCTGGCCGGGTTCACCGACTTCGACCTCGGCGAGCCTGATTCGTGGACTCGGCAGAATGCGGGCTTCTATGGGGCCGTTGACGCGAACCGCGAGGCCGGTCAGCCGGCTGGCCTCTTCCTCGAACGTCGAACGGTAGTGATTCCAATCGACGACAAGCGGCGCGACCAGCGCCGACACGAGCGCCAGAATGACAGCGATGCCCAATCCGAGCAGTGTCGTCTGCACCGCGAAGCTTCCCCCTAGGATCGCTTAAATGACCCCGCGCGTACCGACCGCAGGCTAGAGCAAGCCCCTGCGGAACGCACGGCTTCCGCTATTAGCGGCTTTTGCGGGCGATTCTGTGTCGGTTCCCTGGGCCGGCCGGGTCAGGGCCTCGATTTCGAAGTCCGCGAGGACGTGCGGCGCGTTCTAGCGCGCGGAGAAGCCCCTCACGGCATCACCGGCGGATGATATTCGAGCGTGTAGGCCAGCGCCCACAGCAGGAACAGTACAACCGGCACGTGCACGAGCAACTGCAGGAAGGTGAAGCCCACCAGATCGCGCGCGCGCAGCCCTAATACGCCCAGCAGCGGCAACATCCAGAACGGGTTGATCAGGTTCGGCAGCGCCTCGGCGGCGTTGTAGACTTGCACTGCCCAGCCGAGATGCACCTTGAGATCGTTCGCTGCCTGCATCACGTAGGGCGCTTCCAGCAACCATTTACCGCCGCCCGACGGAACGAAGAATCCCAAGATCGACGAATAGACGCCGATCACCAGTGGATAAAGGTGCTGGGTCGACACGCTGACGAAGAAGTGGCTGATCTGATCGGACAAAGTCACGCCGCTGCCGTTCTTCGCCTGCGTCAAGATCGTGGAGATGGCGCCGTACAGCGGAAATTGAATCAGTACGCCCGCGGTGGCCGGCACCGCTTTGGCAACCGACGCTAAAAACCGCCGCGGCCGCCAGTGCAGCAGCAGTCCGGCCATGACGAACATGAAATTGTAGGTATTCAGGTTCGAGATGGCGAGGATCGCGCTTTGGCGGGAGAATTCGTAGAACAGCCATCCGGCCGCGAGCAGCACGAGAAGGACGGTCAGCAGCGGCGAATACTCGAGCCATTCGCCGGGCTTTTGCGGCGGCGACACCTTGATCTCATCGTCGCGCGCGATCTCGATCCCCATCGCCTCCGCCGTCACCGCGGCGCCCGGCCCGGGCGCCGACCAGATGGCGATGACTATGGAAAGCACCAGCAGCACGGCGACGATCACGAACGATTGCCACATGAAGATCGTTTCGGTGAACGGGATCACGCCGGTGATGGCCAGCAAGCTTTTGGGCATGCTCGCCGCATTGGCTTGCAGCTGCGCCGCCGATGACGACAGGCCCATCGCCCAGGTCGCACCGAGACCTAGATAAGCCGCGGCCCCGGCGGCGCGATAGTCCATGTGCAATTCGCGCCGCTCGGCCAACGCGCGGACCAGCAACCCACCGACAATCAGGCTGAACCCCCAATTGAGCAGCGAGGCGATCATCGCCGCCGCGGCGACAAGCCCGACCGCTCCGGTGCCGGTCTTCGGCAGCCCGGCAATGCTGCGGATCAGTTGCTGCGCCGGTGCCGAGGTGGCGACGACATAGCCGCCGATCACGATGAAGGCCATCTGCATCGTGAAGGTGACCAGGCTCCAAAATCCACTGCCGAATGCGACGCTCACCGCAAGCGGCGATGCACCGTTGGCCATGGCGGCGATCGAGACCACCACCACCGCGAGCGCGACAAAGATGAAAGCGTCGGGGAACCAGCGCTCGGCCCACGCCGTAAAGGCAATGGCCATTCGCACCAAGGCGCCATCGGGTTTTGTCGGACCACCGGACGCACGGCCCGGTGCCGCCGCTGTTGCCGTTGCCATCGCTAGTCCCCCCAATTTGCTGCGACACTAAAGGCTGACGATCTTGCCGGGATTCATGATGTCCAGCGGATCGAGCGCCCGCTTGATGGCGCGCATGGCCGCAAGCGCCGGCTCGCCGTGCTCGGCCGCCATATACTTCATCTTGCCCTGGCCGATGCCATGCTCGCCGGTACAGGTGCCGTCCATCGCTAGCGCACGTTCGACCAGGCGTTCGAGGAAGCCGTTAATGCGCGCGACCTCGTCTTTATCGTTGAGGTCGACGGTCAGCGCGACGTGGAAATTGCCGTCGCCGACATGGCCGACGATCGGGCCCAGGAGCCGGCTTTCGGCGATGTCACGTTGCGTCGCCGTCACGCATTCGGCGAGCCGCGAAATCGGCACGCAGACGTCGGTCGCAATTCCGAATCCGGTTGAGCGCAAGCTGCGAACCGCCCAGGCGGCGTCATGAACCGCCGCCGAATTCCTTGGCGATCTCGCCGAAGCGCTGCGACTGCTCGGCGACGCTCGCGTCGGTGCCGTGAAATTCGAGGAACAGCATCGGCGTCTCCGGCAACGTCAGCTTGGAATAGAGGTTGCACGCACGCACCTGCAGCGCATCGAGCAGCTCGATCCGCGCCACGGGAATGCCGGTTTGGATAGTCTGTATGGTCGCGTTGCACGCCGCCTCGACCGAGGGGAACGGACAGGTGCCGGACAAGATCGTTTCCGGGATGCCGGACAAGCGCAAGGTCAGCTCGGTGATGATGCCGAGCGTGCCTTCGGAGCCGACTATCAGACGGGTGAGGTCGTAGCCGGCGGACGATTTCTTCGCCCGCCGCGCCGTCGACATCACCTCGCCGTTGGCGAGGACGACCTTGAGGGCCAGCACGTTGTCCTTCATCGTGCCGTAGCGCACGGCGTTGGTGCCGGAGGCCCGCGTCGCCGCCATGCCGCCGAGGGAAGCGTCGGCGCCGGGATCGATCGGGAAAAACAGCCCCTGATCGCGCAAGTGCTCGTTGAGCTGCTTGCGCGTGACGCCGGGCTCGATAACGCAATCGAGATCCTCGGCGTGGACCGCGAGCACGCGGTTCATGTCGCGGAAATCGAGCGAGATGCCGCCGCGCGGCGCGTTGACCTGGCCCTCGAGCGAGGTGCCGGTGCCGAAGGCGATGATCGGCACGCGGTGCGCCGCGCAAAGCCGCACGATCTGCTGCACCTCTTCGGTCGTGTGCGGAAACACCACCGCGTCCGGCGGCTGGTTGCCCAGCCAGGTCACCGTGTTGGCGTGCTGCTCGCGAACCGCGCGCGAGGTGACGAGCCGGTTGCCGACCATCGCCGCGAGTGCGGCAATGACGGCCTCGACCGCGTTGCGGTCGTGCTTAAGTCCCTCCCACGCTTCGGTCATGACCATGGGCCTTCCTCCTGTAGCGAGGGTGGCGGCAGGGCTTTCGCCGGTCAAGTGGCGCCGCGGCCGCGCTTGCCTATCGCGCCGAATCCGCCAAAGTTGCCGCCGGCAAGAGATAGCACCAAATGCTCGACCGCCTCGACCTGGAACCGGCTTTCTTCGCGCCCTTCGTGTCCTCGGTGATGCGGGTCGAGCCGGGCTGGATCGACTACAACGGCCATCTCAATATGGCCTATTATAACGTGCTGTTCGATCGCGCGGTCGACGAAGTGTACGAACTCATCGGCTGCGGCCCCGCCTACCTGGAGCGGACGCGGCATTCCACCTTCACCGCCGAGGCCCACATCCGCTATTTGCGGGAACTTCGCGCCCAGGACCCGGTGCGGGTCACGTTTCAGCTGCTCGATTACGACGCCAAGCGGCTGCATTATTTCGAGGAGCTCCATCACGCCGAGGAAGGCTGGCTGTCGGCCACCTCCGAGAGCATGGTGCTGCACGTCGACATGATCGCCAAAAAGACCGCGCCGTTTCCCGATTTCATTGCCGCGCGGCTCGACCGGATGAAGGCCGCGCATGCCCATCTGCCGGTGCCGGAAGGCGCCGGCCGGCGCATCGCCATGCCGGGGAAAGCTTGAATCACCCGCACAAACCGTCCCCTCGCCTCGCAAAAGCCGCGCGCAGATGCCATGTTTGGCCTATGAGAATCACGGACATTTCGCGTCTGACCGACCTTTGGCTGACCCTTGGCTGACACATTGAGGGAGACCCATCCGCTTGCGCCGCCGCCCCCCGCGCCCGGCGGCATTGCCGCGCGCGCGCGCGCCGGCGGGCCGGGCGCGCCCTATCTGGCGGGGCTCAATCCGGAGCAGCGGCTTGCGGTCGAGACGCTCGACGGCCCGGTGCTGGTGCTGGCCGGCGCCGGCACCGGCAAGACCCGCGTGCTCACCGTGCGCATCGCCCATATTCTCGCGACCGCCCGCGCCCGCCCGAGCGAAATCCTCGCCGTGACCTTCACCAACAAGGCGGCGCGCGAGATGAAACACCGCGTCGGCGAGATCGTCGGCCACGTGGTCGAGGGCATGCCGTGGCTCGGCACGTTCCACGCGATCGGGGTGCGGATTTTGCGCCGCCACGCCGAGCTGGTCGGCCTAAAGCCCGATTTCACCATCCTCGACGTCGACGACCAGATCCGGCTGCTCAAGCAGCTCCTCGAAGCCGAGAATATCGACGAGAAGCGCTGGCCCGCGCGAGTTTTGGCCTCGCTGATCGACGGCTGGAAGAATCGCGGCCTCACCCCCGAGCAGGTGCCGGCGGGCGAAGCCGCCGCCTTCGCCAACGGCAAGGGTTTGAAGCTCTACAAGGCGTTCCAGGAGCGGCTGAAAATCCTGAACGCCGCCGATTTCGGCGACCTGCTGCTGGAGAACATCCGGCTGTTCCGCGAGCAGCCTGAGGTGCTGCGCCAGTACCAGAGCCGCTTCAAGTTCATCCTGGTCGACGAATACCAGGACACCAACGTCGCCCAGTATCTCTGGCTGCGGCTGTTGGCGCAGCGCGGCGCTCAAGCTGCACCTCACCCTCCGCTGGAGGGGGAGGGTCGCGAGCGAAGCGAGCGGGGTGGGGTGACTGCAGCGCAATCTAATTCACCCCCTCCCGGCCCGCTAACGCGGGCCGACCTCCCCCCTCCAGGGGGAGGTGGTCAAGCGAGTCCGTCGCCCGCCGCCAAAAACATTTGCTGCGTCGGCGACGACGACCAGTCGATCTACGGCTGGCGCGGCGCCGAGGTCGACAACATCCTGCGCTTCGAGCACGATTTCCCCGGCGCCACGGTGATCCGGCTGGAGCGCAATTACCGCTCCACCGGCCACATCCTCGCCGCCGCCTCGCACCTGATCGCCCACAACGAGGGCCGGCTCGGCAAGACGCTGCGCACCGACGACGTGCCCGGCGAGAAGGTCACCGTCACCGGCGCCTGGGACTCCGAGGAAGAAGCCCGCGCCATCGGCGAGGAGATCGAGCAATTGCAGCGCGCAGATGAATCGGGAAAACCGCACGCGCTCAACGAGATCGCCATCCTGGTGCGCGCCTCGTTCCAGATGCGCGAATTCGAGGACCGCTTCGTCACGCTCGGCCTGCCCTATCGCGTCATCGGCGGCCCGCGCTTCTATGAGCGCGCCGAAATCCGCGACGCGCTTGCCTATCTGCGGGTGATCAATTCGCCGACCGACGATCTCGCCTTCGAACGCATCGTCAATGTGCCGAAGCGCGGGCTGGGCGACGCCACCGTGCAGCTCCTGCACGATCACGCCCGCAAACGCCGCGTGCCGCTCACCGCAGCCGCGCGCGCCATGGTCGCGACCGACGAATTGAAGCCGAAGCCGCGTGGCGCGCTGCGCGGCCTCCTCGACTCGATCGAACGCTGGCGCAAGCAGCGCGACAATCTCCCGCACACCCAGCTCGCGGAAATCGTGCTCGACGAAAGCGGCTATACCGAGATGTGGCAGAAGGACCGCTCCGCCGACGCCGCCGGCCGGCTCGAGAACCTGAAAGAGCTCGTGCGCTCCATGGAGGAGTTCGAGAACCTGCAGGGTTTTTTGGAGCACATCTCGCTGGTCATGGACAACGAGAAGGCCGCCGAGGCCGACGCCGTCAATATTATGACTTTGCACTCGGCCAAGGGGCTCGAATTCGACACCGTGTTCCTGCCCGGCTGGGAGGAAGGCCTGTTTCCGCACCAGCGCACGCTCGACGATCAAGGCCGCGCCGGGCTGGAAGAGGAGCGCCGGCTCGCTCATGTCGGCATCACGCGGGCGCGCAAGCGGGCCAAAATTTATTTCGCCACCAACCGGCGCATGCACGGCCTGTGGCAGACCAATATTCCCTCGCGTTTTCTGGACGAACTGCCGGAAGCCAATGTCGAAGTGACGGAGGCGCAAGGTGGCTTTGGCGGTTATGGCGGCTACGGCGCCTCGCGCTTCGACGCGACGACCGCGTTCGGCTCCAACTACGCGACGCCGGGCTGGCAGCGCGCGCAAGCCAAAAAGGGCGGCGGCGGCTTTTCCGAGACCGGCGCGCGCTACGGGCGGGACGATAGCAACGACGCATCCCCTCCCCCCTTGAGGGGGAGGGCCAGGGAGGGGGGTAGCGACGCTCGACCAGGTGAGGGGGCGCGGCGCTCGGGCTTCAGTGCCGACGACGACACCTCATCCCCCTCCCCCTGGCGCGCCCGCGAGGAGCGTAGCCCCGGCGGCGCCCGCCGCCTGCCGCTCACCATCGAAGGCGAGCTGGTGGCGAAATCGACCGGTGCTGTCTCCGCCTTCACGCTGGGCGACCGCGTCTTCCACCAGAAATTCGGCAACGGCAACGTCACTGCAATGGACGGCAACAAGCTCACCATCGCCTTCGACCGCGCCGGCGAGAAGCGCGTGGTGGATAGTTTCGTGGAGAGGGTGTGAGGGGCTCGATTTTGAGGACATCAATTCCAGACTGATCATCAAAACTTTGCTTCGATACGAAGCATGCCAGGTCCGACTGTGCTCGATCATCTAGGGCCGTTCACGACTAAGCCGCCTGTACAGGCGCTAATTCTGCTTACTCAAAGAACTTGGGAGGAATTTCACGTCTTAGCGGGCGGCCAGAAGCGCATTATCGATAACGAGCGCCAACTTTTTGGAACTCGTATGATGCACATATCCGAGGTGATGAGCCTCGGTATACGGATGAATGCCAGTTGGGGACTGACTCACGCAGCAATGTCCCTTTTAAGAGATCGATATGAGCAAACGGTTCGCTTTTCATGGTTGGCGAGACAAACAGACGCTGAAGAGCACAAGAAATATATGCTCTACTTTCTTTCGAAAGCTAGATTGTTGATGCGCAACAAGTCCGCGCGCCAGGATTATGAAAAGAGCCTGGGCAAGCTTCCTAAATGGGTGACCGAAGAGCTTACGAAAGAACAGAATACGAAATGCGAAAATGGGAAGCTTTGGATCTTCGCCATGGCCAAGCTGCGCGATTCGTTGCCCCGATTGACGGAATTACAAATAGGCAAAGAGGAGTTAGCGCGTCATTACGACACGATCTATGCCCAATTCAGTTCTGTTGCTCACTTTGATGTGTACAGCCTCGAATTGCTTGGACTTCACGAAGCCGGTACCGGACGACTTGAAATTGGCAATCGGCGCGCACTGGCCGGGGCTGTTGATCCTACAGAACTGTCAGTTCGACATCATTCAATGCTTTGACGCATTAATGCGTACTACGACAAAGCCGCGGGACAATTGTTCAACGAGCTTCTCCTCGAATGGTACCACCTTTCAAGCCAGATGGACTTTCCCACATTATCACCCTCTACATCGACGCCGATGCCTGCCCGGTAAAGCGGGAGATTTATCGCGTCGCCGAGCGGCATGCGCTCAAGGGTGCGGCCATCAAAGTCTTGGTGGTCAGCAACAGCCCCATCGCGATTCCTCGCGATGGCATTTTTGGCGGGCCGCCGGACGCAAAACCGAAGGCCACTTTTGCTGGCGGCCCGCTGATCGAGCGCGTCGTGGTCGGTGCCGGCATGGACGAGGCGGACAACTGGATCGCGGAGCGCGCAGGCACCGGCGACATCGTCATCACGGCGGACGTGCCGCTGGCGAGCCGCTGCGTCAAATCCGGCGCCGAAGTGATCGCGCCGAACGGCCGCGCCTTCACTAAGGATTCGATCGGCCTCACGCTCGCCACCCGCAATCTGATGGATTCGCTGCGCAGCGCCGACGAGATCACCGGCGGCCCAAAACCGTTCTCGCCGCGCGACCGCTCCAGCTTTCTCTCCGCGCTCGATCAGGCCATCGTGCGGCTGAAGCGGGCGGGGTTCGGGTGAGAGTCTATTAGCGCGCTGGCGCGCCATTTGTTGACCGTCATCCTGAGGCGCCCGCCGGTAGTGGGCTCCTTTGAATAAGGCAAAGCCTCACCCCCTCAGCCAACGAATGCACAATCGTCGATTTACTCGGCTCACAAACGCATTCTCAAAGAAGGTCGAAAATCACACGCATTCCGTCGCGCTGTTCGCGATGTACTGTAATTTCGTGCGAATCCATAAGACGCTGCGGACCACGCCAGCGATGGTCGCTGGCGTTACTTCCCGTCTCTGGGAGATTGCTGATATTGTGGATGCGCTGGAGGTGGTAGGGCAGCGCAAGATGAGCTTTGATCTAAAGAGGAGGGTCTGATGAAAAAGCTCGCGATGACTTTAACTGCCGCCATGCTCATGCTGGCAACGACGCCTTTGATGGCCTATGCCCAGAGCCAGGGGGCAGGCGCCGCAAGCGTCCATGCGCTCGCTCAGAACGCGCCCCCGATCGTAAAACAAGTGGCATGCAATGGACGATTGGGTCCATTTTGCAGACCGGGATGGTTCAGAGTCTGTCGGCCAGGGTCTTTCACGGCCTGCTGGTGCGCTCGCTGCCGCGGAAGGTTGTGATCCAAGAACGGCGATGATCGCATCGAGGCCGCCTTCGGCGGGGCGCATGGCGGTTGATGTGCTGGCCGACAATCTTGGCCTGCGGCCGCGGATCGGCGAGGCCATCACGCGCCTAGCGCAGAGCCCGCATCGAGGCGGCAAAGGAGACGGGATTGAACGACGCAAAATTTGCGGCGACATGCCCGTATTCTTTTGAGGACATCATGTCCCGTGTTTTCACCCGACCATGATCCGCAAGCTTCCTTCAGGAAAGTACCGGCTCTATTCGCGCAAGAAGAACCCGAAGACCGGCAAGCGCCGCAACCTCGGCACCTTCGACACGCGCGCGGCGGCTGAGCGGCACGAACGCGCGGTGCAGTATTTCAAACGGCACTGACTTTTCTTCCGTCGCCCCACGCAATCGTGATGGCGGCGCCGGACTAACCTTTCCTGCCGTATTTCATTCAACATTTCGCCCGGGTCGTTCACCATTGCGCCGCTTTGGCGCAGCGATACCCTTGATTGAACCAAAATTCCGCAGGAGACTTCCTGCAGAGGGCGATTGCCGCGTTATCCCATCGGGTGCGTTCATGCGTTTCGGTTTTTTCCTCCCCGCCTCGCTTCTGGCAGCGGCGCTGGCGCTTCCGTGCGCCTCGCTGGCGCGCGCCAACATCGTCGTCACTATCGACAAGACCACGCAGCAGATGTCGGTCGCGGTCGACGGCGCGCCGCGCTACGTCTGGCCGGTCTCGACCGGGCGCGCCGGCTATGACACGCCGAACGGCACATTCAAGCCGAACCGCATGGACGCCGACCATCTCTCGCAGGAGTGGGACAACGCACCGATGCCGCATACGATCTTCTTCGACATGAAGGGCCATGCCATCCACGGCTTCTTCGACGTCAAGCATCTCGGCCTGCCGGTGTCGCACGGCTGCGTGCGGCTGGCGCCGGCGCATGCGGCGACGCTGTTCGGCCTGGTCAATGCCGAAGGCATGGGCAACACGATCGTGGTGGTTTCCGGCCACACGCCGGCGGGCCAAAGCCCGGCGGTGGCGCGGCGGAGCGCGCCGGTCGAGCAAACCGCCGCACAGCCGATGCAGATCGCGCCCGATTACGACCAGCCGTCGCCCTATGGACAGCAATATTACCGGCAGCCGCAGCCCTATTACGCGCAGCAGCCTTATTACGGCCAGCCGCAGTCTTACTATGCCGGGCAGCCGGCCTACCTGCCGCCGCAACCGCCGCCGCCGCAATACTACGTGCTGCGGCCGTATAACCCGTATTAGTCTTTCATTTTGTCGCGCGTCCGGACGGAAAACCGGTTCCCACTTTTCCTGGACGCGCTCCGTTCAAGCCGCGATGCGGTGCATGGCGGCGCCCTCATGGACGCCGTGGATCGCCTTCACCGATCTTTCGATCGCCGCCCACAAACGGGCGATTTCCGCGGCCGCCTGCGACTCGGCGTCGTATTCCTTGGCGCCTTCGCCGTCGCCCAGCGCCAGCGAGAAATTCGCCCGCTGCGTGATCTGGCCGCCCCACACCGGAATGTTCAGCTTGCCCAGGCTTTCGCGGGCCTGCGTCACCATCGGCGACTCGACGTCCTGCCGCCGCGGCGGCGCGCCGTTGATGACGACCGCGTAAGGCCGGCGCGACTGGCGGGCAAACGACACGGTCTCCCTAACCGCATCGAGATCGAATATGCCGGGCCGGCACGGCACCACGACGATGGTCGCGGCGCGCATCGCGTCGGTGACGCAGGCCGACATGTTCGGCGGCGTATCGATCAACACCCAGTCGATGCCGTCGTTCTTGGCCGCCTTGACGATATCGGGAATACCGCGTTGCGTGGTCCGCAGCGGCAGATCCTCGGCGTTGCGCAGCTTGTGCCAGAGCGTGAGCGAGCCCTGCGGATCGGAGTCAATCAGCAGGCAGGGCCGCGACGGCCTGTGGACGTGCGCGGCGAGATGCGCCGCCAGCGTGCTCTTGCCCGAACCGCCCTTGCGCGAAGCGAAGACCACAACGTTCATGCGATTTCTCCCAAAGCGGCCCGATCAAGCATCCTGCCCTTGGTTGGTCCGAAGTTCGCGGCGCTCGCGGCCCACGCGCCTATGCGAACTTGAGAATCACCGGCACTGTAACTGATTCGTCATATCAATGCGGTGCGAGATTTGCCGTTGCGAGGATGGGGAAAAGCGCGTGGAGTAGTTGTGGATAATGCTGTGGAGGAGCGGGATATGACGATGTGGACAACCTTCGCCCAGGCTGCTGCAGCCTGATTTTTGCCGCGGTGGTAAATAGCGGGCATTCATTGACGGTTGCGTTCTAAAACATAAAGCAAATCAATGCCTTCCCGCCCAGTCGCCGACCCACTCGCGACCTCGGTTGCCCGCCTAAAAACCGACGAACAAACGGCGCGCTGCTTGGCCGACCTCCTCGCCGAAAACTTCGCCGCTGACGATGCCGCCGTGAGCCTGTTCGACGCCGGCGGGGGGCGCTGGCAGGTCGCGATCTATTTTCGCGCAGCGCCCGACCGCGAGGCGGTGCGCGCGGTGGTCGCGAGCGCCGCCGGGCGCACGTCGGCTCAGGCGCTGAACTTCGCGCGCGTCGCCGCGCAAGATTGGATGCGCGAGAGCCTCGCCGGCCTGGCGCCGGTCGCGGTCGGACGCTTCGTCGTTCACGGCGCGCACGATCGTGCCGGCATCCCGGTCAACCGGATCGGCATCGAGATCGAGGCGGCGCTCGCCTTCGGCACCGGCCATCACGGCACCACGCGCGGCTGCCTGCTCGCGCTCGATGACCTTTGCAAGTCGCTGCCCCGAGGGCGTCGGAGTCGGCACATCCTCGATCTCGGTACCGGCAGCGGCGTCCTTGCCATTGCCGCCGCCCGCGCGCTGCGCCGCCGCGTGCTGGCGACCGACATCGACGCCAGCGCCGCCCGCGCCGCGCGCGCCAACGCCCGCCTCAACCGCACGGGCGCGATGGTGGAGGTCGTGAAGGCCGACGGCGTCACGGCCGGAAGCGTGCGCCAAGGCGCGCCGTTCGACCTCGTCTTCGCCAACATTCTGCTCGGCCCGCTGCAGCGGATCGCCGCGCCGCTCAAGAGACTAGTGGCCCCGGGCGGCCGCGTCGTCGTCTCTGGTCTGCTTCCGGCCCAGGCCAACGCCGCGATGGCGGCGTACCGGCCGCTTGTCCTCGAACGGCGCATCGACCTCGACGGCTGGACGACGCTCGTGCTCGCCCACCGCACGCGGCGGCGAGGTACCTCGATCTAGCTTTTTGTTTGACCGGGATTTTTTCGAAAACCGGTTTCCCCTTTGCGGAATCATACCCTACATTGCCGCGCATGTTCGAGGCCCTGTTCCAATCATTCGAGGATCGTGCCGACCGCCGCGCCAGCACACCGCGCGTCGCGGCGCTGCGCGCGGAGCTCAAGCGGCGAGGCCTCGACGGCGTCATCGTGCCGCGCGCCGATCGCTACCAGAACGAATACGTGCCGCCCTACGAGGAGCGGCTGGCCTGGCTCACCGGCTTCACCGGCTCGGCCGGGCTCGCGATCGTATTGGCCGACCGCGCCGTGCTGTTCGTCGACGGCCGTTATCAGGTGCAGGCGCGCGAGGAAGTCGACGGCGCGATTTTCTCCATCGAGCATCTGGTGGAACGCCCGCCGCCGGCCTGGATCGAAGCCAACCTGACGGCCGACACCCGGCTCGGCTATTCGCCGTGGCTGCACACGGTCGACAACGCCGAGCAGCTGACCAAAGCCTGCGCCGCCGCCCGCTCAAGCCTCGTTCCGGTCGAAGACAATCCCATCGACGCCATCTGGATTGACCGGCCGAAGCCGCCGCTCGGCGCCATCCTGGCGCACGATCTGCGCTATGCCGGCGAAGATACCAACAGCAAGCTCACCCGCATCCGCGCGGAAATGCAAAAACTCGCCGCCGACGTGCTCATGGTGTCGGACCCGCAGGCCGTCTCCTGGCTGTTCAACATCCGCGGCGGCGACGTTCCGCACACGCCGGTGGCGCTCGCGTTCGCCATGATCGCGAAGGAGGGTCGCCCGGCGCTGTTCGTCGATTTGCGCCAACTCAACAGCGACATGCGACAGCGCCTCGAAGAGGTCGCCGAAGTGCGGCCGAGCGCCGCCTTCGAGCGCGATCTCGTCACTCTCGGCAAAGAGCATCGCGCCGTGCGGCTCGATCCGAGCATCTGTCCCGAGGCGGTCGCGCGGCTGATCGTCGAGTACGGCGGCGAGGTGGTGCGCGGCCCTGATCCGCTGGCGCCGATGAAAGCGGTGAAGAATCCCGTCGAAATCACCGGCGCGCGCGCCGCGCACCGGCGCGACGGCGTGGCGGTGACGCGCTTCCTTGCCTGGTTCGACCGCGAAGCGCCGCGCGGCACCTTGACCGAAATCGACGCGGTGCAGGCGATGGAGAGCTTCCGCCGCGACACCGGCTTGCTCAAGGACGTCTCGTTTCCCACCATCGCCGGCGCCGGGCCGGACGGCGCCATCGTGCATTACCGGGTGACCCGCAAGAGCAACCGCCGCATCGCGTCGGGCGAATTGTTTCTGCTCGATTCCGGCGGCCAGTATGAGGACGGCACCACCGACATCACCCGCACCATCGCCGTCGGGCCGCCGACCGCCGACATGCGGCGAAAATTCACCCTCGTGCTCAAGGGCCATATCGCCATCGCCCGCGCGGTGTTTCCCGACGGCACCGCCGGCGCGCAACTCGATCCGTTCGCGCGGCAGTATCTCTGGCAGGCGGGGCTCGATTTCGATCACGGCACTGGCCACGGCGTCGGCAGCTATCTCTCGGTGCACGAGGGGCCGGCGCGCATCTCCAAGCTCGGCAACGCGCCATTGAAGCGCGGCATGATCCTTTCCAACGAGCCCGGCTACTACCATAGCGACGCCTACGGCATCCGCATCGAAAATCTGCTGCTGGTGACGGAGGCCGCGGCGGTGGCGGACGCGGAAAAACCGCTCAACAGGTTCGAGACCTTGACGCTCGCCCCGATCGACAAGCGCCTCATCGAGCCGGCGATGCTGACGGCCGAGGAGACCGCGTGGCTCAACGCCTACCACGCGCGCGTCCTCGAAACGATCGCTTCGCTGGTGGATGTGCACGTGCGCGCTTGGCTGCTCGGAGCCACCTCACCGCTGCCGCGACGATGATAGCCGCCGCGTCTGAATCACGCCGGCCTTGAGCGGTTCCTGCCAGCACTCATGAAACTTTTGCCCGCAGCAATGGAACTTTTTGCTCCCACGCGACGTTTTTCGCCGGGTTGGTAAGGAGCGAGGAAACGCCATGCTTGGGACTATTCTGATTATCATTCTGATTTTATTGCTCATCGGCGCGCTGCCGACGTGGCCCTACAGCAACGAATGGGGCTACTACCCCGGCGGCGGCCTGGGCCTCATCCTGATCATCGTCATTGTGCTTGTGCTAGTCGGACGAATATAGCGAGGGGTCCCAGACGACGGGATCCAACTTTGCGTCATTGCTAGCGGATCAGTTTCGCCCACTCGTCTTCGGTGAGCACGGCGACGCCGAGCTTTTTCGCTTCCGCCAGCTTGGAGCCGGCGCCGGGCCCGGCGACCACGTAATCGGTCTTTTTGGAGACTGAGCCGGCGACCTTGGCGCCGAGCCGTTCGGCCATCGCCTTGGCTTCATCGCGCGTCATCGTCTCCAGCGCCCCGGTGAAGACGACGGTCTTGCCGGCGACCGCCGAATCGGCGCGCGGTCGCTCGGCATCGCGGATACGGACCTCTCCCGCCAGCCGCTCGACGCGCCGGCGGTTGTGCGCCTCGCCGAAATAATCGCGCAAGCTTTCGATCACCTTATCGCCGATCTGATCAAGCGCATCCAATTCCAGCTTGGTCTCCTCGTCGCCCTCGGCAAGCTTCAGGCACGCCGCCAGGAAGGCGTCCCAGCTGCCGTAGCCGCGGGCGAGCGCGACCGCCGTCGTCTCGCCGACATGGCGGATGCCGAGCGCGTAGATGAACCGCTCCAGCGGAATTTCGCGCCGCGCTGTGATGGCGCCGAACAGATTGCGCACCGAGGTGTCGCCGAAGCCCTCGACCTCTTCGAGATGGATTTTGCTGTTGCGCTCTTGCAGCGTGAAAATGTCGGCCGGCTCCTTTATCCATCCCTGCTCGTAAAAGAACTCGATCTGCTTCTCGCCGAGGCCATCGATATCGAAGGCGCGGCGGGACACGAAGTGCTTGAGGTGCTCGACGATCTGATAGGGGCAGGCGAGGTCGCCGGTGCAGCGTGCGACAGCGCCTTCTTCTCCCGTCGCCGTCTGCTCGCGCTCGACATCGGTGTGCAGAGGACACGGGCACTTTTTTGGAACCGCGTAGGGTTTGGCGCTGCGCGGCCGCTTCTCCTCTACGATGCCGAGAACCTGGGGAATGACGTCGCCGGCGCGCTGGATCGTCACCGTATCGCCGATACGGACATCGAGCCGCGCGATCTCGTCGAAATTGTGCAACGTTGCGTTCTGCACCACGACGCCGCCGACCGTCACCGGCTCGAGCTTGGCGACCGGCGTCAGCGCACCGGTGCGGCCGACCTGGATCTCGATATCCCTGACGACGGTCGTCGCCTGCTCCGCCGGGAATTTGTGCGCGACCGCCCAGCGCGGCGAGCGCGAGACAAAGCCGAGCCGCTCTTGCCAGTCGAGCCGGTCGACCTTGTAGACGACGCCGTCGATGTCGTAATCGAGGCTGGCGCGCTGTGCCTCGATCTCGCGATGGAACGCCAGTAGCTCCTCGACCGAACGGCACAACCTGGTCAGCGGGTTGGTGGTGAAACCGCAGGCTTCGAACCACTTGATCATGCCGGTCTGGGTGTCCGCCGGCATCTCGCTCATCTCGCCCCAGCCATAGGCGAAGAAGCCGAGCGGCCGCGAGGCCGTGATCGAGGGGTCCTTCTGCCGCAGCGAGCCGGCCGCCGAGTTGCGCGGATTGGCGAACACCTGGCCGCCGCTGGCCGCCTGGCGCTGGTTGAGCGCCAGGAACGCCTGCTTGGTCATATAGATTTCGCCGCGCACCTCGCACACCGCCGGCACGGACTTGCGCTTGAGCCGGCGCGGGATGTCTTTCAGCGTTTTCACGTTGGCGGTGACGTCCTCGCCTTCGCTACCGTCGCCGCGCGTCGCGCCGCTGGCCAGTTCGCCGTTCTCGTAGCGCAACGACATCGACAGGCCGTCAATCTTCGGCTCGGCGGAAAAGGCGATCTCCTCGTCGTCGCCGAGCCGCAGGAAGCGGCGGATGCGCGCGACAAAATCGATGACATCCTGCTCGGCGAACGCGTTGTCGAGCGACAGCATCGGCACCGCGTGCCGGACCTTGGCGAAGCGCGCCGCCGGTGCCGCGCCGACGCGCTGGGTCAGGCTGTCGAGCGTACGCAGCTGCGGAAAGCGCACCTCGATCGCGGCGTAGCGCCGGCGCAGCCCGTCGTACTCGGCATCGGAGACGGTCGGCGCGTCTTCCTGGTAATAGCGCCGGTCATGCTCGGCGATGTCCGCGGCGAGCCGCGCATGCTCGGCCTTGGCCTGCTTTTCGGTGAGATCCTCGACGGGAGTTTCGTTCTTGTCGCGGCGTGGCATGACGGGGCGTGAACTCAACCAGCCGCGCGGATCAAACGTTCGGCGGCGGCGCGGGCTTCGGCGGTAATCTCGGCGCCGGCGAGCATGCGCGCAATCTCCTCGCGGCGGCGCTCGGCTTTAAGCTCAACCACGCGGGTCGCCACCCGCTTGCCCTTGGCCAGCGCATCCTTGGTGATGAGATAATGGCGGTCGGCGCGCGCCGCCACCTGCGGCGCATGCGTCACCGCGATCACTTGCACGCTGGACGCGAGCCGCGCCAGCCGCACGCCGATGGCGTCGGCAATGGCGCCGCCGACGCCGGTGTCGACCTCGTCGAAGATCAGGGTCGGCGCCGAGCCGCGGTCGGCGAGCACGACCTTGAGCGCGAGCAGGAACCGCGCCAGCTCGCCGCCGGAGGCGACTTTCATCAGCGGCCCCGGCCGGGTACCGGGATTGGTGCGCACCCAGAACTCGATGCGATCGAGACCCTCCGGCCCTTCGCCCTCGGCCTCGATTTGCGTGGAAAATTGCGCGCGCTCGAGCTTGAGCGGCTTTAATTCGGCATTGAC
>JBEKJZ010000086.1:0-24024 GCA_050010955.1 Xanthobacteraceae bacterium | reverse complement strand
ATCGGCCGAGCTCGGCCATTGGCTCCATCGCTACAATTGGCATCGGCCGCATGGTAGCTTGAAAGCCAACACACCAATCAGTCGTCTCGGTCTATCCGAGGACAACCTGTTGAGGCTCCACAGCTAGCTAGGGCGTGTACTCATAAACGGGGTAATGCCCGCTGTCAGGGGTAAAGCGGACATCGCAATTTAAGAGCGGCACTTCCGTTTGTGATCCATAGCGGTCATCAGACCGGACCGCTTGTTGTTGTGCAGAACCCCTGGCAATTTCAAACTTTGTGGTAGAGTACCTCGGTCCAGGAGGGCGCTGGATGAGACGCAAGTTGATTTCGTCGCAGACCGGTCATTGAGTTTTTGGGGCACAAATGGGTTTAGCATTACGCCGTGGCACGCCTGCTGATGCGAATGAATGCAGCCGAATTTGTTTTGAAGCCTTTAATTACTTTCTCCTGTCTTCACGAAAGTTGCCGGCCGAGCACCGGGCATGAGCGGGTCGCCAACCTTCATTGAAAAACACGGACTATGGAGCGACGAGCAAAAACGGCTCGCCACGGAGATCGCGCGGCGAGTTGAAGCGGAAGAGCTGCGTTTCGTCAGGCTCGCCTGGGGCGACGCCCATGGCTATTCGCGGGCGAAGACGCTGACCGTCCCCACCTTTCTTTCGGCTCTGACCGGCGGCTACAACATCGGGGTCGCCACCACGACACTCGATTCCGCCGGCGGCCGTGTCTTCGCCTCATTCACGCGCGGCGGCGGCATGGGCCTCGACGAGATGACCGGGTCGCCCAATCTCACGATCGTCGCCGATCCGTCGACCTTTCGCGCGCTGCCGTGGGCTCAAGGCGTTGGCTGGGTTCTCGGCGACGAATATTTCAACGACGGTCGGCCGTTCCACTTCTCGCCGCGCCAGCTTCTGCGCAAGGCGCTCGGTGCGCTCGGCGAACGCGGATTTCGCTCTGTCATTGGCCCGGAGATCGAATGGTATTTGCTTCGGGTGGCCGACGGCCACTTGAGCGACGACAACATCGGCACTCCAGGTTTCCGCGGCAGCCCGATCGCAACCCGGCCGGTCGAGCCCGGCTATCATTACCATTCCGAGACGAACATGGACCTGATGCAGCCCGTGTTCGATGCGCTGGCTGATGCCTTCGCGGCTCTCGGACTTGGACTGCGCTCGATCGAAAACGAGTGGGGCCCCGGCCAGGTAGAATGCACCTTCGCACCGCGCCACGCCCTGGAGGCGGCGGACAACGTGCTCCTGTTTCGCACGGCCACGCGCCAAATTTGCCGGCGACTCGACTATTTCGCCACATTCATGTGCCGGCCGGCGCTCAAAGGTTTTTGCTCAAGCGGGTGGCACCTGCATCAATCGCTGACCGACGCGTCGACCAGCGCCAATCTTTTCGTGCCGCAAAAGTCCGGTGATGTTCTCTCGCCGCTCGGCCAATCGTATCTCGCGGGACTGCTGCACTACGCGACGCCAAGCACTGCCTTCGCCGCGCCGACGGTCAACGGCTATCGCCGCTTCCGGCCGAACTCACTAGCGCCCGATCGCGCGACGTGGGCTTACGATCACCGCGGCACCATGATCCGCGTGCTCGGGGGGCTGGACGATCCGGCGACGCGGCTCGAAAATCGCACCGGCGAGCCCTCGGCCAATCCCTATCTTTTTATCCTGTCGCAGATCATTGCGGGCGTCGCCGGAATCGAAGCCAAGGCCATGCCACCTCCGCCGAACGACGAGCCGTACGCGGCCGAACGCCCGCTGTTGCCGAAAAGCCTGCCGGAGGCGCTCGACGCCCTCGACAAGGAGCCGTTGTTCCGCCGCACGCTCGGCGATACGTTCATTGACTATTTCGTCAAGCTCAAGCGCAGCGAGGCGGGAAGGTATTTGCGCTCGCTTGAACAGGCCGGAACGCCGGCACCAAGCGACGAAACGAGCGTCTGGGAGCAAGATGAGTATTTCGATTTCTTTTAGAGGAGATTCTGCGGCTGATGGCAGAGCTGCGACCGAAGCCGCTGCCCGCATCAGCCTGAGCCGATCGATGGTCATACGTTCGCAAGCACCGGACGGGAGGACTGCGCCCAGAAGCCAAGGAAAATCATCAACCGGGACGCCACTTCCCGGCGGTCGGAAAAATGCGATCGTCTACCTCAAGTTCAGCGTTCATCCGGGGGAATTCCGGTTTAGGTGCGGCCGATTTCGCCGGACGGTCATGGCAAGCCTGACGAGGAGTATCGCATGACAGTGCTGGAAAAGATCGGATCGCCGCCGGCGAGGCTCGGCGGCACCACGCTGTACGACTGGGATTATCTGGTTCAGGAGGATCGCGCCCATCGCCTGATCTACACCGATCCGGCCATTTTCGAAGTCGAGATGACCCACATTTTCGGCGGCACCTGGACCTATCTTGCGCACGAAAGCGAAATTCCGCGCGAGAACGACTTCATCACCCGGCGCATGGGCCTGCGGCCGCTTATCATCGTTCGCGACAGCGAGGGAAAAATCCGCGCGCTCTACAACCGCTGCACCCATCGCGGCACGACCTTGTGCCGCTGGGACAAAGGCAACAGCAAATCGTTTCAATGCCCTTATCACGGCTGGAATTTCCTTAACACCGGCCGATTACGCGGCGTGCCATGGCCCGAAGGCTATGCCGCCGACCTACGCGACCCAAAGTACAATCTTGCGCAAGTACCACGCGTGGAATCTTATCGCGGCTTTATCTTCGGCACGCTCAATCTTGACGCGTTGCCACTCACCGAGCACCTCGGCCCGATCAGCACCATCATTGACGAGTGGCTCGACCGCAATCCCGGCGGCAAGGTCGCAGTCTGTGAGGCAAATCGCTTCAGATACAAGGGTAACTGGAAGCTCGCTTACGACAATTCCTGCGACGGTTATCACGTCGCCTATTCGCATCGTTCTCTGCTGGAAACCGAAAACCGCTTCGCTGGCGAGAATGCAAAGGGCATGGCGTATTATCGCAACTCGCCGGACACCCAGCCGATGTACATGCGCTATACCGGCCACGGCAATCACTTCAAGGACAAGCGGCCAAACCTCGAAAAGCGGCGGGGCGGACTGTGGGCGCTGGAGAGCGCGCATCCAGGCATGGAGCATTACGAATCCGAATTCATCAAACGCTACGGGGACCGGGCCTTTGCGCTCCTCGATCTCGCGGGTTCCGAGCCGGTCAACATCAACGTGTTTCCGAACTTCTCTCTTCTTGGCAACCATATCCAGGTGTTCGAACCGGTCAGCGTCGTGGAGACGAACGCGATTTGGTACGGCACGATGATTGTCGACAATGACGGCAAACTCGGCAAAGACGCCGTGACCGACATTAATGCGCTTCGCATGCGGACCCAGGAGGGCTTTCCTAACTTCGGCGAAGTCGACGACGTCGCCAACTTCGAGCAAATCCAGCGCGGTCTCATGGCGATCGAGGACGAATGGGTCTACATGAACCGCGGTCTCGGCATCCCCGGGCGCGTTAAGACGCATGAGGACGGCACGATTACCGCGCCAGCGACGGACGAGGCCTTCATGCGCGAGCATTTCAAGGAATGGAAGCGGCTGATGAAAACCCGCGCCAACTTCGCGATTCAGCGGGAGCCGTAACGTGAACGCGCCCACTCCGCCGCTCGATCCATCGCGCAGCTCTTATTATGTCACTGACGCCCTCTATCGCGAGCTGATCGAAAATTTTTCCGGTTGGCAGGACGACGCCTACACCGTTACCGATGTCGCCGTTCGCGACGAATTTCGCCGCCTCCTAGAGCGTGAGGCGCGGTTTCTCGACCAGCTTCGCTACGACGATTGGCTCGCGATGTACGCTGCCGAGTGCGTCTATTGGGTGCCGTCAACGCCGCAGGCCGGCGATCCGAGACGCGAGATTGCGATTATGTTCGATGATCGCCGTCGGCTTGAAGACCGCATTTATCGGATGCGCACTGGCTTTGCCTGGTCGCAGGCCCCCGCCTCGCGCACGGTCCGGCTGGTGACCAATGTTGAAGTATTTTCAACTGTTCGCGACGATGCGCGAATGGTGCGTTCGAATTTTCTGATCAGCGAATTCTGGGGCGATGAGACCCGGCAACTAACTGGATGGGCCGCACACCGGGTGGTGCGCGACCATGCCGGATGGAAAATCCAAGCCAAACAGGTCAGCCTGATCGAATGCGATCAGTCGATCCGCAATCCGAGCATCATTTTGTAAAATGCTTCATTCGGCCTCCGCAATGTCGGCAGTCGGCGTATGAGATCACACCTGCGTGGACGTTGCGAAGAGGACGAAATTGGCCCGTTTCACCACCGCCGCCAGCAACGTCGCCCTGTTCGGCAGCTACATGGCCGCGCTGTTCGCTTCGGCGGAGGGCAACGTCGCGACCACGAGCATCGAGGCAGCACAAAACCAATCAATGGAAAAACGACCTGGGCTGATTCTGGAGATGACATGCGACTGACCACCCCGCGCATAGCGCCCGCCCCTGCCGAAACGTGGACCGACGAGCAACGCGAGATTGTCGAGCCCATGCTGGCCCGGGGCTCGGTTCTCAATATCTTCCGCACCTTGCTGACCCATCCGGCTGCGGCAAGGGCCTTTCTGGTTTGGGGCGGCTATATCCTGAGCCGCAAAAGCACGCTGGCGTCGCGCGAGCGCGAGATCATCATCCTGCGCACCGGCTTCCTCTGCCGCTGCGGCTATGAGTGGACCCAGCATGTGCCGATAGGTCGCCGTGCGGGCCTGACCGACGAGGAGATTGACCGCATCAAAATCGGCGCCGACGCGCCTGGCTGGAGCGCTGCCGATGCAGCGCTGCTTCGGGCGACTGACGATTTGCTTCGCGAGCAGTTCATCACCGAACCGGTTTGGGCTGAGGTCACCCTGCATTTTGAGGAGCGCCAGCGCATGGATTTGGTGTTCACCGTTGGCCAGTACACCCAGGTCTCGATGCTGCTGAACAGCTTTGGCGTTCAGCTTGACGAGGGCCAGGTGCTCGATCCCGATCTGAAAGGGTTTTGAGATGAGCGGACGCTTGGCCGGCAAGACCGCAATCATCGTCGGCGCCGGCCAGTCCGCCGGCGAGACCATTGGCAACGGCCGGGCGATGGCGGTCCTGTTCGCCCGCGAAGGCGCCCAAGTGCTCTGCGTCGATCGTCATCTGGTGAGCGCACTTGAGACCGTGACCATGATTTCCGGGGAAGGCGGATCCGCGACCGCCTATCAGGCCGACGTCTCGCGCGATACCGACTGCGCGGCGCTGATCTTGGAAGGCAAGTCGGCCTGGGGACGGATCGACATTCTCGTCAACAATGTGGGCATCGGCGGCGGTGGCGATGGCCCCGCGCATCGGGCCGAAGAGGCGGCCTGGGACCGCATTCTGACCGTCAATCTCAAATCGGCCTGGATGACCATCAAGCACGCCTTGCCGATCATGCGCGATCGAAATGCCGGCGTGATCGTCAATATCTCCTCCCTGGCCTCACTCGCTGGCAGCAATCAGGTGGCCTACGAGGTCTCCAAGGCGGCGATGAACCGGTTGACCACCAGCGTGGCCAACGCTAACGCCGCCCATGGCGTCCGCTGCAACGCCGTGTTGCCGGGGCTGATGGATACCCCCATGGCCGTATCCGGGATCGCCACCGCGGTCGGCTCGTCGACGGACGCGGTGCGCGATGCGCGCAACGCCCGCGTGCCCCTGCGCGGCAAGATGGGAACCGCCTGGGACACCGCGCATGCGGCGCTGTTCCTGGCCTCCGATGAAGCCAATTTCATCACCGGCGTGCTGCTGCCGGTGGATGGGGGAATGTCTGCGCGCGTCGGCTGAAGACGGTGATTCGATCTGGAAGTCCGTCGGCGCTCTGATGCGGGCCGACGCCTGGGTCTTGATTGGTGCGATGTCCATGGCTCCCACCTTCATACGGGTTTGTGCATCGATCGCGACATACCGATCGCACCTAGCGCCTTAGCGCACCTCGGAAATGATGTTGGTGTCGATGAGATATTTCACAGCGCCACGTCCCGCCCGAGGTCGCGCTCACGGCTAAACGAGCGCGCGATCCGTTGTGACGAGGCGCAGGCCCTCGATCTGGCATTGCGCTAAAAGCATCCTGTCGAACGGATCGCGTGTTTTCGGCTCCGGTTCGACCGCCGCAAGGGCGTGGTGCTCGTTGATTGAGACGATTGCGATACCAAGGCTTTCAAGCAATTCAGGCAAAGCATTTAGGCTCGGTCTCAGACGGAGCTTGCCCAATCGCGACTTAATCGCAATCTCCCAAAGGCTGGCTGCGCTCAGATGATGCTCGTTATCCGGATCTCTCAGCAAAGCCTGAACGTCCGTTGGTAGGACGCCCATCCGGTGCTCGATCAAGGCAAGCAGGATGTGGGTGTCGAGCAGCAGCCTCATCGGTCGACGGGCAAGGGCCGAAACAGAAAGTCCTCGGGCAGCGGCTCGTCGAAGTCATCGGCGATATAGGGTACGATGGCCTTGATGCGATGCTTCTGCTTGAATTCGTCGATCGCCTCAAGGCGAAGGCCCTTGCGCGCCTGGTGCGGCACGAGGTCGAAGGCCGGTCGCCCGTTGCGAGTGACGACGACCGTTTCGCCCCGTTCCACCTCACGGGCGAGCTCGGTCAGGCGCCTACTCATCATCGGCAGCAGCGCCGTCGTGCTTCAGGCGAGCAACCGCGGCGCCCCAAAGGGTTCGTGGCTCGAACAGATGCTGGCTCGCAAACCGCGCATGCTGGTGACCGTCGCGCTCGCCAACAAGATGGCGCGGATCATCTGGGCGCTACTTGTAAAGCAAGAAAACTACAGAGCTCCGGTCGCAGCCAAGGCGTGAGCCTGGCGGATCTGAGGTCGTCGCAGGTGTAGTCGGTCGAAGGAGGGTATGGCGCAACAGTCGGCGAGACGGGGCCGGAAGAACCAGATGTACTCATCGTGCCTGGAGCACGCATTTATGATTTGGTTCCGGTCCGCGAACTCCCATACGGGCCCGCAGCTCCATCGCTGCATCAGAGGCCGGACAGATGGCAGCATCCGACTACGTGCCCATCTTCTTCAAAAACCGCTTGCATTTGAAGGGGCGTCCACAGATGAGTACACGCCTACTAACAGAGTGCTGAACCGTATTTCCACCCACTCGGACCGGCTTCTTTTGCGCTTGTCTTTGGTGGCAGCCAAAGTTGCACTGCCGTTCTGGTCGATGAATTTGACACTGGCGCCGCGCCAAAATTGGTGTGCGGCGATGAGCGGGATGCGGCCGCGACGTCACCGGTTTGACTATGAGGAAAAATCTGGCTATATTGTAGCCAGAATGCCTTTCGCCATTGTTCTCGCCCCCGAAGCCGTCGAAGACCTCAGGAGGCTGAAGGCGAACGTTCCGGCAACGATGCGAAGAGCGCTCGAAACGCATCTGAGACGCCAGCCTGAGAAAACGAGCCGCAGTCGCATCAAACGGTTGCGGGGATTGCGTCGGCCCCAGTATCGGCTGCGTGTTGGCGACATCCGGGTATTCTATGATGTTTCGGGTACGACCGTCCAAGTTTTGGCGATCGTAGTTAAATCGGAGGCCGAGGAATGGCTCGCACAGTTCGCAAATCTGGAATGAAAGAAGTTCCGCTTTCCGAAATCAAGGACGATCTGTCCCGATTTCTGCGGGAGGCAGAGAACCAGGAGATCGTTATTACGCGCCACGGCAAGCCGGCGGGACTGCTCATCGGCTTCGAGTCGGAGGAGGACTGGTTTGAATACCGGCTCGAAAATGATCCGCGATTTCTGCGCCGTATCGAACGGGCACGCCATAGCCTGCAAGCAGGATGCGGGATCAAGCTGGAAGACCTTGAGACGGAATGATCGCGCGCGCCTGTCTCGTCTGTATGTTGCGTGCGATGACGGTAAGTGAGCGGCGCCGAACAAACCGACCCGTCTCCACTTAAGTTCGCGAACTACGGGGGTTCAAAACCGGCAACTTTGCTTTGCCGGCCCGCCGCGCTTCGCGACCGGCAATATCCGGGTGCCGCCGACAATAGAGCCGCGGCGCCATTCCGTCGTGAACTGCGGCTCCTAGCCCTTCTTAGGCTGCCGCTTTCGCAACCGCACCCCGGGGCCGCCGCCGTTCTCGTCGATGAACTCGACGCCGGCCCCCTTTAATGCATTCCAAATTGCGTCGATAGCGATCGGTGATACCTGGCGCCGTTCGCGTTCGAAATCGACCACCGTTGACAGTCCTAAATTGGCGGCTTCCGCAAGCTCGGTCTGATTAATGCCCAAGAGGGCGCGTGCCGCCTTGCTTTGGGCAGGCGTTAGAGTATCAACATTTTTTATTGACATTGGTAGCTTCGATGTATAAACATTTTTTGTTGATGACCAACCACGCGAGTCGTGGCGGGTAGCATAGTCGCAACATGTGCGTCCGAGAAGAGAGAGTGTGTGATGAGGGCAGGGTCAGATCAGTCAGCTAGTCGCCGTAGCTTTGTCGGCGGCTCCGACGCTCGCATCGTCATGGGCGATGATGAGGCGGCCCTCTTACGGCTATGGCGGGAAAAGCGCGGGGAAGCCGAGCCAGAGGACCTGTCCGGCAATCTTATTGTGCAGCTCGGCCTCGCCACCGAGAAGCTCAACCGGCGTTGGTACCAAGCCAACACGGGGCGGGTCGTTACAGATGTGCAGCAATGGGCCCGCCATCCGGCCCTTCCCTGGATGGCGGCGACCCTTGATGGTCGCGTCGAAGGCCGGGAGGTGTTCGAGAGCAAATTCATGCTGCCGTGGTCATTCTCGGAGGAAGCGGCGGCAGAAAAGTACATGCCCCAGCTCCAACACAACATGTGGGTCGTGGCCGCCAAAAGTGCGGTGCTTTCGGTGATCACCGGAGGCAGCAAGTGGGTTGAGATCAAGACCCATGCCGATCCGCTCTACCAGCACCTCATTGTCACCGCCGAGAGGAAATTCTGGCGCTGTGTGGAGAGTGGCGAACCGCCTGCCGTCTTTGGTGTTGAGCCGCCGAAGCCGCGGATCGAAGCAGTCCGCATTGTCGACATGAGCTCTTCGAACGCCTGGTCAGAGTTCGCGGGAATCTTTTCGCGGACCCGGGTGGCTCATCCGAACAGGCCAAGGCCGAACTCAAGAGGCTAGTGCCCGACGACGCCCAGCAAGCTATCGGCCATGGCGTCCGGGCTAAACGCTCGAAATCAGGAGCCATCAGTTTCGACCTGCTCGACGTGGAGGGCGGTCATGCAACGGTCTAGTGGCTCGATCGGCACGTTGGCGGCGGCTCTCGCTAAGGCTCAAGGTGAGCTGGTCAATCCGGAGAAGTCGCTTGTTGCGAAAATTCCGGTGGATCGCCGGGGCGGGGCGGAACAGACATTTCGCTATGCGCCACTATCGAGTGGGCTCGACATCGTGCGCAAGATCCTGGGTCAGCACGAAATTGCCACGGTGCAGACGACCTCCATCGACCAGACAGCCTGCATGGTCAATCTCACGACGGTGTTGGCGCATTCCTCCGGGGAATGGATCGCGTCGGACTGGCCGGTCTGCGGCATTAGCGAGACTGCGACCCCGCATCGGATGGGCGCGGCGCTCACCTATGCCCGCCGCTATGCCCTCTTCACCCTCGTCGGCATCGCAGGCGAGGATGATCTCGACGCGCCCGATCTTTCGACGCCAACGAGCCAGGTGTCAGGGCCTGAGAAGCCGAAGAAGGATGGCATCGACCGACTGAATGGCGGTCAACACAATTTTACTCAACGAGCAGCTCCTGCTCGCGATCGAAGGATCAGCTTCAATTTCACCAATCCGATCCTCGGGACTGAGCTTTCGGCCAAATTACGCGACCGACTTCTGGCCGAACTCGCCAATGTCGGCTCCGCCGATGAGGCCGCACTCTGGGCGCATCGCAATCTGCGCGCCAAGAACGACCTAACCGCGGCCGATGCTCAGCGGGTCGAGGAGGCCTTCCGAGCAAGACTGGCGACTTTGCCGGTCGGTGCTGGCGCGCCGGTACAACAAACAACGGAAGAGTTGTCGCGCGGTCCATATCCAGAAGAGACGGATAATCGGCCGCAGTCCAAAGTGATCGATAAGAGTCTACTGACCCTATCGGAGCCCCGCCGTGTACGGGACCGGGATCATGTCAAAGCGGTAGGCAAGCGACCCTGCCTGATTTGCGGTCGGCAACCCGCGGATGCCCATCACCTTCGCTTCGCGCAACACCGCGCCTTCGGGCGCAAGGTGAGCGATGAGTTCACTGTCCCGCTATGCCGAGGACATCATCGTGAGCTTCACCGCTGCGGCGACGAAGCCGAATAGTGGAAGAAAGTCGGCATAGATCCGACCGTCTGCGCGCGGACGCTGTGGCTAGCGAGCCATCCACATCCGGTGACTGCAAAGATGGAAGGCGCGAGCGTCTAATCATCTTGCCTGCACCGGCGATTGGACTAGCCTTAGCTGCGTTCTGGCCTCAAATCGCGTCCCAGCAAAAAACATCCGCCGACCGATCCAACGGATAGAACGATGCTTTGAGCGCCGGCATGCCATGCTCGGCGATCGAGCGGCAGGTCCAGCCCTCGGAGCGATGCACCGAACGGATCGGGCGCGACTGGCTCATCAAGAAGATTTCGTTCATGCGCACGGCGAAGATCTGTCCGGTCACATCGTTGGCTTGGTCGCTGAGTAGAAACACGCTGAGCGGCGCGATTTTCTCCGGGCCCATAGCCTGGATGCGCGCGACCCGCGCCTTCTCCTCTTCGGTATTGGTCGGAATGGTACCAATCAGGCGGCTCCAGGCAAAGGGCGATACGCAGTTCGAACGCACGTTGAAGCGCGCCATGTCGAGCGCGATCGACTTCGATAGGCCGACGATACCGAGCTTGGCGGCGGCGTAGTTGGCCTGCCCGAAATTGCCAACCAGGCCGGAGGTCGAGGTGAAATGCACGAAGGCGCCGCTGCCCTGGTCGCGGAATAGCCGCGCGGCGGCATGCGATACATAGAACGACCCGAGCAGATGAACTTTGATCACCAGCTCGAAATCGGCGACGCTCATCTTGTGAAAGATTGCATCGCGCAAAATGCCGGCATTGTTGACAACGCCGTCGAGCTTGCCGAAATGATCGAACGCCGTCTTCACTATGGTCGCAGCGGCGGAGGGTTCAGCTACCGTGTCGAAGTTCGGCACCGCCGTGCCACCTTTCTGGCGGATCAGCTCCACTACCTCCTCGGCAGGACCGATACTCTTGCCGCTGCCGTCGGCGGCGCCGCCGAGATCATTGACGACTACCTTGGCGCCTTCGGCGGCGGCAAGCAATGCGATCTCACGGCCAATGCCGCGCCCTGCGCCGGTTACGATCGCCGCCTTGCCGTCCAACGTCGCGCCATCCGCCATCTTGCCTCTCCGTGCCGCACGAATTCGCGCCGCGTCACCTTCGACAACGCGCGGCGCTCATCAAAATACCCGCTTCTGAAAAATTCAATAGGTGAAGCCGTGATCTGTTTTAGTTGACCGGTAAGTAAGGCTGTGAAAACGGATAAGGCTGGTCGGGTGGCGTTTCGACCAGCTGCGCTAACTCTCGCATAGGTGGCAAGCGCGTCGTGGACGATCCTTTCTCCCTCATCGAGCCGGGCTCGCTCGTGCTAATCGGGCAAGGGACGGCCGAGCCCCGCTCGCTAACGCGCGAACTGGTGCGCCGGCGGCATGAATTTCCCGGGCTTCGACTCTTCCTTGGTGCCGTGTTCTCGGACACTTTCGTGCCGACAGGGACCGACGGCATCGCCTTCTCCAGCTATGGCGCGATCGGCAAGGCCGGCGCTCTCGCCGCGGCGGGCCGGCTGGACGTCCTGCCGGTGCCTTACAGCAGCTTGCCCGGCCTGTTCAGCGAACAGCGCCAACCTGATGCCGTACTTATCTCTCTTTCCCGCTCGCCCGCCGGACTCTCCTGCGGCCTTGTCAATGACTACGTTGCCGCCGCCGCACGCCATGCGCGCACCGTCATCGCGGAAATCAATGCGCAGATGCCGTGGACCTATGGCTCCGCAGCGCCGTTAGATCTCCGCATTGACCGCATCGTTGAATGTGACCAAGCACCAGTCGAACTGCAGCCCGTGCCCATCGGCGAACCCGAACGGCGCATTGGGGAGTTCGTGGCAGCGCTGATCCCCGACCGCGCGACCATCCAGATCGGAATCGGCGGGATTCCCGACGCCATTCTCGCCGCGCTCGGCGGCCATCACGATCTGGGGATCCATTCTGGAATGATCGGCGATCGTGTGGTTGACCTCATCGAGGCGGGGGTCGTGACCAATGCCCACAAAAGCTTCGACCGCGGCGTCACCGTCGCCAATTGCTTGTTCGGCGCGCGAAAGCTGAACGGCTTCGCCCAGCGCAATCCTGCAATCTGCGTGGTGCCGATCTCGCATTCGCACGGCGCTTCCAACTTGGCGCGGCTTTCTGTGTTCCGGGCCGTCAATTCAGCGCTTGAGGTCGATCTCAGCGGACAAATGAACGCCGAACAAGTAAATGGCCGCTATGTCGGCACCGTTGGCGGCCAGCCCGATTTCGTTCGTGGCGCGCTAGCGGCGCCCGGCGGCCGTTCCATCATCGCCTTGCCGTCGACGGCCAACGGCGGCGCAACAAGCCGCATCGTCGCCGCTCTTTCAGGACCGGTCACTACTCCGCGCTGCGATGCGGATGTCATCGTGACCGACTGGGGCATTGCGGAATTGCGCGGCAACACTTTGCGCGAGCGCGCCGCCGCCATGATCGCGATCGCCGATCCAAAATTCCGCGAACAGCTCGAACGTGCTGCGCGCGACACGCTGCACCTGTCGTAACTACTCGCTCGTGTCAGTGGCGGTCAAGCGTTGGCGACTTGATTGCCGATGGCCGCAGCTTGCCTACGGTATTCATTTCCGCCTTTTCGGACGAGACAGCGCAACAAAAGGTACTTGAGAGCGGGGCGGTGGGCTATTTGCACAAGCCTTTCGACGAAGATCGTTTGATCGCCTGTATTGATACGGCGCTGAAAAGACAAAGCGCCAAACGCTAGAAACTAACAAGAAACCTTGACGAGCGGCGATTTCGCTTTGCGCGTCGCCGGGCGCCTGGGTTGGACTCCGCGTAAAGCCGTTCACCGCATACCAATGTCCTGCGCCGCGGCGCCGGGCAACGCAATATAAAAAATCGATCCGTGTGGCCGGCGCCCGGCGGCCCAAACACGGCCGCGGTGCGACTCGACAATTGAGCGGCAGATCGAAAGTCCCATCCCCATGCCTTGCGATTTCGTAGTGAAAAACGCATCGAAAATGCGGTCAAGATCTTTTGCCTCTATGCCCTGGCCCGAATCTTCGACGGCAATGATGACTTCGTTGGGTTGGGTGGACTTTGAATTCACGTTCAGCACGCGTGAGCCAACCGGGTTGTTGCTCATGGCTTCGACTGCATTCGTAACTAGATTGAGAATAACCTGTTGCAATTGCACGTGATCGGCCAAGACCTGCGGCAGGTTTCGGCTGAGCTTGGTCCGAACCGCCACTCGCTTGCTGCTTAGTTCTCCGTGCAGGAGTTCAAGGACTTCTCGAATGACTTCGTTGACATCAAGAAGAACCTTGGCATGGTCATCTTTCTTGAACATTCCTCGTATGCTGGCGATCACTTCGCTTGCTCGATGCCCATCATTGACTATTTGGTTGACGTTCACCACGGCTTCGGCGACATCGGGTGGGGTTTTGCGAAGCCAGCGTAAAGCCGCGTTGCCGTTTGCCACAATCGCCGCCAACGGCTGGTTGACTTCGTGAGCGATCGTGGCCGTTACTTCATGCATCGTCGACATCCGGGTGATATGTGCGAGTTTCGCCTGCGTTGCTTGCAATGCATCCTGTGCATGCTTGATCGCTGTGATGTCGATCAGGGTACCGATGAACATCTTCGCTCCGGACTGCGTTACCGTCGACGCGTAGACATGGCCCCACATTATCGTGCCGTCCTTGCGTCGATATTGCTTCACGCTCTCGTAATGATGCCGCTCTCCCTGTTGGAGCTCACTGATCAGTATCCGGATCGCATCACGGTCTTCCTCGGCAGTGACATCAACCGCGGTGAGATTCTTTAATTCGAGGTCGGTGTAGCCGAGCATGGCCTGAAACGCCGGATTTGTTGCGATGTAGCGCAAGTTCTGATCAATGATCGAAATGCCTAGGTTTGATGCCTCGAATATCGACCGCCATCGTTCTTCGCTCGCCTGCAGCGCAGCCTCAGAACGCTTGCGCACGAGCGCTTGCGCTATCACTTCTCCGACGATCTTTAGCCGCGCGATGAGGTCGTCTGGCCATTCCCGCGTAGAGCGAAACGCGGAAAAGTTGATAAAGCCGACAATGCGGCCACCGACATGGAGCGGGATGCCGACACTTGAACGGATACCGGACTGGCGAAAATACTCGGCTTCCTCGCTTGCCCCGCGCGGAAGATCGTCAATCGATCGCACCCTTACGATTTTTTCCGTGCGGAGCCGGCTGAGATACCAAGCCGCGAATTTGGGCACTGGTCCGGGGGGATATCGCTCCACTCCCTCAGCAGCCACCGAACATAAGATATTGGCCCATCCGTCAGGAATGAATTCGCCGAAGTTGCTGCGGTCGAAGTCGAGAAACGTTAGGAGCTGTTTTAGCGCGCCCTCAATTTCCTCTTCGAGTTGGTTGCCTAAAGCATTGGCAAAGCGAGCGGAGAGGTCGGCAAGTAGACGCTCAAAGGCAAGATGCTCTTCGAGCGACACATCAGCGGTGCGGCTGGCTGTGGTCGACAAAGGCTGCATTCCGACCAGTCCTCGGCAGCGTTCAACTTAATTTCTAAACCTTGGTATTGGTCTTCCGATCTCTTTTGATACCGCGCTTTTACTTTTGTACGGTAGAGCAATTGATCTCACGCTTTTATTGTCCTGGTGTTCATCGACCCGACGGCTTTCCCCATCCCCCGACACCCTGCCGCTTCGGTCGATGACTGTATGTTGAGACAACGTCTCAGAACCCCAAGCGGACGCCCTGCTTGGGGTTCATTTCCATTTTAAATCCCCTCACCCAGCGCTCTACCAAAACACTGGAATTGTAGGCGGACCTGCCGATCCGGAACGAGCATGCAAGCTCATAGCTTGCAGGCGGCCCCGAATTCATATTGATTCCCCTAAGACGCCCCTGTGTCCAGGCCAAACTACCGGAAGGTCAAAAATGAGGATATTTGCTGGGAGATGACGCGCCTCTCCTCGGCAAGGAGGGCCACATCGGTCTGCAACGTCGAAGGTGGTTTAATGAGAACGCGGTCGCAAATGGCGCTCGACATTATGAGCCCTCGCAAGGTCATGCCCCCGACCAGCGTAGCGGCGCTGCTGCTCGGAGCTGCAGCGGTCGGCGCGATCGCCATCGGTGCGCTGGCGATTGGTCAAATTGCGATCGGGCGTTTGGCCATCAAGAAGGCGCGGATTGGTGCGCTGCAAGTCGATGAATTGACGGTTCGCAGGCTGCGCGTCACTGAGCGACAAGACGAGAAGTCGTGAGCCCTCGGTCCCTTTCCGGCTACACAAATCGTCGCGGCTCGGTTCCCATAGCTCAGTACGCATTCTGGATTCGCAATACCTCGACGCAAGTGCGTGCCATAATTTTCAGGTCCAGCCACAGGCTCCAATTATTGATGTACCAAAGATCGCGTTGAATTCGCTTTGACATCAAAGCCACGTCGGTCTCGCCGCGGAATCCGTGGATTTGCGCCCAACCGGTGATCCCGGGCTTGACGTGATGCCGGTACATGTAATTGTCGATGAGTTTGCCGTATTCATCGTCGTGCACGACGGCGTGCGGGCGCGGCCCGACTAAAGACATGTCGCCGGTCAGAACGTTGATGAGCTGCGGCAGCTCGTCAATACTGCTGGCGCGCAACAAACGGCCGAGCCACGTTACCCGGGCATCATCGCGTTGCGCTTGCCGAACCGTGCTGCCGTCTTCCAGGACCGTCATCGTGCGGAATTTGTAAATCGCGAACTCGCGGCCGTTGAAGCCGCGGCGCCGTTGGCGAAAGATGACCGGACCATCGGAGTCGAGCTTTATCGCCACTGCGGTCAGCAAAAGCAGCGGTGAAAATATCGCCAAGGCTAGGCCAGCGAACGTGACGTCGAAGAGACGCTTGACGACCAAATCCCGTGGCGACAAAGGAGCGCGCTGAATTTCGATCGGCGTGAGGACCCGCGGGTCCCAGCTCGATCGGGAAAGGATGGAGCTCACCGACCGATCTGGCAGCAGAAACACGGGAAGCGGCAGCGCCCGTAGCCGTTCGCAGACGAAATCAGTGCGCGCCGTATCCACCCAGCGGAACGCCAGCAGCACCTGCTCTGCGTAACTGGCGCGAGCCGCCCTGATTACGGAGTCGATGACTTCGCTATCGCCAGCGATATTGGACAGGGTGGGACCGGATGCTGGTGAAAGTTCAAAACGACCTACCTCTCGCGCGCCATAGCTTCGAAGCAAATCGGTTTTGGGCTTGATCGCAAGCTCTTCCGGATCACCAATGACGATGACCCGTTGACCGCCCAGCGTTCCGTTGGCCAGCGCACGGCGCAGGTTGAATGCGGTGAAGGAACGGGAAGCGACGATGCCCGCGATGCCGAGAAGGCCGAAGCTGATGGTTGCGCCGCGGGAATAATGCGCCCCGGTTTTCAGCAAAAACAGCAGTGAAGTCATGAACAGGACGACACCGCCCCAGGCGATGAGGACGCCGCGAATTTGCCCGCGGGCCGACAGCAGCGCATTGGGCTGATAGAGTCCAAGCACCTTGGACAGCAGGACGAAAGTCAGGCCGGAGTGACAACCGATGACGGCATAGGCGTCGACGTCACCCCAGTCATCGAAAGCAAGAAAATGATAAATGACTCCGGAGGAGATGCTCGCCGCTACGATCAGGGTAAAGTCGGAAATTGCGGTAAACGCGCCAATCCGCTGGTACGAAAAATAACGAAAAACCGACCTCGGTTTACGCGCATGGCTCCAAACTTCGGTTGGGAAAAAATGCGACATGGCCGGCAGGCCGTTGCAACATCTGGGCCGTGCCGCGGGGCGGGCGCTGATGCTTTTCGAAGCTCGCTATCGAAACCTCCGCTATCAGCTCGCAGTTTCAAGAGTTAACCAACATTCTCAGAAGCTTTTTCCGCTGCGATCTAGCTGTGGGCCCACTCAAAGGCTGGACCGACGTGTGCCACTACGAGACGCTGCTGCAACGACCGCGCGAAATCGAGACTGCCAGGAGCTGGGGCGTGCTGATGATCGGCACGGGATTGGGCCTAATTCAGCAACCGGCGCGGCGACGAAGATGAGCGGCCGGTCATGAACCGCCGGCTTTATAGAGAACAATCTGGGTGCAGCGGAACAACGCGATGGTCTTGCCGGAGTCCTCGCTTTTCACTTCCGCGTCCCACACCTGCGTGGTTCGCCCGGCGTGCACCAAACGCGCCTCGCAGGCGATGCCACCCTCGCGCGCGGTGCCGATGAAGTTGGCCTTCAGCTCCGCGGTCGTGAAATTCGCGGCGCCTTGCGGAAGCGATACGACGCAGCCGTAGCCGCAAGCGGTGTCGGCGAGGCCGACCACCGCAGCGGCGTGAAGATAGCCGTTCGGCGCCAAGTGCTTTTTTTCGATCTCGAACCGGCCATGGGCAAAACCTCGCCGCAGATCGATCCAATCGAGCCCCAAATGATCTGGCAGAAATCCGATTTGCTTGGCGCGAAAGGCGGCGGTTGCCTCACTCATGTTCAGCCTCGGACGCTCGCATGCCTATTGCCGCACCAGCAGCACCGGGTCGGGACTTTCCGGCACGCGCAGCCAGGTATTGGCGTCGTTCTCCTCGAAGCGCCATACCTGCCCGCGCCCCGACAGCAGGACCAATTCGCCCTGATCGAACCGCCAGGCGGTCGGGCCGAACCGGGTGACCAGCGGATCGCAGCCGGGCTTGAGCGTGAGCGCCAAACCGTCGGCGCCGGCCGGATTGTTCGCCAGCGTCAGCGTGCAGATCGGCTTGCCGGTCCCGCGCGCGATCGCCCAGTCGCCGACCATGTCTTCGGCCGAGCGGACCGGCGCTGCGGCTGCGCTCTGCAGCACGTAGCGGCCTTCGCCGGGTTGGAAGCCGTCAAAGATGCCGGTCTCGGCCTCGGTCAATTCGATCACCGTGTGGCCGCGTCCGTCGATCAGGCGCAACGTGCCGTAGGCGTCGACCGCCCAACCGGCAATGTCCTTGGTCAAAGGAAACAGGTTGGCGCAGTTCTTGTCGATGTCGAGCTTATAGCCGTCGGCCATGGCATCGGCGCGGAACGTGAAACGACAAATCTTGTCGTGATCGGCATTGGAGAATTCCCACGCGCCGATCATGGCGCTGGCGGCATCGCTCAGGGCCGGCGAATCCTGCGCCAGCGCGCCGCCGCAAAGGCTCGCCACAACGGCAACGCCGATGATTGCGCGACGACCAAAGTGTGGGATGCCGAACCCGGCTGCGTTCATGCCGGAACGCTAGCACGCACCCGGCGCGCCGTCATGATATCCGTCAGCAACGGCCGTCGCAGCCTTAATGAGGCCGGAACCTGGACCCTACTCCGCCGTTCTGCTACCGGTGGTCGTCAACGGCGGATGAGCAAATCCGGTGCCGCGATGCGCGCAGGTCAGGTTTTGTCATGAGCGGAATGTCGGATGACGTCGCGGGGGGCAGGAACGCCGAGCGTTACTTCCTCGTCCTTGGCGCCGCGGCCGCGGACCTTTGGAGCGATTTGCCGCAGGAGCTTCAGCAATCCCTGTTCGAACGGGCCGTCGTGCTCGGCCACAAGGGCGAGCGGGATGAAAGCCTGCGCGAACAACTGGCTAAATTCCTCCACGATCATTACACACGGACCCACCACGCGTAAGAGCGGCAACCCGCCGCTTGTGAGGGCGTGCGTGAACCTTACATACAGTTGGCCGTCGCAGATCAGGCACCGAGCGCTCAGTCCATGGTTGATGATCCAGACCAGCCGGAACGGCCCCGCGTAGAGCCGGAAATCATTCCGCCGGACCGAACCCCGCGTCGGCCCGATTGGCGCCAGCAGGCTTGGCGCCGGCAGACTTGGCGCGGGCAGACTTGGCAGCCGCTCTTCTCAACGGCAGCGGACGAGAAGCATCGCATCTACGTTACAAGGCTCGGGCCGTTCGGGTTCACGCTCCTGATGCTGATCGTCGGCATCGTTGTCGGCTTGATCATCCTCGCCGTCATCGGCGCGGTTCTGATCTGGATACCGATTATGCTGATGCTCGTCGCTGTCGGCGCCCTAATCCGTCTCTGGCGCCGGTAATTCCGCCGCATCGACAGGCCGCCAATCGCCGCCGGAACTCGGTTGAGAATGCGGCATACACCGCGCATTAACCCTAACCCCTTATGAATTGATTAACGGCGCGGGGTCACCTGGACATGCCAGACCGTGTGCCTTGAGTCGCCGTGGGGTAACGCGTCGATGACGGCGTTGACTGGCGTCACCCGAGCGCCGGCGCTGCGCTGCTGCTGTTAAGAGAGTCGGCTAGATGTTCGAAGCGCCGCGCCAAATCCAATCGGCCCTCGCCGGCACGGCGGACGTCGCCGTCGGACCTGCTGCCGCCCTCGGGATCGACTTGCACCGCATCTGGTCCGTCCTCTGGCGCGGCAAGACAACGATTTTGTGGACCACGGCGGCTTCACTCCTCCTGGCCGTGTTGGTCGTGCTGGTGGTGCCACATCGCTTCACGGCGGCGACGCAGATCCTCATCGACCCGACGGATTTGCATGCGGTGGGCAACGAGCCTAATCCGGCCAATCAGACCAACGATGCGGCCGTGCTGCTGGTCGAGAGCCAGGTTCGGGTGCTGGGATCCGATAGCGTGTTGCGCCGCGTGGTCAGCGCAGAGTCGCTCGACCGCAATCAGGAATTTGTCGGCCCGTCATGGAGCCTTCGCGGATTGCTGGGGTCTTTCGTCCTCGGCGCCGCGCGCCCTGCCGACCCTACCCTGGGCGCGCTCAATGCGCTGAAGCGGAAGGTCCAGGTGAAACGCGCTGAACGTACCTACGTCGTCGACGTCAGTGTCACCAGCAAAGACCCGGACAAAGCGGCGCGCCTCGCCAACGCGATTGCGCAGGCCTATCTGGCGGAGCAAACGGACGTCAGGTCTGATGCCGCCCGGCAGATTTCGCAATCCCTGTCGGCGCGTCTCAACGAGCTCAAGGATCGCGTGCGCGAGGCCGAGGATCGGGTCGAGACGTTCAAGGCCCGCAACAATATCCTCGGCGCCAGCGGACAGCTCGTCAGCGAACAGCAGCTTTCGGAATTAAACAATCAACTCGGCGTGGCGCACGCCCGCACGGCGGCGGCAAAAGCGCGTCTCGACCAGGTCGAGCGCCTGCAACTTTCCAAGGACGAGACCGGCGCTTTCCCGGAGGCAGTGCAGTCGCAGACCGTCGCCGCGTTGCGCAGCCAATACGCCGAGGTCATGCGTCGCGAGGCCGAGCAGATGACTTCGCTCGGCCAACGTCACCCGGCGGTGATCGAAATCCAGGCCGAGGCGGCGCGGCTGCACAAGATGATCGACGACGAGGTCCATCGGCTCGCGCTTTCCGCGCGTAGCGAATACGAGAGCGCCCGCGCCAACGAGGCGGCGCTGGCAACCAGCCTGGAGACGCTTAAGAATAGGGCCGTCACCACCAACGAGGCCATGGTGACGCAGCTCGAGCGCGACGTGCAGGCCAGCCGTGCCGTCTACGAGTCGTTTCTGGTGCGCGCCCGCGAGACCGGAGAACAGGAGCGGCTTGACACCAAGAACATTCGCGTGATCTCCCGCGCCGAACCACCGCAGGGCCGCAGTTTCCCACCGTCCAACTTCCTTCTCGCCGTTGGCGCTCTGCTCATTGGGGTCGGCGCCGGGTCCGCTATCGTCATCATGCGGGACGCATCCGGCCCCGCGTGGCCGCGCGCCGGCGGGACCAGCGTCCTCCGCCGCAAATTGCGGAGCGTCGCCAAGGACTTTCGGTCGTCCGCTGCGTCGACACCCTCTATTCCGGTGCTCGCGGTGTTGCCGAACGTCGATACCTCGTTCGGCTTGAACGCCGCGGAGGATCCGAATTCACGTTTCGCCATGAAAATCCGCAAAGTGCTCGATGCGGTGCGGGCAAGCCACAAGACCCGCGGCAATCCGACGATCCTGATCGTCACTGCCGATGATGAGGACGACACCGCAGCGGTCGCGCTGGCGTTTGCCGCGGTCGCGGCCGCAACGCAACGCGTGCTGCTGATCGACGCGGACCTGCAGCGCCGAACTTTGTCGGCCATCGATGCCGATCAAAACCAGGCCGGGCTTGTCGATGTCGCCACCGGCCGTCGCACACTGTCCGACGTGATCACGCGGGACCGGGAGACCAACCTCAATCTGGCGTCGTTTGTCTCGCCGAACAGTCGGCGCGACCGGCCGATCAGTGAGGCGGACGTCAAACAGGCGTTCGACCAGACCAAACGCTTCGACATGGTGATCGTCGCCGCGGTCGAGTTGAGCAGCGATCCGATCGCGCGCTTCTTTGCCGGCCTCGTCGATCACATCTTGCTGGTCGCCCGAGTCGACGCGCAAAACAAAGCCGCTATCGAACAGTTCATCGCACGCCTCGGCCCCGACGCGCGGAAACTCCGCGGCGCCGTGCTGACCGACTAAAGCACGATCTAGAAAATCGAATCATCATCGGCCGGACCTTGTCTGGTTCAGTGGTGCACGCTTCATTCGCGCGTTAAAGCAAGCTTCAATAGCAAACTTGCGTCATGGTCGTAGTCGCTCCGTGCGGACTGAATCGTCGTTAAGGTTAGCTGCGTAATTCGAGCGCGAGCGAAATCGAGCACGTTACTATCGGCCAGAGCAGGTCGTGCAGTGCATCGGACTGAGCGCGAAATACTCCTTGACCTGTTTTGACGCGAAGGGAGCACATGAACGCTCGCGCGGCCCTGAAATCGGCAGCACCTGCCATTGCCTGCTACAGCGGGATCGCTAGCGCGCTTGCCTTCCGCTACGGCGGTCCAGGCGTCATATTCATGCTGCATAGTACGGTCGGAAAGTCGAATACTTTCCTGCTAGAAGACTTGCGCTGTCCCCTTGCGAAGCTTGAGGGGATCCTATCCTGGCTGAAGGACAAAGACGTCCAATTCGTCAGCCTGGACGACGCAATGCAACGCTTGAGTCGACCGTTGTCTAAAAGATTTTGCGCATTCACATTCGATGACGGCTATGCCGACAATCTGACCCACGCATTGCCAGTCATGGAGCGCTTCAACGCACCGTTTACTGTCTACGTCGCTACTGGCATGAGCACCGGCACAATCGACGCTTGGTGGCTTGGTCTCGCCGCCCCGATTAACACTCACGATCGCATTGAGCTGCCAGACCTTGATTGCCGGTTCGAATGCGCCGATCAGGCGACAAAAAAACGAGCTTATATCGCCATCACCGAACGCATCCATTCCGATTACGATGTGCTTCCAGCCGTTAAGGCTGCTATCTCCGCTGCTTAGTTACTCCCGGTTGCCCCGCCGTTCGGCAAGGGTTCTTTTCATCTGCCTGTCACAAAGCATGCGCAGAGTTGAGGCCCTTTGGACGAACGGGGGCCCGCATGAGTGATATCGCCTTACCCGGCTCGATCGAGCCCGCAGCCCGCAAGCGACCGGACCTCGGTGGCGGCATCAATCCTTTGACCGGCATTCTCTTTGCCGGCGTCGTCGCCGCGGTTCTGCTTTTCGTCGCCTACAGCATCTATTCCGACATCGGCGATACCGGCGCAAAGGTCACGAGCCTTGCGCCCTTCCTGCTGCTGTTCGTCGCGCTTTTGATCGCGCTCGGCTTCGAATTCGTCAACGGCTTTCACGACACCGCAAACGCCGTGGCGACCGTCATCTATACGCGGGCGCTGCCGGCCAACTTCGCAGTAGTATGGTCCGGAATGTTCAATCTGCTTGGCGTTCTGGCGTCTTCGGGCGCCGTCGCCTTTGGCATCATCTCGCTCCTGCCCGTCGAGTTGATCCTGCAGGTCGGCAGCCACGCCGGCTTTGCGATGGTCTTTGCGCTCCTGATCGCGGCCATCATCTGGAACCTCGGAACCTGGGCCTTCGGCCTGCCGGCATCGAGTTCGCACACTTTGATCGGCTCCATTATCGGTGTCGGCATCACCAATGCGCTGCTGCATGGCCGCAGTGGCACATCCGGCGTCGATTGGTCGAAAGCCAAGGAAGTCGGCGAGGCATTGCTGTTCTCACCCCTGTTCGGCTTTGCCCTTGCCGCCGTCCTCCTGTTGGCCCTCAAATTCGTCGTCCGCAGTCCGGCCCTTTATGCCGAGCCCAAGGGCGACCAGCCGCCGCCATGGTGGATCCGCGGCATCCTGATCCTGACCTGCACGCTGGTGAGCTTCTTCCACGGCTCCAATGATGGCCAGAAGGGCATGGGCCTGATCATGCTCATCCTGATCGGCACGGTACCGACGGCCTATGCGCTCAATCGCGCCCTGCCGCCGAACCAAGTGCAGACCTTTGCGTCAACATCGCAAGCCGCAAGCGCCGTCATTGAGCAAAAGGCGGCCGGTTATAGCGTGTTGGGCAATCCGCGCCCGGCGGTGACCGCTTACGTGGCCAGCCACGAACTCACCGAAGGAACCTATCCCTCATTGGCCGCCCTGGTGCGGGAAATCTCCAAGGAAGTCACGCAATACGGGTCGATCGCCAGAATGCCGGCGGAGAGCGTGGGCAACGCGCGCAACGATATGTATCTCGCGTCGGAGGCGATCCGCTTTCTCATGAAAGACAAGGAGAGCGACCTCTCGCCGGGAGAGATCAAAGCACTGAACGCCTATAAGCTATCGCTCGACGAGGCGACCAAGTTCATTCCCACCTGGGTCAAGGTCGCGGTGGCCATCGCGCTCGGCCTCGGAACGATGATCGGCTGGAAGCGTATCGTTGTCACCGTCGGCGAGAAAATCGG